>JAYENT010000101.1:58188-80033 GCA_034722245.1 Chloroflexota bacterium
GGTCTACGGCAGGGTAGATTCCACGCTCTGCGATGGACCGTTCCAGGGTCACCGTGGCGTCCAGGTGGGCGAACACCGTGGCCGGCGCGGGATCAGTGTAGTCATCGGCCGGCACGTACACGGCCTGAACCGAGGTAATAGAGCCTCGTGGCGTGGAGGTGATACGTTCCTCAAGTGCTCCCACTTCGGCGGCCAGAGTGGGTTGGTACCCAACGGCTGAGGGCATACGGCCCAAGAGGGCAGAAACCTCGCTGCCCGCTAGTATAAAGCGGTATATGTTGTCGATGAAGAAAAGTATGTCCATGCCTTCCTCGCGAAAGCTCTCGGCAATGGTGACGCCCGTCAAGGCAACGCGAGCCCTAACGCCTGGTGGTTCATTCATCTGCCCAAAGACGAGGGCCGTCTTATCCAAGACGCCCGCCTCCTTTATATCGTTCCACAGCTCGTTCCCCTCGCGGCTTCGCTCCCCCACGCCGCAAAACACCGAGTAGCCGCTATGTTCGTAAGCGACGTTACGGATCAACTCGTATATGATGACGGTCTTGCCCACGCCGGCACCGCCGAAAATGCCCACCTTACCTCCTCTTGGAAGGGGCGCGAGGAGGTCTAGGGCTTTGATTCCTGTCTCAAATACCTCTATTTCCGCCGATTGCTCGACAAGGGTTGGAGCAGGACGGTGGATGGGGTATTCCGTCTCTGCATTGATGGGCGACAGGCCGTCTATGGGCTCTCCGAGCGCGTTGATCATGCGGCCTAGTACGGCCTCACCCGGGGGGACAGAGATTGGATGCCCCCGGTCAATGGCCGTAAGCCCCCTGCTTACCCCCTCTGTCGGCCCCATGCTTATGCAGCGAACCCAGTGATTGTGCACCTGTTGTTGCACTTCAACCACGAGGTTGGGGCGTCCGGGAACGATGATGTCTATGGCGTTAAAGACTTTTGGAAGTTGCCCTGGCGGGAACGCGATATCTATTACCGGCCCGACGATCTGTGCAACTTTGCCCTCGACCGCATTTTGCATCTTGGGTTCCTACTCGTTGTAAAGGGTAGTGGCACCACCGACGATGTCCATCAGCTCTTTTGTTATGCTCTCCTGGCGGGCTTTGTTGTACTCTAGGGTCAAGCGCTCGATAAGATCCTTTCCATTTTGGGTTGCCTGGCCCATGGCTAGCGCCCGAGATGCGTGTTCCGCTGTCAGGGACGCCAGGAGAGCTTGGTATATCTGGAAGCGGAGCACTTGGGACAGCAAAGACTCCAGCATCTGCTCTGCGGGCGGCTCAAAGATGTACTGATGGGACGCTGCGGTCTCTGCTGGGCGGATGGGAAGCAACTGGCGCGTGCGGGGCACGGATTCCCGTCCTGGCTCAAACGGCGTATAAACAATGACGACCCGTTGGAACCGTCCTTCCTGATATCCCCCTATCAAAGCGCTCGTCATCTGTGTCGTATTCTCCAGCGTTATCTCGCGATCTGCAAGGGGATAAAAGCCCTCCGCTTCATAGCCTTCGGCAGACATCCTGTCTCGCCCCTCTTTGCCCACGACGAGGATGCTTGCGGAAAGATCTTGTGTCTCTATGTACTCAACAGCCGTTTGCACGGCCCTACGGTTGTAGCCGCCTGCCATGCCCCTATCGCCCGCTATCAGAAGCATGCCCATGCGATGTGCGTGATCGTAGCCGGAGAAGAAGACACTCTCGCTTATCTCTGGATTGCTCGCTGCTGCCAGGTGGGTTAGTATTTGCCAGGAGGCCCTTGCAAAGGGAAGGGACTCTTGCGCACGGGAGCGGAACCGATGGTTCTTGGCAATGGCGACAGCCTCCATGGCTCCCGTTACCTTGGCGATGCTTTCCACGCTTCTAATGTGCCTTCTAATATCGCGCAAGTTGGGCATTGGCTCAAACAGCACTCCATCTGTTGTTCTTGAAAAAGTCTAGCGTTTCTTGCAGCCTCTGTTCCAGATCCGGAAATAGTTCGCGCTGGATACTGATGGCGTTGCGCAGCCCCTGCCGCTCTTGGTGTAGGAAGCGCATGAGGTGCCTTTCAAAGCGGCCGACATCCTCTACCTCCACGTCGTCCAGATAGCCGTGGGTGATGGCATATAGGACAACCACCTGGTCCACAAGGGGCATGGGACTATGCTGCGGTTGCTTGAGGATTTCACGGATGCGCCGGCCTCGTGCCAGGCTTTCCTGCGTGGATCGTTCCAGTTCAGCCCCAAACTGGGCAAACTCTTCCAGTTCTCGGAATCGGGCCATTTCTAGCCGCAATTCCCCGGCGATATCCTTCATGGCAGGGCATTGCGCGGCACCTCCCACGCGGGAGACGGAAAGCCCTGCATCAATGGCGGGGCGCATTCCCCGATTAAAGGCTTCGTCATCCAGGAAAATCTGGCCGTCCGTTATAGAGATCACGTTGGTGGGGATGTAGGCGGAAATGTCTCCCATCTGTGTCTCGATGATGGGTAAGGCCGTCAACGATCCTCCCCCGAGAGCCTCATTCAGCCGGCCGGCGCGCTCGAGGAGACGGGCATGGAGATAAAAGATGTCGCCGGGGAATGCCTCACGGCCCGGCGGGCGGCGCAGAAGGAGGGATATCTGGCGATATGCCCAGGCGTGCTTGGTCAGGTCATCATATACGATGAGCACGTCGCGTCCCTGTTCCATGAACTCTTCGGCCATAGAACACCCGGCATAGGGGGCAAGGTATTGCAAGGCTACGGGGGAACTGGCTGCTGCCACGACCACGACTGTATGGGGGAGGGCGTCATGCTCTTCCAGCGTTCGCACGACTTGGGCTACGTTGGAGAGTTCCTGTCCTATTACAACATAGACGCAGAGCACGTCGTCCCTGTGCTGATGAAGTATCGTATCTATGGCCAGTGTCGTCTTTCCCGTTTGCCGGTCTCCAATTATCAGTTCTCGTTGTCCCCGACCTATGGGCACCAGGGCGTCCACGGACTTGATGCCGGTCTCCAAGGGCACATTCACCGGAACGCGGTCTATGATGTCAGGGACGGGGCGCTCTACAGAGCGGCTACGATTGGTGTTCAGTGGTCCTTTTTCGTCCATTGGGCGTCCCAGGGCATCCACGACGCGCCCCAGCAGCGCGTTTCCCACGGGCACTGAGGCCACGTGTCCTAGAGCCCTTACCGTGCTATCTTCCAGGATCTCGTCATAGTCTCCCAGTACGATGGCGGCGACGGTCTCCTCTTCCAGGTTTAGGACCATGCCCAGCGTTTCGTCTTCAAAGGCGACCATCTCTCCCATCATAATGTTGTGCAGCCCCGAGATGTGCACGATGCCATCGCCGGCCTCTGTTACTGTACCTACGGAAACGGGACGCAGGGCTACGTCAAAGCTTTTAATCTGTTGCCGTAGCATGTGGGAGATCCCTGTGTCAGGATTCCGTGAGGCCATCACGAAAGATCCTTTCCTCTGCTCGATGGGGCCTGGCTTGAGATCATGATACGCGACTGCGCTAAGAGGTGATGATGCAACGCCTCCAATTTGCCCCTCAAGGTACCGTCGATCACCGTATCTCCAATCTGAACAAATACTCCCGCCAGCACATCGGGGACTTGTTCGACCTGGAGTTCCAGAGGATGGTCAAAGTAATCTTCCAGGATGCGATGCAGACGCTGGCGTTCGCCCTCTGTTAGAGGAACGGCTGTGCGAATATGGGCTACGCCAGATTCCGTTCTGTTTACTATTGAGGGATTCTGCGCATGCGGCAAATCGTTCACAGTTTCTGCCGTTTGTCGTCCAGAGATCGAATTGTTCGGCATATGCATGCCCTGGTCACGCGCCTCACGAATCTCCTGGTTCATGAGAGATCCTCAGCCTCGGATAGGAATTCCTCAATGAAGTGACGGTGTTTCTCCTCATCCAACTCCTTTTCCAAGAGGCGGGAGGCCGCTGCCATGGCCAGATCGATGATCTCCTGCCTGCGTTCAATTTCCCTCTCCTGCATCTCCCGTTCGGCCTGTTGTTGGGCGCGCAGCACGATCTCGTGTGCCTCCTGGCGCGCCTTCAGCAGTATCTCCTGGCGCTGCTGTTCGGCATCCCGCGTCGCGCGCTCTAGGGCCTCCTGTGAGTCCTGTCGGGCACGTTCCATTTCTTGCTCATAGTGTGCCTCTGCCTCCTCTAGTCTCTTTTGCGCCCGCTCTGCATCCTCGACGCCCTGCTCAATGCGCTTAGCCCTCTCTTCAAGCTTGTTTAGAATGGGCTTGTAGAGAAAGACCGCTAGCAGGGCCACAAGAAGGCCAAAGTTGATGATTTGAGAGACTAGCAGGCCAAGATCGAGACCTATCTCTTGCAATTATCGATCTCCTCTCAGAGCTGATGGCCGGCTATGACACAAACTTGATGGCCAAGGCGACGACCAGGACGTAGATCGCGATGGCCTCTGTAAAAGCGACACCGACGATCATGTTTGTACTTATGGCTGCTTCCGCTTCTGGATTGCGTCCTAGGGCTTCCATGGCCGACGAGACGAGGCGACCAATGCTGAGGGCCGGGGCAATAGTCCCGATGGCGATTGTAAGGCCGGCTGCAATATCCGGATTGATATCCATGCGTTCGAACTCCTTGTATGCTACTGTTTTTCGGTTTCTGCAGTCTGCTGCGATGGAGCAGAATCTCTAGCGCCTATAGTTTGTCCGTGATTGGGTACCGCTTGAGCAAAGAAAGCGGTACTCAGAAGCGCGAATATAAGTGCCTGAATGAACCCAGTGAACAACTCCATCATCATAAAGGGAACGGATACGACGTACGGCGCGAGGAAGGCCATGACCGTCAAGAGCACCTCGCCGCCAAACACGTTGCCAAAGAGACGGAAGGAGAATGAGAGAACTTTGGTCAACTCCTCAAAGATGTTGAGGAGGCCGATAAAAAGGTCCAGAAAGCCTTGTAGCAACAGGCCCAATTTCAGCCCTTTGCCTTTGGCTATGAGCTTGCCAAACGCCAAAAAGTTGTCGATGGCAATATAGTGGAGAAGGTGATTGAAAAACCCAGCAAACCGCACAGCGTACACCTGAGAACTGACGACTGAGCAGATGGCGAGTGCGGTGGTGGTATTGAGATCCGTCGTGGAACCTCTCAACAGGGGGATGAAAGCGCGCCTTCCATCGCGTTGTGCAAAGATGCCCACGCTGCCAAACCCAGGCAATAGGGGCAGCCAGTTTGCCACCACGATATAGAGAAGAAATGTAGCGCTTACGGTGAAAAAAGCCCTTGTGTGGGCGCCAGCGAACTGTTCCAGGAGGTCATATGCCGCCTCCACCATCATCTCCATCACGTTCTGCATGGACAGGGGAGCCGGGGTATCCACCAGGTGTCGGCAACTCAGCAAGGCAAAGATTACGAGGATAATCACGGTGAGCCAGCTGCTGAGCAAGGTATTCGTAACAGCCAGAGGCCCCACCTCGAAAAGGCGCTCTGGCTTCAGTTCCACAGAGATACGATTTACTGTGAAAGGGGTAAAAAAGTTGGCGGCGATGAGCAGTATGATGATGGCGACGATGACGACGACTTTCTTGCCTGACATCTGCAGTTACCCTTGTTCTCCACCCACGGAACGCGCGGCGTGCAGAGAGCCCGCGAGCCCTGCGACAAGGCCGACAAGGGCGGATATGAGCGTTACGATAATTCTGTTTCTCCCTTTCTGAGTGATCAAAAAACTTGTGCCAATACCAACGAGCACGGGAACGATCATCAAAGCCAGCGTCTTGACCGCCAACCTAAGAGCGGAAAAGACGTCGGGAAGCTGATACACGTGTTCTTGCTCAGGCAATCTTGAAACAGCATGCTTTACCCAACGATAGATAGCTATTTGACCAGCCAAAGCGCCCGCAAGGGTGCAAAACATGGTGGCAAAAGGGGCCGTGCCCCATCGGGCGTCGACCCACTTTCCGGCCAGCAGGCCCAGCACCATGACGCCAGCCCCCATCAGGCCCATGCTTATGCCCAGTTGTGAGGCTAAAGCAACGGTGCGGCCGAGCCGCTTCATGAGCTCTCCTTATGGTTCTTGTCCTGACACCTTGAGCAGCCACGAAACTGTAAGGGACTGGAATCAGGCCAGTTGATCATATTATATCCGCCACAGTAGGCTGTCAAAAAGTAGTGGCCTTTGCTTGTCGTGCGTCGGATATCTGTGGAAGGGGGGGGAAGCGCGCAACTGCGATGGGGATTCCTGTATCCAGACCGGGGTTCGGAAGGCTGCGGACGGATCAGCGGTTGCATGGTCCGTGGATCAGATCCAGCGCTTCCTCCCACGAGGGCTGGCCGTTGAAACCGCCCAGCGCCGTGGTCGTCATGGCTCCGCAGGCCGCGCCCAACGTAAGACAGCATTTCAGGGGCTGTCCCTTGAGCCACGCGGCCACAAAACCCCCATCAAAACTGTCACCAGCGCCGGTTGTATCGACGGTCTTGACCGGAAACGCCGGCACCTCGACGCGTCGACCCTTATGAGTGGCCATCGCCCCCTTCTTCCCTCGTTTGACCACCAAAAGGGGCACGCGGTTCGCCATCTCTGACACAGCCCCCTCCAGACTCCGCTGACCTGTGATAGCCTGCACCTCCTGTTCGTTGGGCAAAAAGATGTCCAGGTGGTCGAAAAAGCCCTCCAGTTCCCACTGTTCTGTTGGATCCCAGTTAGTATCCAAGGAGACGGTCATACCGGCTTGCTTGGCGGCGCGCATCATCTTGGGCATCATGGGGCGTAGCCCTTTTAACAAAAAGGGACTGACCACGTGGAGGTGGCGCGCCTGCTCATAGTATTCAGGCTTCACGTCCTCGGCGGTGACGGCGGTGATGGAGCCGAGGTAAGTGAGCATGGCACGGTCAACGCCTGTGGAGAGGGCGACGCTCGCCCCCGTCTTGACTGTCGGATCGATCTTGATGAAGGAGGTATCCACGCCCGCTTTTCGCATCTCGTCCACCGCAAAGTGTCCAAAGAGATCGTCGCCCACTCTGCTCACATAGAGGACGCGAAGTCCCATCCTGGCCGCACTGGCGGCAAAGATGCCGCCCGAACTGCCCGCATAGACGGAGAGATCGTCAACTAGCTTTTCCACTTGGCCGAACTTGGGCCGCACGTCCCCTCGGACGATGATATCCACATTGAGTTCCCCCACCACGAGGATGTCGTAGGGCCTGGCGTTCACTCTTTCATCTCCGTTCCTTCCAGACGGATGGCCATGGATACATTCCGTGGACGGTCGGGATCAAGCCCTCTACCCATGGCCCTATAGTAGGCCATCAGTTGCAGGAAGGGAAGATACAGAACGGGGCGTGCTCGTTCCGACAGAGAGGAGTTCAACGCGAACACCGTGTCGAACGCTTGGCTCAATCCCTGATTCTCATTGGCGATGACCACGATGGAGCCCCCTCGTTCACGCAGGTCCCGCAGCACGGCCAGCTCATAGTCCTGCGTCCTTTCGGATACCAGCCCCACGACGAGGTGCTCCTCGTCGAGCAAGGACATCGGTCCGTGGCGGAACTCCATGAAATGATAGGCCTCGGCCAACGATAGGGACATCTCTTTCATCTTGATCGTGCCCTCATTGGCCAGGCCGTAAAGGGGGCCGGAGCCCAAGTAGGAGATCCGTTTGTACCTCTCATTGGCGCCGACTTTCTTCGCCATAGGCTTGGCGCGTGCTATGAGGTCTTCTGCCTGGGAGGGAAGGGAATCTATTTCCTGCAAGAGGACGTCATCGTTGGCTGTGAGGGCGGCTAGCGTCTGCACGGCTACCAACATGGCGCCAAAAGAGCCCGTTTGCGCAAAGCTCTTCTCTTGAGCCTCAGGTATGCTGATCGTTGTAGAAGCGGCGGAGGCCAATCCCGTATCCTGGTAGCAGCTAATGGCCAGGGCCTCGCTGCCCCGGCCGCGCATTTCTTGAACGGCCTGGATGGTCTCGCTGGTTCTCCCGGAGCGGGACAGGGCCACCGCCAAGGGTTTCTGCCCCTCTCTCAGAAGCGTATCCGGGTTCAGGAACACCTCTGAGGAAGGGGAGCTTTGGCAGGAAAGGCCCGTGGCGCGCTGGAAATACCGCGCCGAGAACTGGGCCAAATAGTGTGTGGAGCCGCAGCCCATAAAGAGGATCCCCTCTTCTGCGGCACGTTCGACCATAGACAGCGCCTCTTCCTTCTTTGCGAGCATCGCCTCATTACCTGCCTGCCAGCACTTTGCCTGGTTCGATATCTCCTGGAACGAATATTCTCCACGCATTACGTGTATCCTCCTCTAAAATATCGTCCGTTTTCGCCTCGCAACTTGACCTAGAAGGTGCTTCATGTTACAACGTGCGCACCCAGCAACGTCGTGTAGCGAGGAGGGATCTATATGATCATTGATGCACACATTCACCTTTGGAATCCCCTTCATGGTAAGGATTTTGGCATTGATCGTCAAGCGCTGAGTTGGGGGAAGGCGCGCGAGGGAGATAGGGTATACTATGCCACGCCGCCGGCCTTTGAGGACAGCCAGAGCACCTATGAACGGGCCCTCGCGCACATGGAGTGGCTAAACATTGACCGCGCCGTAGTGCTGCAAGAGTTTGCGGACGGCAAGCAGGACGACTATTTGGCTCAAGTGCGGCAAGCCGAGCCCACGCGCTTTTCCTGCACGGCCCTCCTGGACCAGCATTACTATGAGGATCCCGTGGGGTGCTTTCAAGAGGCCATTGAAAAGAAAAACCTGCAGGGCTTTCTCGTCAAGAGTCCCGATCCTCTCCTGGAAATCGCGGTGCCCGAATTGATGCCCCTCTGGGAACGATGTGCCGAGCGGGGATTGCCGGTAGTATGCAAGAACGGTGTGCCGGATGACATTCGCAAGCTGATAGCAGCCGTGCCGGAGCTTAAAGTGGTTCTGTCGCACTTTGCGGGATCCTTTGGGCCGGAGGACGAATATCGGGAGCGGATCGAGATCGTGGCCTCGTCGCCCAACGTTTATGTGGACAGCGGCGCCCTCACCTTCCGCCAGCGACATCCCTTCTCCGAGGCCAAGGAGCGCTTACATGAGGCCGTGGAGATCATCGGCGCGGACAAGATCGCCTGGGGCTCCGATTATCCGCGTCCAGGGTTGGTGGCCGATGCCAGCTATAAGCAGCAACTCGAGTTCATCACCGTGGAGTGCGATTTTTTGAGCGAGGAGCAGCAAGAGCAGATTCTGGGCAAAACAGCCCTTCGCGTCTACAAGTGGGACGAGTAGGGGGCCACCTGCGGTGGTGGCCCGGCGAAGTTGGCCTCGAAACACTGCGTAGCCACTCTTCAGTGTAGCAGTTCTTCAAATTTCTTTCAGCAGAGCCAGGCCTTTAATCCTCCACCTCTTCAGACTCGTCGACGCCGAGTGCTTCTTTGAGGGAATCGCCCTGCGGGAAATGGTCATAGCCCTCGGCTGGTACGGCGTCCGTGTGGATGGCCCAGGGAACAGTGTCCAGTTCCGAGAAGGTGCATCCTGACTCATAGGCCTCTTGGAGGATCGCCTCCATCTGCCGTATGCCCGCCGTCTCGGAGCCGTCCTCCGAGGAAATGGGGTATACGTATTCCTCAGGCACGCGATGGACCCCGACGCTGGATTCGAAGGCCAGATCGATGGTCAGCACGTGGGGCCCGCCCTCCTTCAAACCGCATAGAGGCGCCTCTGCCTGCCCCGCTGCTACCTGGGCGATTTGGTGGAGAGGCCCGAGGTGATTCTCCTCCAGATGGGCGTTGACGTACTTTTCTCGTCTCCCGTCATCGTATTCGATGATCGCGGTATCTGTGTCCGCCTGCCAGTCGATGATGCCCTTTTCGCATATAAGGCGCGTCCTGGGGTCAAAGGATTCGCTGACGGCGTGACTGACAAGGTGCAGCACAGGGATGCCGTCCACGTCGACCGCGATGCACGAGGTATCATAGGTTTCGATGGCCTTGGCGGCATAGAGTTCGCCGCGCACGTTTTTGATGGATACCTCTCCCTGCTGAGCCGCTATGAGATAGAATATGTTGGTGAGATAGTGGGCGGTGGCGTTGGTGGCTGGTCCGTCGAGAATCCAGTGTCCCGGCTCTCCTAAGCGACCCGCCCAGCTATTGCGGGTATAGTAGCCTCTATCGCGGGGCCAGCTGATCATGGTGCGCCCTTCTAGGATCATACCCAGGCGTCCATCGGTCACCTTTTGTGCTAACCATCTCATGGTCGGGCCATATATCCACTGATACCCCACGGCGCACCAGCGACCGGTACGGCGCTCGCATTCCTGCAATTCTCGCACCTCTTGAATGGTGGCCGCCACGGGCTTCTCGATCAGCACGTTGTATCCAGCTTCCATAGCCTGAATGGCCATGGGTGCGTGGTAGGATATGCCCGTTGGCACGCCCACCACGTCGATTTGTTCCTGGCCCCCTTCCAACATCTCCTCCAGCGTCCCATAGATGCTGCAGTCCCGCTCCTCCAGTTCTTGTAGCTGGGGCTGGTACTTGTCCCGATTGCGCACCACCGCCGCGCCTAGGCGCGCGATACCCCGCTCTTCCAAGGTGCGGAGGTCCTCCACCCACGTGGCGGCGAATCCCCCTATGCCCACGATGCCGTACGTGATCATCAAGCTTGCCTCCTCTTGTCTTGCTTCATCCATCAGCAGTGTATCCCTTTTTGTCGGGGGCTGTCAACAGAGGATCAGAGGTGCTCGGTAACATTTTAGGTGAATCAATGCGGAGCTGATGCAAACGCTTCACGAGCGCGTGACCGGCGGCCAAATTCTGAATGCCTGAACACTCGGCGAGGCTGTCTAAAGCAGCCCCTTGGCCTTCGCTGTGAGGCGGATTATCTCCACAAAGTCCTCCGCTTGGAGGCTAGCCCCGCCGACGAGGCCACCGTCGATATTCGGCTGGGACATCAACTCCTCGGCGTTGTGGGGCTTGATGCTCCCCCCGTACTGGATGCGCACTGCTTCCGCCGTGTCCTCGTCGTAAAGCTCCTTGATCGTGGCCCGGATGACTGGCCCGCAGACGGCCTCGGCCTGCTCCGCCGTGGCCGCCAATCCCGTGCCGATGGCCCAGATAGGCTCGTAGGCGAGGATTAATCTTGCCACTTGCTGTGCCGTGAGGCCGGCTAAGGCCTTGGTGACCTGGTCCTTTACCCACGTCTCCGTCTTGCCCGCTTCGCGAAGTTCCTGCGTCTCGCCGACGCATACAATGGGTGTCAATTCGTGGCTGAAGGCGGCCCTTACCTTGCGATTCACGGTCTCGTCCGTCTCCCCAAAATGCTCTCGCCTCTCGGAGTGGCCGATGATGACGTACTCGCAGAACTCTTTTGCCATCAGTGGGGAGATCTCTCCCGTATAGGCCCCATTTTCCTCCCAGTACATATCCTGGGCCCCTACGCCGATCTCCACATCGGCAAGCGCGCGGGCCACGTCGGGAAGGGCCGTGAACGGTGGGCAGACCACTTTCTCCACCTCAGAAATGGAGCCGGCGCCTTCTTCTATCTTTTCAACGAGGGTCACGCCCTCGGCAGCGGTCTTGTGCATTTTCCAGTTGCCGGCCAAGATCGGCTTTCGCATCGCGCTATCTCCTTCTGCTTGTTCTCATTTTGGATGGTATTGTTCCGAACGTCGACTTTCCCTATCATTAATAAGCGTATCACAGGAGGCGCCGCCTGGCAAGCAGAGAGGGCCTCTCGCTTGACCCGAGGCGTTTTTCAGCCTAGATTATGAGTGTGGGGTGTAAGTGAGATTGCCGTGAGCCTTTTCGTGTAGCCACAGAAGAGGGATGGGGGAGAAACTATGGTTGTACGAGATGTGAATGCGCTACGTAAGCTGGCCATCGAGTTGCGCCTTCACGTGGTGCGGATGATGGGGGCCAACAAGAAGCATCACTTTGGCGGTTCCATGTCGGCAGCCGACATCGTGACGGCGTTGTACTTTTACAAGATGCGTTACGATCCCGAGGATCCAGAGTGGCCCGATAGGGATCGGTTCATAATGAGTAAAGGGCACTGTGTGCCTGCTCAGTATGCCGCCCTGGCCATGCTGGGTGTGTTACCACTGGAGGAACTGCCGGAACTGAAAACGATGGGCAGCCGTCTGCAGGGGCATCCGGCGGCCCACCTGGTGCCGGGAATCGAGGGCTGCACCGGGTCCCTGGGGCAGGGATTGTCCTTCGCCAACGGCATGGCCCTGGCCGCGCGGATCCAGCACCGAGACTATGACGTGTACTGTTTGATAGGAGACGGCGAGCTTCAGGAAGGGCAGATCTGGGAGGCGGCTATGACGTCTTCCAAGCAGCGTCTGGAGAATCTCACGGCCGTCATCGACCGCAACGGCCTCAAGGCCATGGATGAACCGTCATCCGCCAAAACCATGGACCCCTTGGCCGACCGTTGGAGGGCCTTTGGTTGGTCCGTGCGCGAGATCGACGGACATGAGATGGCCGAGATCTGTGAGGCGCTGGATTGGGCGGAGGGCAATGAGGAGGCGCCTTCTATGATCATAGCGCACACGATCAAGGGCAAGGGGATTCCCTTTATCGAGGGGCGGGCCGAATTCCATAACGCCGCCCTGACGGAGGAGCAGATCGAGGAGGCGTTGGCTGGGCTTGAAGAGCAACTTGGGATATGGGAGGAGGGGAAATGACAGAGTTGACACAGACTCGCTATGCGTATGGTAAGGCGCTCTTGGAGGTGGGGGAAATCTATCCCGAAGTGGCCGTGCTGGACGCTGACCTTTACAATTCGACGCGTACGGTGCTCTTTCGCGACGCCTTCCCCGATCGTTTCATCGATATTGGGATTGCCGAAGCTGATATGGTCAGCACGGCGGCGGGTATGGCTGCTTCAGGGTTGATCCCCTATGCCAATTCCTTTGCCATATTCTTGACCGCCCACTGCTACGACCAGATTCGCATACAGATCGCCTATCCAAGCTTGCACGTGATCCTGGCAGGCTCCAGCGCTGGTCTAACGCAGGGTCCCGATGGCGCCAGTCATCAGTCGCTGGAGGATGTGACTCTCATGCGCGCGCTGCCCCATATGCGCGTGCTGGTGCCGGCCGATAGCATAGAGACGAGAGCCATGACCATTGCCGCGGCCCGGGACATAGATGGGCCGGTGTACATTCGCCTGGGCCGCTATCCCGTTCCCGACGTTCTGGACGGCGACTATAGTTTCGAGCTGGGGCGAGGTACCATTCTGCGCCAGGGAGAAGAGGTGGCGCTGGTAGCCTGCGGTCACATGGTCAATGTGGCATTGGGGGCTGCTGAGCTCTTGGCCAGCCGCCAGATAAGTGCGGCTGTGATCAACATGTCCACCATCAAGCCCATCGACAAGGAATTGATCGAGTGGACTATGGGCAATATCCCCCTTATAGTGACCATAGAAGAACATAGTATAATCGGGGGATTGGGCAGCGCGGTGGCAGAGGTGATGGCCGAGGATGGTTTCGGAGGGCGCCTCATCCGTCTGGGAACGTGCGACGTCTTTGGAGAGTCGGCGATGGCGGATGAGCTGCTGGAGAAGCACGGCCTGACGCCCTCGGCGGTCGCGAAGAGGGTAGGCAAGGAGTTTGGTAGATAGAGACGTGTCTGTGGGAGCGAGCGTTGTGGCTTCTTCTCCAAGGTCGATATGTGTCGGCTCAAGGCTAGCGACCGCTTGTTAGGTCTTCAGCGTCTTATGAAAGGGGCCTTCGAATCCAGGGGTGCGACCAAATGGCACGGCGATTCCCCAAAGCCCCAAGAGCCTGCTTGAGCAGGCATAGCTTGGTAGCGCTGCGGCTTTAGCCCTGCGTGGTCGGGCTGCTAAGTTGACGCATATGCCGCCAAGCCCTCTCCCCCGCACCTGGGAGTATGAAGAGATGCTACAGATCCAACAGCCTCTTTAGGTGGGGCAGGGGACGGGGCGTGTGGAGCGTGCCCTGGCTTTGATCCCATGCTTTCGGGCTTTCCTCTCTGGCTTGTCAAGAGTGGGGCACGATGTTACACTAAATCTGGAATAAGTCAGTAGAAGCGATAGATGATAGCATGCCCACACAGGCTCTCTACAACAAGTGGCGCAGCCAAACCTTCGACGAAATCCTGGGCCAGGAGCATATTACGCAGACCCTGCGCAACCAGATCCGGGCGGGGCGGATTGGCCATGCCTATCTGTTCACCGGGATGCGGGGCACGGGGAAGACGACCACAGCGCGCGTTCTGGCCAAGGCTGTGAATTGCGTGGGGGATACGGACGATCCTCCCTGTAACGTCTGTCACATCTGCAAGAGCATCAGCGATGGAAGTTGCTTGGATCTCATTGAGATTGACGCTGCTTCCAATCGGGGCATAGACGAGATACGCGATCTGCGCGAACGGGTCTCCTTTGCGCCCCACGAGTGTCGCTACAAGGTGTACGTCATTGATGAGGTGCACATGCTCACCACGGAGGCCTTCAACGCCCTGTTGAAGACCTTGGAAGAGCCGCCCTCGCACGTGATTTTCATCCTTTGCACCACGGAACCCCACCGGCTGCCCGATACCATCCTATCGCGCTGCCAGCGCTTTGATTTCCGACGGGTGAGTGTGTCCCTCTTGATCAAGAAGCTGAAGAGAATCTGCGAGGGCGAGGGTATCCGGATCTCGCCTGAGGCTCTGGATCTGGTGGCCAGAAGGGCCGCGGGGAGTTTCCGCGATGCGGAAAGCCTACTGGATCAGTTGTCAGCCTATGATGCGGATGAAATAACGTTGGAACTGGTACGTGACGTTTTGGGCTCTGTGCCTTCTGTGCTCGTCTCGGAGCTGGTGGAGCACATGATGGCCGGGGACGTTCCGCGTGGGCTGCGACTGATCAACGAGGCCCTGGAGGGAGGAGCCGAGCCGCGACAGTTCCTGAGCGATATACTGGAGCATCTGCGGGCTGTGCTGCTTCTGAGCGTGGGAGGAGATGAGGGCCTTCAGCAATTGAGCCCCCATGCCTTCGATCACATGCGGCAACTGGCACGCAACAGAACCTTTTCGCTAAAGGCCCTTGTGGAGTCCATCAGGCTATTCAATGAGGCTGGGGAAGGATTGCGGAACGCCGTTCGCCCCCAGCTGCCCTTGGAGTTAGCTTTGATCGAGACAGCGCTTGCTGTGGATGGGGAAGCGGAGGGAGGGGGGGCGGCAGAGTCCGCCGATGTGGCGGTGGAGGAGGCGGCCGATGAGCGTGGCAAAGGGGAGGAGGGCGGTGCGTCTGGCAGGCGCATCGCCGAAGCGGCTCCCGCTGCGGAACCCGAGGCTGCCGGGGAGGAAGGAAACGAAGACGCTGGGGCCGTAGGGATCGCAGCCGATTGGGAAGAGGAATCGCCTGAAGAACCGGAGAACGTCACTCCTGAACCTGAAGAAGAGCAGGAGAAGGCGCCGGCTCCCGCTCAAAAGCTGACCCTGGATTGGGTGTGCGGTAATTGGGACCTGGTCTTGATGAAGATCAAACTCAAGAGCTATCAGGTGCGGGCGCTGCTCAACTCGGCCTATCCCATATCTGTGCGGGATGATCTCGTCACTCTTGGGTGTAACGCGAAATTCCACTGCGACAAACTCTCGGAGGACAAACGGCGCGATTTGGTGGAGGACGTCCTGTCCCAGGTTCTGGGTGTATCGTGTAGGGTTCAATGCGTCGTTGACAGGGAGGCGGGCGAGCGGGCGCGTTCCCGGACCCGGTCGACCGACGACAACGCAGAAGATCTGTTTGGCAGCGAGCGATCCGAGGCGCCTTCCGATGACGATCTGCGCGATGAATTGCTGAATCATCCCGCCGTAAAGGCCTTGAAAGAGCGGGGGGGGCGGGTGTCAAAAGTCACGCTTGATGGGCAAAGGTGAAGGAGGCGATATTGATGGCGCGTAAAGGAAGAAGCCAGTTCAGAAGGCCCCAGCCGGGCGATATGATGAAAAGATTGCAGGAATTGCAGGATCAGATGGCCGAAGCCCAGTCATCCCTGGAAGAGGAAGTGGTGGAGGCGTCTGTCGGGGGGGGTGCGGTTACCGTAAGGATGACGGGGGCGCAGGAACTCCGCTCCATCGCCATAAAGCCAGAAGTGGTCGATCCCGACGACGTAGAGATGCTCCAGGATTTGATTCTGGCCGCCTTCAAGGAGGCGCAGGAGAAATCTCAGAAACTGGCCGCAGAAAAACTGGGCCCCCTGGCGGGAGGGGTTGATATTCCGGGGCTGACGTAATGGCCGCTGTACCCAAGGTGGTCAGCCGTCTCATTGAAGCCTTCGGTCGCTTGCCGGGCATTGGGCCCAAGACGGCTTCGCGATTGACGTACTATCTTTTGCGCGCGGGGAAGGAGGATGCTTTAGCACTGGCCGAGGCTTTGACGGCCCTGCATCATGAGACGGTGCTATGCTCCATCTGCTACAATATTAGCGAGGAGGATCCCTGTCCCATCTGTGCTGACATGACGCGCGACCGGGACGTCATCTGTGTGGTGGAGGAGCCATTGGACGTCCTGGCCATCGAAAAGACGGGGCGCTTCAATGGCCTGTATCACGTGCTGCACGGACACATATCGCCCATGGAGCGCATCGGCCCTGAGGATCTACGCATCAAAGAGCTTGAGGAACGCCTTCAGGATTCCTCAATCCGTGAGGTCATCGTGGCCACGAATCCCGATATGGAAGGGGACGCCACAGCGGTGTATTTGTCCCGTCTCGTGGCCCCCAAGGGCATCAAGGTAACACGTCTTGCGCTTGGGTTACCTCGAGGGGGTGATCTGGAGTATGCCGACCAGACTACTCTTGGGGAGGCCCTGGCAGGGAGAAGGGAGATGTAGTGCACTGCTTGGGTATTCGGGCGATTCGGTGACGTGGTAAAGGGGAGATGATCGATGCGTATTCTGATGCTCAGTTGGGAGTATGATCCCCATATCATCGGGGGGATGGGAAAGCACGTGACGGAGCTCTTGCCCTCACTGGTCAAGCAGGATGTGACAGTGGATCTGGTGACTCCCCTATATCCCCATACAGAGATGGTGGAAAGGGATGGCGGCCTGAGCATCCATCGGGTGGCCTTGCCGCCGCGTACGGCGGCCGGTTTTAGTGAGGGCGTCCGCGGGGCCAACGAGACCATCAAAGAAGCCTGTGACTCGATCATCGAACGTGAGGGTACCTTTGATCTCATTCATAATCACGACTGGTTGACCTCCTTTGCTGCCATCCAACTCAAGCACGAGCACAGAATTCCTCTACTGGCTACCGTCCACGCCACGGAACGCGGACGAGGACGGGGAGAGCTGGTTGGCCCGGATGCGCAGGAGATAAACGACGCCGAGTGGCGATTGACCTTTGAGGCCTGGCGCGTGATATGCTGCACACACTATATGGCCCAGGAACTTCAGGACTACTTTTCTACTCCCCTTGACAAGATCGAGGTCATCCCCAATGGCATCGATCCTGAGCCTCTGAGCAGGCTGGCTTCCCAAGACCTGGGGGATTTCCGTGCCCAGTATGCGGGGCCAGAGGAAAGACTCGTCTTCTCGGTGGGGCGCATCGTCTATGAGAAGGGGATGGAGACACTCGTTCGCGCCGTGCCCCAAGTGCTGGCGCGCTTTCCCCAGACCAAGTTCGTGATCGCCGGCAAGGGGCCGGAATTAGAGAAGCTGCGCGGGCTCGTGCGCCAAATGCATCTGGAGGAAAGCGTATCGCTGCCGGGATTCATCAGCGATGCGGATCGCGATCGCCTCTACTGTGTTTCCGATTGTGCGGTGTTTCCCAGTCTCTATGAGCCTTTTGGCATCGTGGCATTGGAGGCCATGGCCGCGCGCACGCCTGTGGTGGTCAGCGAGGTGGGGGGGCTTCGAGAGGTGGTGGAGCACGGCGAGACGGGCATAACCATTTGGCCCAACGACGTGGATTCCTGCGCCTGGGGCATCCTTCACACGCTGGAACATCCCGATTGGGCTCAGCGGCGCGTGGAGAACGCTTATCAAAAAGTGCTTTCCGTCTATGACTGGGCTAGGATCGCGGAACAGACCAAGGGCGTCTATGAACGCGTCATAGAGGAACGTGCGCATACGAACTGGTAACGCAGGCCCGCCGAAGTGGGCTGTGCGCTAATCCGGCGGAGGCGCAAACCGTTCCGGCCCGGCGAGTTATCCGCGACGCCCCCACGGCACTCCACGGGAACTGTGTTCCCGTTACATGCCTTACTACGAACCTTGCCCGCAAGAGAGGGTTCTAGAAGCCCGTTTGACCGGGCGCAAGGGGCCACGCGCGACAATGCCGCGTTGTCTTTTGTGCCGAGTTGGGGGATAATAGAACCATGAGATAGAGGCAGAAGGGGGTGAAGGGCAATGTGCGCTAAGGCATCCAAGGTGCATATCCGGGAGCTTGCCAACATAATCATTGGGCTTCCGGAGGAAAAGGTACAAATGATAATCTCCTATGCTCGTAGGATCAAAGACAAAGAAGAAAAGCCAACCAAAGCATTGGGTAGCGAGGAGATTCTGGCTTTGGCAGTGCAGCGAGCCGAGGAACTGCGTCGGCTTCCCCGCCCCGTAGTAGAAGCCCAGTACCAAGCATTGTTAGACGCCTTGCAAGCAGACGTCACAGCTAAGGGAATCAAGGTCGAGGAATATCCCCGTGGCGACTAGGGGCCAGCCCCCATGTCGAGGAGAAGATGCCAATATCCCGCTCCGCGCGGTGTTCGATGCCAATGTATATGTGGCTGCGTATCTGAGCAAGAATCCCCGCAGCCCTAACAAAGAGTTGTTTCGACGATGGCGTGACTCCTAGTTTGAGCTTCTAGTATCCAACGCGATCCTCAAAGAGATCGTTGAAAAGTTCTTCCAGCTAGGTGTTGATGCGCATCTGACCATCGAACTTATGTCCCACATTCTGGCTGATGCGGAGTACGTGCATGTGTCCGAAGGGGATGTCGCACCCCTCATCTCTGCGGACCCCGACGATGATCACATTCTCGCCTGTGCTATCATTGCCAAGGCTGATTATCTTGTGACCTATGACTCTCACTTCGATTGCCTTGGTGGCAGCTATCGGGGCTTGCGCATCGTAGATGGTCTCCATTTCCTCTACCTCGTACGCGGCGATCAACTGTAATCACCGCACACGCATGACGTCCAGTTCCCGTTGGCGCGCCCAGGGGCTTGCCCGCAAGAGAAGGCTCTAGAAGGCCGCTCGAGGGGGGCAAGGGGCATCTGGCATGGCCCATGTAGCACTGGGGCTTTAGCCCTGCGCGGGTGCAGGATTCTCAGTCACGTCTGCAAATACGATTCAGAGGTAGCAACGCAAGATCCTGCGTCTCTACTAAACCGATTACGGCTCGCTTACAAAAAGGGTGCTAGGCAGTTGTTAGTGGTTTTTCTCGGTAGAGGCGATTGAATTGTGATGGGTGTTGAACCTGCGGTTAGGGGCTCTAGCTGTTCTCAATCGCGTATCGTCTCGTATATCAAAGGCCGTGGGGAGACAGGGTTGTCCGACCAGGTGTAGGCCTTCAGCAGCCGTGAACGGGCTCGCGCCAGGCTCTTGCTGTTGCGCGCGTGGATGGTGAACAGGAATTCGCCTTCTTCGACCCGATCCCCCACCTTGGGCCCCAGGACGATGCCCACGGCGTGATCTATTTCCTCTCCCTTTCTATGACGGCCTGCCCCCAGATCCACGGCCGTCAGTCCCACCTCTCGCGCATCCAAGCCCTTTATGAAGCCGCCGCGTGGGGAGGGCACCTCTTCTTTGATGGGGGCTTGGGGCAGGAGTGAGAAATCCTCTATCACTTGCGGGTCTCCGCCCTGGGCCCGGATCAGGGCGCGAAATCTGTCCAGGGCGCGTCCGTCTTCAATGGTCCGGGCGAGCATGGTACGGGCCTCTTGTGGCGTATTGGCCTTATCCCCCAGGAGCAGCATCTCGGAGCCGACTGCAAAACAATGCTCGGTGAAATCCTGAGGGCCGTTGCCTTTCAGAGTGTCGATGGCCTCTCGCACTTCTAGGGCGTTGCCCACGGCCCTTCCCAGGGGTTGATCCATGTTTGACAGCACAGCGGTGACCCGGCGTCCCAAGCTGTTCCCGATCTGGAGCATTCTGTCCGCCAGTGTTCGGGCTCTCTCCAGGGTTTCCATAAAGGCTCCCGCACCCACCTTGACATCCAACACGATGGCCTGAGCACCCCCGGCGATCTTTTTGCTCATGATGGAGCTGGCGATGAGGGCGATGCTGGGCACGGTTGCCGTCACGTCGCGCAGGGCGTAGAGTTTGCCGTCGGCGGGCACCAGATCGGCCGTCTGCCCCGCTATGACAAGGCCGTTCTCCCTTACGTGGGTCAGGAATTCATCACGGGTGAGGGATACGCGCAGATTCGGTATCGATTCCAACTTGTCCAGCGTGCCGCCCGAAAATCCGAGGCCCCTTCCTGACATCTTGGCTACGGGCACGCCGGCCGCTGCGACCATGGGGGCCACGGCGAGGGTCGTCTTGTCACCGACGCCGCCTGTGGAATGCTTGTCCACGGCGAGGGGCGCCACGTCGCTCAGGTCGATGGTCTCTCCCGAGTCGATCATGACTTGCGTCAGTATGGCGGTCTCTTCTGCTGTCATGCCCCGCAAGAGGACGGCCATAGCCCATGCGGCCGCCTGATAGTCCGGAATGTTGCCGTCAACGTAGCCCCGAATAAAAAAACCGATTTCCTCCTGGGTCAGGGCCAAACCATCCCGCTTTTTGGCAATCACGTCGGTGGCCTGCATCATTTCCCCCATTCAACCGTCTCCGTGTCCGTTTGCGCCACGCGAGCCCCGGGAGGTGGTCATTTTCCCGTGTTGCTTACGTGGCCAACGGGCTTGCGTGCAGAGCAATGTTCGCAATTTTGATGTGGAAGCAACCTGTGCTATAGTATTTTATACATCGAAAGTGCCGCATTCGTCTAGTGGCCTAGGACACCTCCCTCTCAAGGAGGAGATCGGGGGTTCGAGTCCCCCATGCGGTACCTGGCGGGAGCTAACGCGCGTTAGCTCCCCTTTATTTTTGTTATGGTTCTCTTATCGCTTTTTGCATGGTCGAGGGCTGCCTCGATGAAGTTGCCCCGACCTCCCTCAGAAACGCCTCTTCCGCGGTCTCTGACAGGCCAAAGCTGTCCAGATCGCGTTGCAGGGATGCCCGCGTCCCATGCCCGCCCAGATATCCATTCACGCGTGTGGCAGCCGTGGAATCGATAAAGTCCTTAGGATCCGGGTACATCCGCCGGAAGTCAGCCATGATGCCATCCCTCTGGCGCAGCGCGTACTTTTGGTGGTAGTTCTCGGCCAAATAGAAGCCCGAATAGGGCCTGATCTCTGTAATAATCTCGCCCCGTCGTCCGGCGGCCTCTTCCGCCTTTGACGCCTCAGCCAGCTTTCTCTGCTGCTCGATGGAAGCGCGGGGGATGATCTCTTGGTTCGAGTTGGGCCATCGCCACGCGCATGCGGCTATTTGCCTTTCGATTCGCGGATCTCTTCCCAGACGCGCTGGTATATATTATGCGTTCGGTCGCTGTAGCAGACGAGGATGACCCGCTCTGGCGAATCGTTCTCTTCCAGAAACTGCAGGGTCTCTGTGATGGCTATCCTAGCTGCCCGCTCTACGGGGAAACGATATACCCCTGTGCTGATGGCCGGGAAGGCGATGGACTCGATGGGATACTCTTGGGCCAGGGTCAGGCTGTTGCGGTAGCATTGGGCCAGCAGTTCATCCTCGCCGGCATTTCCCCCTTGCCATACAGGCCCCACCGTGTGTATGATCCAGTCTGCCTTCAGGTCATGTCCTCCCGTGATCTTGGCCTGGCCCGTCTGGCAGCCGCCGAGGGAACGGCACTCCTTTAGGAGTTCCGGGCCAGCGGCGCGGTGGATGGCGCCGTCCACGCCGCCGCCACCGAGAAGGGTCT
>JAYENT010000101.1:80133-103460 GCA_034722245.1 Chloroflexota bacterium
TCCTCCCGTGATCTTGGCCTGGCCCGTCTGGCAGCCGCCGAGGGAACGGCACTCCTTTAGGAGTTCCGGGCCAGCGGCGCGGTGGATGGCGCCGTCCACGCCGCCGCCACCGAGAAGGGTCTTATTAGCGGCATTCACGATGGCATCCACATCAAGCTCGGTGATGTCGCCCTGAACGATAGCGAATCTGTCCTTCATTTTTCTACCTCCACCAAATCCCAGTTCGCACGTGGATTATACGTCTCGGCGCATCAAGCCACAAAGGCGGATTCCCTTTTCGGCCTTTGGCACTGCCTGCCATTTGCATTCTATGTGGGATCGGTTCATACTAAAAACATAGCTAATTCCAGGTGGGGATAGGAGCCTCGTGACGTTATTGGGGGCCATCCCCTCCCAATTTTGCAGAGTGGGGAGGTAACATGAAGGTCCTGATAGGCCCCAATCCGATGGGGTTGGAGGAGTCCGTTCCGTATTTTCGCGAGGAGTATCCGGACGTCGAGTTCGTGCATTGTGAAGAGCGCGAGAATCTGAAGGACGAGATCAAGGATGCCGATGTGTTTGTAGGGTGGCTAAATCGGGAAGTGTTCTTGGCTGCCAAGGAACTGAAGTGGGTGCAGTCTCCGAGTTCGGGGATTAACTACTACTTGGCCATTCCCGAGTTCGTGGAAAGTGACGTGTTGCTGACGAGTGCGCGGGGTACACACGGTGCCTGTCTGGCCGAGAGCGTGTTCGGCATGATCTTTGCCTTTACGCGCCAGATCAAGGACTTTGTGCTTGACCAGCAGGCGCACAAGTGGCGGGGGCTTGTCTCTCGTAGCGAGATGCGCGAACTGACGGGCTGTACCATGGGCATCATCGGCTTTGGTACAGTGGGACGCGCCGTGGCCAAGCGGGCGCAGGCGTTCGACATGTCCATCGTGGCCGTGGATATGTTCCCCGAGGACAAGCCCGACTACGTGCGGGCGCTATGGGGCACGGATCATCTCGAGGAACTCTTGAAAACCTCTGATTATGTGGTGGTTACAGTGCCCTATACCGAGGAGACCGAGGGCATGATAGGGGCCGAGGAGATAGGCATGTTGAAGAAGGATGCTATGTTGGTGGGCATCTCACGGGGCAAGATCATCGATGAGGAGGCCCTGGCACGGGCTCTGCGTGGGGGGAGACTATACGCGGCCGCGCTGGACGTCTTTGCCGAGGAACCTTTGCCCGAGGATAGCCCCCTGTGGGATATAGACAACTTGTTGATCACGCCTCACGCGGCGGGGGGCACCCAGTATGAAGGTGAGCGTGTCATCGAGATTCTCAAGGATAACATGCGGCGTTTTACGGAGGGCGATCTACCCCTCAGGAATCAAATAGATAAGAAACAAGGCTTCTAGCGTTTTCGCTCTCCTCACGAGCTCCAAGAAGCGACCTCCCTCGTCATGTGACGAGGGAGGTCGTACGCGTGGCCATCCAGTTCGGCCTCCGAGCGGTTGAGTTCTGGCTGCCTCACACGGAGCGGGGCAAGATCTGTAAGCAGACGGGTTTGGAGACGCTGGCTTGGTGCCCCGTTGGTGTGAGTCTACCCGTGTCCTTATCGATGTGGAAACTGACAATGTTGTCCGTATTCCCATTGGCGGCCAGCAGCAAGTTGCCGCTTGGGTCTATGCAAAAGTTCCGCGGCATCTCGCCCTGCGTGGACTCGTGATCCACGTACGTGAGTTTGCCCGTCTCCTCATCGATGGCAAAGATCGCGATGCTGTCGTGGCCACGGTTGGAGCCGTAGAGGAATCTGCCATTGGGGAGGATGTGTATGTCCGCGCAGTAACTGGTGCCCTCAAAGCCCTCCGGAAGCGTGGAGACCGTTTGGATTTCGTCCAGCGCACCCCGAGTCCCGTCATAGGAGAAGCTGACTATCGTGTTACCCAGTTCGGTGATGACGTACACGTACTCGCCACTAGGATGAAAGGCAAAGTGTCTTGGGCCCACCCCCGGCTCCAGTTCGGCCCACGGCTCGTCGTTGGGTTCCAATTTTCCCTCATCGAGATCGAGCTTGTAGGCCATGAGCCTGTCTAGTCCCAAGTCGGCGGCAAAGGCGTAGTGGTTTGTGGGGTCCGGCTGGATGGAGTGGGCATGGGGGCCCGCCTGTCGTCGAGGATTGACGCTGGAACCAGAATGCTGGACGAAATCGCTGGCAGGGGCTAGGCTTCCGTCTTCCCTGATGGGCAGGACGCAGACGCTGCCTCCCACATAATTGGCCACAAGGGCGAACTTTCCGGTCTGATCCACGCTGATGTAACAGGGCCCCGGCCCTTCTGACGATTGTTCGTTCAGCATGTTCAGCTCACCTGTTTCGGGATCCAGGGCAAAGGCGGTCACCCCGCCGGCCTCCCCCTCGCCAAAGTCGGTGACCTCATTGATGGCATAGAGGTAGTTGCCCTTCGGATGCAGTGTCACGTAGGAGGGGTTGTCTATGCCCGCGAACCTGGTGACCGGCTCCAGGGCGCCGGTGTCGCCATCCAGGCTGTAGACATAGATTCCCTCACTCTCGGCAGTGGTGTAAGTGCCCACATAGACCAGCATGTCTTCTGCCATAGTTATGCCTCCCTTGATATCGGTCGTGTAAAATGTCCTTATCAGAACTATTATGCCGCAATTGAGCTGCGTGTGCAAGTGCTTGCTCTCTTGGCGCCGCACTGATTGGTCAGGGGATGGTCCCTGTGCTATAATTCGCCAGATGTTACGTCATCTGGAGGACTCCCTCTTTTGGAAACAAAACGCTTGTACTGGGCGAAACCTTATAGGCGCGCGTTCGATGCCGTCGTGGTGGGGTGGCTTACCTTTGAGGGGGAGCCCGCCGTCGTACTCGACAGAACCTGTTTCTACCCCACGTCTGGCGGTCAGCCCCATGACACGGGCGTACTGAATGATGTCGCCGTTGTGAACGTGGTGGAAAGGGACGAGCGCATTATCCACGTCCTGAGCGAGCCCCTGGAGGCGACGAGGGTTCACGGGGTGATAGACTGGGAGCGCCGCTACGATCACATGCAACAGCATACGGGACAGCACATCCTCTCGCAGGCCTTTGAGCGCGAGTTGGGGGCCAGTACCGTCTCTTTCCATCTGGGAGACGAGGAGAGCACCATCGACGTGAGCGCTTCGACGCTGGGGGTGCAGGAGGTCGAGAGGGTGGAGAACGCGGCCAATGCCCTGATCCTGACGGATTGCCCCGTGCAGGTGCGCGAGTACGGTCGTGAGGAGGCCTGTTCCATGGCGCGGCGCGAGATCCCCGAGGACCTGGAGCGCGTGCGCATCGTGCACATTGGCGACTATGATCATTCTGCCTGTGGCGGTACGCACCTGCGCTCTACGGGGGAGTTGGGATTGGTACATATTTCAGGCTGGGAGCAGCGCGGCGACCATACGCGGGTGGCCTTTCTCTGCGGCTGGCGTGCGCTCTCCGATTATTTCTCCAAGGACAGGATCTGTCGGGAGGTGGCCAACGATCTCAGCGTGGCCGTGGACGAGTTGCCGGGGGCCGTTGAGCGCCTGGAGGAGGCGGAGGCGGCCGCACGCCGTGAGGCGCGGGCTCTGCGCACGCGGGTGCTGGATCTAGAGTTGCCCAGTCTGCTTGACAAGGCGGAGCCCGTCGAGGGCCTGAGGGTGCTGCATCGGCTGCTGGAGGATCATGACGCGGGCAACATGAGGTACATTGCCAGAAACCTTGTAGAGGGACAGGAGAGCGTCGTTGTCCTGTTGGCTGTCACGGATCCCGCTCCCCAGATATGCTTTGCCTGTTCGAGCGACGTCGATGTCGATATGCCAAGTCTCTTGCGGGATGCGGCAGCGCCTTATGGTGGGCGGGGAGGAGGAGAGCCCCATATCGCGCAAGGAGGGGGGATGGCCGCGGATGATATCCCTGACGTTCTGTCCCGTGCCAGGGAAGAACTTATCTCAAGGTTGTAGGTGAGTCAGGAGGTACGTGTGCTCAACGAGCTTGCAGACGGTGTCTATGTGGAGGACGATTTTGAGGGTGGCAACGTGGGCCTTATCATGGGCGATGAGAAGGTTCTGCTTGTGGATACGCCCATGTTGCCCCCTGATGCGCGCCAGTGGCAGTTGAGTCTGATACAGATGAATATCGCCGAGATCTATGGCATTGTGAACACGGACTATCATCCGGAGCATTTTGCGGGGAACGCGTTCTTCTTGCCCGCGATCACCTTTGGCAACAGCCTTGCTGAAAAGCCGCTATCCAAGTATGATAGCATCCTTGAGGGTATGAGCGAGCGCTATCGCGACGGCGGTCCCAGCCTGGTGGAGGAGATACTGCGCATCGAGATACATCCCCCCGAGATCTCGGTGGATCAACGCGTCACCCTTTATCTTGGAGACCGTCGGGCCGAGGTCCTTCACTTACCGGGGCACACCCCCGCGTCTTTGGGGGTCTATCTTCCCGAGTCTCGCCTCTTGTTTGCCGGGGATAATATCGTCAACAACGAGCATCCCGCCATGTATGATGCCGATTCCTTGGCCTGGTTGGACACGTTGGAGCGCATAAAGCAGATGGACGTGGAGACCATCGTGCCCGGAAACGGCGAGGTTTGCGGCAAGGAGGCCATCGATCCGCTATACGAGTATATCGTGGAGATGCGAAGGCGCACGAGAGAGCTTTACGAAAGGGGAGCCAGCCGTCGCGAATGTGTGGACAGGGTGGGTATGCTCGATTGGTTCCCCGTTCCCGAGGATCAGGCGTCGCGCATAAGGGAACGCCGCCGCCACAGCGTAGAGCAGGTCTATACAGAGATTCGCCTCGCAAGCAAGTGAGTACCGCCTCCTTCATATGTGCTTTGGGCGAGGCTGATATCCTCGACGCTTTTTTGGTGCGCCTCTATGATCGAAGCACCGTCTTCTTGGCCAGCACCTGTTCCCGCACTTCTTGCAGGTGGTCCACGGCCTCTTGGTCTTCCTCTTGCTCAAACCTGGCAATATATGTATCATAGATATCGAGAAACTGATCTGTCAAGAGGTCGCGGTGCTCCTCCAGGATCTGGTCCGTCTCCTCGGGGTGCTCGGCGCGCAGGAGCCTGTTTATGAGGCGCGCTTCCGGCGAAAGCTGCTCTTCCAATGCCTCTTGCGCGGCGTTTAAGATGGCATCCAGCTTCTCCACGCGCTCGGTGTCCCCCTCGTTCTCTGCGGTCTGTCGGTAGCGATTCAAGAGCACAAAAAAGACCGTGTCCAGCTCGTTCCTATGCTCGCGTACAGCGGCCTCTAGGTCGTCGGCCTCCGAGAGTCTCATAAGTAACAGGGCTGCCTTGTCTTGCGCCTGTTGGACCATGCGATCCTGGTCCTCGATCTCCTCCAGGATTCGCTCTCGCAGTGCTTTGAGATTTTTTGCTCTCTCTTCATCGTCGGCGTTCCTTGCGGCGTCGATTTTTGCCGTGAGATTTTGGAAGAATCCATAGTCCAGCCGTGAACGGTTCAGGGCAACGGTCTGCCGAAATGCGTCGTCCTCCTCGGTTTCCTGCAGCATCTGGACGAGGTCGTCGTAGGACGCGCCTGCGGGAGCAGCGGAAGGTATAGTGACGTTCACGCGCTCGAGGAGCGCCTCGCGCAGTTCGCGCACGCGTTGGGCTTCTTCGCCCTCCTGTACGTCGGCCAGGTTACTCAGCGTCAAAAAGAACTCGTAATCCAGCTGCTCCCTGTTCTCCTCAACCAGCCTATCGAGTTCCTGTTCGTCGTCCGCGACAGCCATCAGCCGCTCGATAAGTTGCACGCGCTTGCGATGCGCTCTCAAGGCCTCTCTGCTGATGCCATCCGCCTCCAGGATCATGTCGTAGAAGCTCTCCATGGTCAGTGCTGTCTGCGGTTGGAAGAAATACCCCTTGCGCTCTTCCTGGGGCACGTTGTTCATGACAGAATTGATAAGGCTGCCGACCAGTTTCTCGCGCTCGTCGCCCGATATGTCCAGTTCTGGTGGGACAAAGGATATGAGCAGCTCTTTTTCGGGGTCGTGATATAGGAGTGGGGTGCTTATGACGCCGCCTGCGCCACAATCGGGGCATTCAGCATAGTTAAGCTCCCCTCTGAGCAACTTTTCTTTGAGTTCCGGTTCTTCGCCGACGTCTATGATCGTATGTATGGATACCACAAATCTGCGGTTGCACTGAGGGCAAGTAACCTGTGTTGGCATGGCAGGATAGGGCATAGTAGTATCTACTCCTTGTACACTATTGATAATGCTTCCTATTGTGCCCGCTCTGCACGAATCCGGGACAATAGGAAGCGCGGATTCGTCTCCAGGGTGGAGAGAATCTCTTCTTCCTCAAGGCCGGCGCCCCTGGCCACCTGCATGGCGAAGGCGGCGGTCGCCAAGTCGCCGGGTTCGTGTGCGTCGCTGTTGACGAGCATCTTTGCCCCCCCTTGTCGGCATACACGGGCCACGTGGCCATTGGTCAAGCAATGGCCCCTACGCATCGTTATCTCTATGAAGCAGCCGTGCGCTGCCGCCGCTTGTGCTTCCTCCAGTGTTAGGAAGCCCGGGTGGGCTAGGATATCTACCGCCGGTGATGCTACGGCGGCCTCGTTTGTCCCCGGCGCTACGGGCTCGACGATGGTCTCGCCGTGTACCACGACGATCTCGGCTCCGCAATCCTTAGCCTGTCGTGCCAGCCGGTCGATGCTCTGTGGTGCCACGTGGGTCAGCTCCACACCGAGGATCAACTCGGTGGAAAAGTCCTCGCTTTGCTGGCGCTGCACCTGCATAACTCTGTCGAGGACGAAGGAGATATTGCTGGCATCGGCGTGATCTGTTATGGCCACTGCCTCGTAGCCCAGGGCCGAGACCCGTCGCAACAGCTCGGAGGGCAGAAGGGCCCCGTCGCTGAAAAAGGAATGGGTATGAAAATCCATTCTCTTAATCTCATTCATCGTGGTAGATAGTATATCCAGGCTCGATCTGTTGTCAATGGCGCGCTCCCACCCGCACATGATGTTACAGCGGTGGGCGCGGGCCGGGCTGGGGAGCCGTTCCTCAGTTCCGATTTGTGAAATCGTCGTATTTCGATTATCGTGCATTTTGGAATGAGTAGTGATTTATGAGGAATGGAGGGAGAGACATGTTGGAGAATGTTGTAGGGGCCCAGCTTTATACGGTGCGCGGCTATACCCAGAACCTTGAGGGGGTGGCAGAGACGCTGGAGAAAGTAGCTGACATCGGTTATAGCGCGATACAGATATCGGGGTTTGGGCCGGTGGATGCTAACGAGGTGGCCAAGATCGTGGAGGACAACGGGCTCACAGTGGCTTCCACCCACACGAGTTGGGATCGGTTCCTAAACGATCTGGATGGAGTGATCGAGGAGCATCGCCTGTGGGATTGCGATCATCCGGCCATTGGGGGGCTTCCCGCATCATATCGCAGCCTGGAGGGACTGGAGCGATTTGTGGATGAGCTGGCTCCCATCGCGGAGAGACTGGCTGAGGCGGGCATGGACTTTTCGTATCACAACCACAACCACGAGTTTGTCAAGTATGGTGATAAGACGTGGCTGGAGATGCTCTGTGAGCGGACGGATCCCGATATGCTCAAAATGGAACTGGACGTTTACTGGGTGCAGGCCGGCGGCGCTGATCCCGCGCTGTGGGTAAAAAAGTGCGCTGGACGAGAACCCCTCCTTCATCTTAAAGATATGATCGTCACACCGGAGCGCGAGCAGCGTTTTGCCGAGATAGGCGAGGGGAATCTCAACTGGCCGGCGATTCTGGAGGCAGCAAGAGAAGGTGGCGTGGAGTGGTACCTGGTTGAGCAGGATCAGACGTATGACCGAGATCCCTTTGAGTCCTTGGCCATCAGCTACAGGAACCTACAGGCCATGGGCCTGAGCTGACAGAGCCAGAAGTCACAGGCGCATTCCACGAGGGGGGCAAGAGTATGAGATCCTTCGAGATGTTTTGCTGCCGGGCATGCGGGCTATGACAAGCATGAAGACGGGGTTATCACCACACGTGATGATAACCCCGCTCACGCTCGGGAGGACTCTTTGGCTCGGTGTTGCCCTATCCCCGCCTAGGGCTTGAGATTCACCGTGACCGACGCCAGATGCTCGATAGCGCCGTCACGAGGGCTGATGCTGTACACGGCGACGCGCCCAAGCCCTTCCGAAGCGGGAGGATCAAAGGTGATGGTGCCTGTAAAGGGGCCAATCTGCCCGAACTCGGCGTCCACGGTCACGTTTCCCTGTCCAATCGTACTCCCCGTCTGATCCAGCACATCCACAGCCAGGTTGTTCTCAAAGCCGCTGCCCCAGCCGGTCACGGTCACCGGCGAGGTGATCTCCTGGTTCATGGTGGGGGCAGTAATAATGATGACCTCCTGAACATCCGGCGGCGTGTCGGGAGCTTCGGGCGTTCCCTCGCCTCCACCGGGAATGATCAGAGTATCCCCGACAAAGATCAAGTTGATATTCCATATCCCGTTACGTCGCGCGATGTCCCATATGCTGACGTCGTACTTGGCGGCGATGGTGAGCAGCGTCTCGCCCGACTGGACGACGTGTTCTACATAGTCCTCTTCAGACGTTCCCGGTATGGTGAGTTCCTGGCCCGCATATATCAGGTGCCGGTTCGCCAAATCGTTGGCGTCCACCATCTCTTGGATAGTCACGCCGTACATCCAGGAAATCCAGGATAGCGTTTCGCCATACTTGACAGTGTGCGTGATGGATGTGTCGGCGGCAACATCCATTGTGAGGTTGCCAGCGAGCATGGTGCAGAGCAGAGCGGCAACCAACAGCGTAACGAGAAAGCTTTTCTTCCGCATGAGAACCTCCCTAAACTGTGAATTGCTTGTCGTTCTGGGCTAATATAACACACTCGCGAATGTCCAGCAAGGGCAATTTGCCCGTTCAGCCTACGACGAAAGGAGCGCGTCGGCTTTAAGAAGTTTATCCTCTTTGCCGCCTCATGATCCGCTGTAGTATAACGATCACGGCGACGATGGCGACCAGCGTTATAGCCTGTGGTGAGGGGCGAGCGAGCACCAGCCAGGCCAGCACAGCCGCCAAGAGCAACCCGATGATGAGGTAGCGACCCGTTTTGCTGAGCCAGATCATCTTCCAGCGCGCGGCCACGCTGTCCAGAGGGCGCAATCCCTTCTTGTCGAGAGCCTCGCGATATTGGGCAATGGCTTTCTCCCTCTGCCCCAACTTGGCAAGGGCCATCCCGTAAGCATAGTGGATGCCGCCACCAGCATCGGGGGTGAGATCGAGGACCGTTTCCAATACTTCCGCTGCTCGCTCGTGTTGTTTCTGAACCAGCAGGAGCCGTCCCAGCGCGCCCCCGGCGCGGTAAAAGTAGGGATTCAGACGAAAAGCTTTTTCCAGATGCTCAACGGCTTGCGCGTAGCGGCGTTTCCGCGCCTCAAGGATTCCCAGGTTGGCATAGGCCAGGCACGCGGCGTGAGGATTTGCATCCTTGAAGGCGACGATCTCCTCAGCGCGTTCCATCGCTTCCTTGTCGTTGCCCTCTGCAAGGTTCTTATAAGCCCTGGCATGCAAGGCAATGGCCTGGAGGGACCTGCGTCTCTCTTGCTCTGGAATACCCTCGATCAGTTCTTGGGCCCTCTCCAGTTGACTTTCGGCGTCCTCCAGTCGCCCCAGATCCGCGTACACCTGGGCCAAGGTTAGATGGGATTCGGGCTGTTGCGCGTCCAATTCGATGGCCCGCTCCAGGGCTTCTCGTGCCTTCTCATTTTGGTCCGCCAGGAAAAAGAGTGTTCCCAGTGCCGTATGGCCGTCGGGCTGCTGGGGTGCCAGTTCGAGGGCCTGCTGGGCTGCATCCAACGCCTGCTTCTGGCGGCGCATGCGCGTGAGGGTCTTGGCCAGACCCACATGCGCGGCGAATGATTCGGGATCCACACGCGCGGCTTGCTGGTAGAGATCCAGGGCTTCGTCCAGACGAAGCGCATGGTAGGCTTCTCTGGCCTTGTCCAACAGGGCTTGGAGTTCCCCTTTTGCTTTTTCCTGTTTATCTGCCATTTGCGTTTACTTCCCTCTGTTCTGCGTGGAGATTTGCCGTCGTCCCGCCCCCTTAAAAGGGGGTCGGGATGTCTCCAAAAGGTGTTTGCGGACCAAATCCATGGCCAGATGGAGCACCCAGCCGCGGCCGGCGGGACCCGCTCTGCCCTGGTGAGGCGCTCCGTGAAACACCTTGTCCCCGAAAGCGAGGCTGAAATAGATTGGAGGGGCGTCGGGGGCGGCGGGGTCGGGGGGCCCGATGACAGCCAAGCCCATGTCCGTTTGATACATCCTGCGCACCGAGGCCGCGGCGGCATCGGCAACGGCCTGGCTGGGAAATCCATATTCGTCAAAGAAGGCTTTGTCTATCCCTAATATCTCCTGCAAGCCCTTTTGTGTGGGGAGAACGCAGCTGCCCGCCAGCGTATCAAGTGCCTTGGGAGCCAAGCTAAGACGCTGGGCCAGCTCCCCCTGGGTTACGCTCTCGATCAGAGACAGCCGCCATTTTCTCTCGGCTAGGAGCGCGATCACAACATCGGCGAGGGTCTCCTCGTCGGCGCCAAAAACGCGGTCGCCCAGGCGGGCGCGCACCTCAGCCTCTATGGGCTCGATCAGTGCTTCCGCCTCTTGGGCGCTATCCGCCTTGGCGGTAATGCAGACGTCGGTCTGGCCAGGGTGGGCCCGGGTGCCCACCGTGGGGTTGCTTAATTCCATCAGGTCTCCGATCTTGGAGCCCACCGTGCTTTCCCCGATGCCGCAGGTGTGGAGGAAGCGACTGCGAATCACGCCCTGCAGATCGTAGCGCTCTCTCAGATAGGGCAGAACCTCGTTCTCCATCAGGTATCTCATCTCATGAGGCACACCGGGGAGGGAGATAATGAGGTGACCGTCCCTTTCCACGGCGAATGCCGGCGCTGTGCCTACAGGGTTATGTATGATCTTTGCCCCTTCGGGTACGTAGGCCTGCCGGCGATTATTCTCCGACATGGCGGCATGGCGCCGCGCAAAGAATGCCTCTATCTCTTTCAGCAGCTCTTGATCCAGTACCAGGGCTCGATTGGTTGCCGCCGCCACTCCCTCTCGTGTCAGGTCGTCGACTGTGGGGCCCAGTCCGCCCGTGGTGATGACGACATCCGAGCGTCCCAGGCTCTGCTGAAGTACCTGAGTGATGCGCTGGAGGTTATCTCCTACTGTCAACGTATAGTACAGATTCAACCCAATAGTGGTCAAGCGCTGGGCGATCCAGGCGGAATTGGTATCCACGATTTCCCCCAGCAGCAGCTCCGTGCCGATGGTGACGATTTCTGCCTGCAATGAACCCTTGCTCCTCACGTTCATAGATATTCTTCCAACTCTTGTGCTTCTAAACCCTCCACGAGGGCGCCAACCTCCTGCGCCCGGCTCTTGGGGAGGACCAGAAGGGCATCCGACGTGTTGACCACGATCATATCTTCCAGTCCGATGGTGGCCACCAGTTTGTCCTCGCTGTAGATCAAACAATCCTTGGTATCCAGGCCCACGTGTCTCTTATCCGCGCGCACCACGTTACCATTCGCGTCCTTCTCCAGGATCTCGTACAGGGCGGTCCAGCTTCCCACGTCGCTCCAGCCCATATCGCAGGGCACCACGGCGACGTTTCTTGCCCGTTCCATGATGCCGACGTCGATGCTGACGGAATCGATCTGCTTCCACAGGGCATCCACGTCCTGTGCAGGCAAGCCGTTCGCCATGGTTTCCAGGCATGTATACGTCTCGGGCAAAAGGCGCTCGAACTCTTGAAGGAGATTGTCCAGGGTCCAGGCGAAATAGCCCGCGTTCCAGTAGAAGCGGCCGCTTTCCACGAACTCGCGGGCCTGATCCAGAGGGGGTTTTTCTCGAAAGCGCGCTACATGATAGACGCTGATTTCCTGCTCCGCAAAGAGCTTGTTGCCGCGTTCTATGTAGCCAAACCCCGTCTCAGGGCGGGTAGGGACAAGACCGACGGTCACCAGGTGGCCCTTGCGCGCCGTGGCCGTCGCTGCGCGGAGGGCGTCGCGGAAGCGATCCTCGCGCGCGATAGTGTGATCGGCGTGAAGGGAGATCATGATGCTCTCACCACCATGCTTTCGCCGCAGCCGCAACGCTGCCAGTCCCAGGCAGGGCGCTGTGCCTCGGGGCGAGGGTTCGATAAAGATATTTTCCTCGGGCAGTTGGGGAAGCTGTGCAGCGATGGCAGCGGCGTGCTCGGGGCCAGTGAGGATATAGACGTGCTCCAGGGACACGAGGGGAAGGATTCGCTGCACTGTATGCTGAAGCATGGATCCCCCGTCGCCCACCAGGTCGAGCAGTTGTTTTGGAGTCTTTGTTCGGCTCCGTGGCCACAGGCGGGTGCCACTTCCCCCGGCCAAGATGGCGATGTGCACGTTGCTCATATCTACCGGCGACATAACTGCCTTTCTAGTGGGCTAGCACGTAGCTCATGTTATCCACCCGCCGTACCATGCCCTTGAGCTCCATCATACACAGCGTGCTTGATACGATAGACGTGGTGAGTTCCGATTGTTGCACGATGTCGTCTATATGCACCGGCTGCATGCTCAGGCAGGATAGCAACGTCTCCTCGGTTGCTGTCTCGGGAACGATCTCGCGCATCTGGGTCTGCTCTACGACCATGGTGAGGTTCAGCTCTTCGAGGATATCCTTGACGCTGGTGACGAGCTTGGCCTCACCGCGCTGAATCGCGCCGTTGGTTCCGGCACAGGAGCGCGCATAGATATTGCCTGGCACGGCAAAGGTCTCGCGGCCTTGTTCCAGAGCATAGTGCAGGGTGATGAGTGAACCGCTCTTGGCGCCCGCCTCAACCACGACGGTGCCCAGAGAGAGGCCGCTGATGAGACGGTTGCGCGGGGGAAAGTTTCGTCCATCCGGGTTCGTCCCCAGAGGGTAGTCGGATACCAGGGCGCCGGCTTGGCAGATCTGCTTTGCCAGATCGCGATGTCGGACCGGATACACAGTATCCAAACTGCAACCAAAGACGGCCAGGGTGCGCCCTCCGGCCTCCAGGGCTGCACGATGAGCAACGCCGTCGATGCCCAGGGCAAGACCGCTAACCACCGTCACGCCATTCTGCGCCAGGCCCGATGCTAGGCGTCGGGTTATCTCCTTACCGTAAGTGGTGGCGCTTCGTGTGCCGACCACGGCCACCGCCCATTCGTCTGTGGGGAGTAACTCGCCTTTAATGTAGAGCAGGGGAGGTGAATCGTCAATGTGGCGCAATAGGGGAGGATAATCGTCGCTGTCCCAGGTGACCACCTTCAGACCAAGGTCTCGGACTTTTGTCAACTCTGTGTCCAAGTCCATGCGCCCACGCCAATAGAGAAGGCTTTCCAGAGCGTCTTTGGGAAGGTGGGCGGCCCGCAGCGCAGCCGGACTGGCTCCCCAGGCCGTCTCCAGATTCCCAAATGTCTCCAGGAGCCGTCCCAGGCGCACAGGGCCGATGTTGGGGATGCGGTTAAACCCGATCCAGTAGCGAATGTCACTCATCACATGGCTCTCACGGGGCCTAACAGAGGCCGGCAGGCAGTTCCACGATTATCTTCCCTTCTTGGATGTCGATCTTCTGTATCACGCCTCTGATGACGGGAAGCAGAATCTCTTTCGCTCCTCCCCGGACCACATATACGTCGTTCGATCCCGTTCGTATTATCTCTGCCACGTAGCCAAGCCTTTCTCCCTTTGTGGTAAAGATGGGGAGGCCCTCTATCTGATGATAATAGTACTGATCTTTGGCCAACGGCAGGGCATCTTCGATGGGGACATACACGGGGGTGTTCCGAAGTTGCTCGGCTTGGCTTCTGTTTTCAATGCCCTTCAACTGGAGGAGGGCCTGTCCCTTGAAGAGACGGGCGCGCTCCACCTCGAACGGGGTCAGCGTGTCTCCAAGGTACACTTTGTCCAGCGCGTAAAAGCGCTCGGGATCATCGGTGTCTATGTTGACCTTGACCTCCCCGTGGACGCCCCTGGGGGCGACGATTTCGCCGATTTGAAGATGGGTCAACTCCTCCTCTGCATTTATGTTGGCTGTTGCGCTTTCCATGGGCAGGCCTCGTTCGACTTGATCGGCTCTGGCGGGTGGTGTGAGCCGTGTGCTAGACGATATCGAGGATGGCGTGCGGTTGTTCGCTGACGGTGGAGGCCACCCTCAGTAGCGTCCGCGTCGCGTTGGCCACGCGACCGTGCTTGCCAATGACCCATCCTTTGTCATCATCCGCCACGTAGAGTTTCAGGATGATGGCGTTATGCCCGCGCACCTGCTCGACTTTGACCTTCTCTGGCTCGTTGACCAAGGACCTGGCGATGTATTCTACAAGCTCATCCATGCAGTCTATTCGCCCTCCCTCTATGTGTCTTCAGTTTGGTCTTCTGCCTCTTCCTCGACCGCTTTGTCCGTTTCGGACTCGGCTTCCTGGTCGGAAACCTCTTCAGCCTCGACCTCTTTTCCCTCTGCGGCAGTCTCGCCGTCGCCAAGGAGCCCCATATCCTCAAGCATGCGGGCGACCGCCTTGCTTGGCTTGGCCCCCACCGCTAGCCAGTACTTGGCCCTCTCCTCGTCTATCTTTACCGTGGGAGGGTCGGTGCGGGGATTGTAATGGCCGATGTCCTCGATAAAGCGACCGTCGCGTGCTGTTCGCTGATCGGCCACGACGACGCGGTAACTTGGTTGTTTCTTTGCGCCTACTCGGCGAAGTCGGATTCTTACCATATGTTCTGTTTCACCCTCTTTACTTGTGTTGGAAAAATGGAATCGACATGATGCCTATTGTGACCAAGGCATCATGTTGGGCATGCGCCCTTTTTGCACCTGTTTCATCATTTGCTGCATCTGCCTGAACTGCCTGAGAAGCTGATTCACCTCCTGTACCGAGGTGCCGCTGCCTCGAGCGATGCGCCGCTTGCGGCTACCGTTGATAATCTTAGGGTTGCGGCGTTCCTCGATGGTCATGGAGTTGATGATGGCTTCCGTAGTATCCAGTGCCCTGCCGGTGGCGTCTGTGGGGAGTTTGCCCTTCAGTTGCTGGAATCCCGGGATCATGCCCAGCAGTTCCTCAATGGGCCCCATCTCTTTGACGGCTCCCAGTTGGTCCTGAAAGTCCTCCAGCGTAAACTGGGCACTGCGCAGCTTTTTCTCCATCTTGCGGGCCTGATCTTCTGTTATGGTCGATTCGGCACGCTCAATGAGCGTGAGGATATCTCCCATTCCCAGGATGCGGGAGGCCAATCTGTCGGGGTGGAACTGCTCTAGCGCGGAGAGTTTCTCACCAACGCCCAAGAACTTGATGGGAACGCCCGTGACGGAGCGGACAGAGATAGCGGCGCCCCCTCTGGCGTCGCCATCTACCTTGGTCAGTATGAGTCCGGTAAGCCCGAGCCAATTGTTGAATTCGCTGGCGACTGACACGGCCTCCTGGCCTGTCATGGCGTCCACCACGAGGAGGATCTCATGCGGATCGGTGACCTTTTTGATCTGGGCTAACTCTTGCATCATCTCCTGATCGATCTGGAGACGGCCGGCCGTGTCCAGCACGAGAGCCGTATGCCCCTCCTTGCTGGCCCGCCTGACGGCTCGGGCGCAGATTTCGGGAGGGGAGACCCTATCTCCTTCGGCATGGACGGCGATGTCAATCTGTTCGCCAAGGGTTTGCAGTTGCTGGACCGCCGCTGGGCGGTAGATATCCGCGGCGACGAGGAGGGGGCGTTCCCCGCGTTTCTGCAAATCGAGACCCAGCTTGGCTGCCGTGGTTGTCTTGCCGGAACCCTGTAGACCGACAAGCATGATGACGGCGGGAAGCTGGCCACCGAGATCGAGCCTGGCGGGCTCTCCCAGGAGGTCAACGAGTTCTCTGTGCACGATCTTGATGATGGTCTGCGCCGGAGTCAAGGACTTGGCGACCTCGGAGCCGACGGCAGTCTCACCGACGCGCTCGGTGAAGTCTTTGACGACGCGATAGTTCACGTCCGCTTCCAGCAGGGCGAGGCGAATCTCCCGCAGCGTGCGCTCCACGTCCGACTCGGATATGCGCCCCTTGCGCGACAGTTCTTGAAAAGTGTCTTGGATTTTGGTAGAGAGATCTTCAAACATTCTGTGTACTGCCTATCAGTAGTGGCTATTCTGAGAAGAGGTAGGCAAAAGAAAAGAGCGTCAGGTCCTTAGCTAGTTGCCATTCTTGCGACAACGTACAGCAGAAAAACAGCCTTCATAGGTAGCGAAAGCAAATCTTTAGAGATCAGCTATGGGATACCAGGCAATTTGCCTATCCATTGACAGATTCAACAGTCAATCTATTTTATAGGGGAAAGGCGCATTCGTCAAAAGTCCCGCGCTTCTTTTTCTCGGATGCAGGACAATGGCTCTATTACAGAGGTGGAGAATATCCTATGGGGAGGGGGATACCTCCTCGAGTAAAACCTGCTGTGAGGCCCCCGTGTGTACGATGACCTCGTGAAAAACGCGCGCATCGGGCCATCCATCACGGGCCACAATGCCAGCCACTTTCCAAATGACCTGGCCTTCGTTGGTGGAAAACGTGGGGCGGCATTGGCCGGGGACGTTCAGGCGAAAACGATAGGTAACAGGTTCCGCGAGGCTGAAATGAATATCCTCGCCCAGATCGACCTCATCCTCTAGCCAGACGTACATGGTGCCCTCATCCCCAGGTTGCATTCTGGCTTGAAATCGTCCCGAGTCCGGGTCCCAGGTGCTTATGTACACGATCTCGCCGGATCCCTCGTGTGTGCTCTCGATTCTGAGCAGCAGCACTCGTACCTCGACGGCCTCAAAATCCTCAAGAGGGGAAACCCGCAGGATCCCCTCAATGCTCTCCCGCTCCGCGCAGACCACCCGGGGCAGTGTGAGGGTGAGCTGACAGGCGTTCGTCTCTTGGGATGATTTGAACGTTGTGCCGTTAAAGGTGGGAGGGATGGCCTCGACCATCAATTCCCGATATTTCCTGGTGTGCGATGTGTCCGATACGTTGAGCGTCGCATACAGACCCCAGCGCACAGAGCAAGCATAGCCACGGTGTGTCGGGAGAGCGTCCTCTGGGATTTCTGTTTGGAAGGCATACGCGGCAGAGGCCCCGGGGCGCAGAACTCTTGGTGGCACGCTACAGATCCGTTGCACGTTGTAGAGGTGGGGGGTGCGCATGAAATCGGGATCGTCGGCGGCATCCTGGCCGTCTTTGTGATGGACGTATATACCACGGCACAAAAGATAGGCCTCACCACCCGATATCTTGAGCATGTTCTGGGAAGCGATCCTTATTTCCCCTTCTATGACCTGACCGGGGGTATAACATTCCTGTTCGTCAGCCAGTTCTATGGTGAGGGAAACGTCCGCCTGCGAGGGGAGGGTGAGTTTTCCAACCAGGGCGCCCCCAAGCCCACCTAGTAGGACTCCTAGTAAGGCACCGGCAGCGGCGCCAATCACGGCCCCGACGATCTGGCGGTTGACGCCTCCGAATAGCATCCCCAGCAATAGGAATGTGAGGCCGGTTACCCACATTCCAAGCCAGAGGCCCCTGCGGGTGCCATACGCCAGGTGTGCAAACAGCCACATGCCTTGGAACTTTTCCCAGAGCCGCTCGTGCCATCGCTTGATACGCCCCATGATTTTGTGCTCCACGCTCAAAAAGAAAGCCCAATTGCATTATAACACAAGGAACAACAAAGGGAAAGCAACATCCGCAATTTCTAATTTGCCCGTCACGCTCGGGCTGCCGCCCTTGGCAGGGAAGGGGCGCCTCGCATAAACGGCGCGTGAAGGTGGATGTCTTGCACCTATTGCGACAGTTCTTGCGGGGGCAAGGGCCGTTTTTGCCAGTGGGAGCGCTGTGTGCTATACTCCTTTGCGTACTCGGGGCGTAGCGCAGTCAGGAAGCGCACTTCAATGGGGTTGAAGGAGTCGGAGGTTCAAATCCTCTCGCCCCGACAGGTGGGCCAGCCGTTCGTTGGCTGGCCCTTTTGCTTGGTCTCTATTTGGCACCGCTTGGCGGCAGGAGGTCGAGGTAACTTTTGTAGATAGGGTCAGGTCCCATCTTATTCTTGCTTTCCTCTACCGCTCGTTGCGGGGAGAGCCCGTCAACGGTCATAGCCCTAAGGAGTGCAAGGACGGTTTCATTGTTATGTGAGAGGTCCACCATGCCATTCCAACCAATGAACGCCGAGGCACCCCCATCCAGGAATGCTTGCCCCAGATCAGGCAGGGCCAGGCTCTGGCAGCCCCCGATAATGATCACGGCATCGTCGAAACGGCCTTTCATGCTGCGGCGGACGAACTTGGGGCCGATGAGGAACAGGTCGGGCGACTCCTCATACAAGAGCTTGCCAGCGCGGACCTGATCCTCTGCCTGCAGCCGCAGGTAGCGCTTCTTATCGTAGACCTCTATGGTGAACAAGGCCCTGGCGGATACTTGCCCTCCGTATCCAATTTCCCTTCGGCCAGCACCTCACTTGTGGCGTGGCTCTGACAAAGGATCAGCCTGTAGCCTTTTTAGGGAAGCGTGCGATAGAAATCGATGGTCACCTGCTGCGGTGGATAGACGTCCACCCTGTAACCCGCCTCTGCAAGGATTTCCTTTGCTTCCTCAATGAACTCGGGGCTGGGGAAGGAGAAGCCTATCTGATCCACGATGGCCGCTTTCGGCGGAGAAGGGGTAGGCGTCGCCGTCGGGGATGGCGTGGGAGGCCCCAGGAAGACGCGATCCAGGCGAGGCACCAACCTGGTGGCCATGACCCACAGGAGCAGAAAAGCCCCAGCCATCACACCCAGCCAAGCCAAGGCTCCCTTGAGGGATGGCCATTTGTGCTTGGGTTTCCGTTCCTGGTTATGGTTTATCGTCATTCCTCAACAAAAAGGTAGGAACGCCATCAAGTTGCGCACGCTGACGCTGGCTTCTGGGGGCCTGTTCTTGGCGCCAGGTTCGTAGTAAGGTACGGAACGCGAGGAGCTTGGCTTGCCAAGCTCCTGTGGAGTGCTATGAGGCCCTTTGGTCTATCCCGGCCTTGGGCGGAAGACCATTCCGCCCTACGTGTTTGTCTGCATATAGGGGGAAGGGCCGATTATATGCCACGCATGATCGTCGCTTTGGCAATGCGGTCGAGCGCCTTTATGTAGGCCGCCACTCGCATATCTACCTCTTTTTCCTGAGCGATAGCCCATACTTTGGCAAAGGCTTTGGTCAAGATTTGGCCAAGCTGGGCGTTGACTTTCTCCTCAGTCCAATAATAAGACTGGAGGTTCTGCACCCACTCAAGATAAGACACGGTGACTCCACCAGCATTTGCGAGAATGTCGGGGATAACCAGCACCCCTGCTGCGTCCAAGATCTCGTCTGCTGCTGGTGTGGTAGGGCCGTTAGCTCCCTCGACGATCACTTGGGCCTTGACTTGTTTCGCGTTTTCGGCATTTATGACGCCTTCCAGTGCCGCTGGCACCAGGATGTCACAGGGTAATTCGAGGAGTTCCTCGTTAGTGATGCGCTCCGCCCCCGGATATCCTACTACAGATCCATTCTCTCGCTTGAATTTCAGAACCTCTCGCGTGTCCAGTCCTTCTGGCTTATAAATGCCACCGCGGCTATCGCTTACGCCGATGATTTTTACGCCCTGGTCTTCCAAGAGGTAAGCGCTGACTGAGCCGACGTTTCCATAGCCTTGTACCACAGCCGTTGTGTTCTGGGGTTCCATGTCCATCGTTTGGAGGGCCTCAAGTGTGCTGAGCATCACGCCACGTCCTGTGGCTTCCGTACGGCCCAGTGAGCCGTCCAGGGCCAAAGGTTTTCCCGTTACCACAGCAGGACTCTTGACGCCGCTTTTTCTCTCAATGCTGTCCAAGAACCAGGCCATGGTCTGCTGACCCGTATTTACGTCGGGCGCAGGTATGTCGATTTGGGGGCCGATGATAGGGGATATCTCGGTGGCGAAACGACGCGTGAGGCGCTCCAGTTCGCCTTGAGACATCTCTTTGGGATTGCAGGTGATGCCACCTTTGGCTCCACCGTAGGGGATGCCGACGACGGCACACTTGATGGCCATCCACATGGCCAGAGCTTTGACTTCTTCAGAGTTCACGTCTGGATGATAACGGATACCGCCCTTGTATGGGCCGCAAGCATTGTTGTACTGCACGCGATACCCTGTGAAAACTTTTATTGAGCCATCGTCCATCCTGATGGGAAAGTGAACGGTCAGTTCGCGTTGGGGCTGGCGTAGAATCTGGGCGATGTCTGGATCAAGGTCCAAATATCCGCTAGCTTTATCAAATTGTTCCAAAGCCGCTTGGTAAGCTGATCTTTTACTCACGATTTCCCCCCTTGTGTAAATAGAGTTTGTTTATCGCCACCTCTTTAGGCTTCCCTCCCGTATTAGAAAGGGCGAAAGACTGGTTGCGTTCCTATTCTTGATCGGTATTTTTCTTTTTTCTATTCAACTCATTTCTCAACACCTTTCTGACTATTTGCACGTTGGCCTGGCCTTGGGTGGCCTGCATCACCTGGCCGATAAAGAAGCCGAACACCGCCTCTTTGCCCTCCAGGTACTGTTGAAGGGGTTTGGGATTCTCATTGAGCACGTTTTCTATGATCGTCCCCACTTTCTCTTGATCGCTGATCTGGGTCAGGTTCTCGCGCTCCACGATGGCCGTCGGCGAATCGCCGGTCTCAAACATCTCGTCCAGGATGTCCTTGGCTACCGTGGCATTGATTGTGTCGTCGGCTAGGAGGCCCAAAAGCTCGGCCAACTGCTGGGGGGCAATGGCTAGCTCGTCGGCGTCCACAGCGTGCTCGTGCATCAGGCGGAAGATCTCTCCCACGACCCAGTTTGCTGCCGTCTGCGGTTCGACGTCTTTCTCTAGTGATGAGAGCACAGATTCAAAATAGTCGGCCACGGTCCTGTCCTCCACGAGCAGGGCGGCATCTTTGGGTTTTATCTCGTACTCTGTTATGAAACGCGCACACTTGTCGTCGGGGAGTTCGGGCAGGCGAGCGCGGATGCTTTCAACGAATTGACGGTCTAGATCCAGGGGTGGAAGATCCGGCTCTGGGAAGTACCGATAGTCCTCGGCGAATTCCTTGGAGCGCTGGAATACGGTGCGGTTCGCTCTCTCATCCCAGCCCATGGTCACCTGCTGCACCCGTTCCCCTTTTTCCAAAATTTCGGCCTGTCGCTCAATCTCGTAGGCGATGGCCTGGCGCACAGCGCGGAAGGAGTTGAGGTTTTTCACCTCCACCTTGGTCCCGAGTTCCGTCGAGCCCACGGGGCGGATGGAGACGTTGGCCTCGCAGCGCATGGCTCCCTCGGCCATGTTCCCCGTGCTCACGCCTAGATAGCGCAGAATGGTGCGCAGCTTGGTGAGGTAGGCATGGGCCTCGTCGGCATTGGTCATATCCGCCTCGGAGACGATCTCCATCAGGGGCACCCCTGCGCGATTAAAGTCTATCAGGCTGCTGTCATGTTCGTGAATCAACTTGGCCGTGTCCTCTTCCAGGTGCACCCGTCGGATGCGGATGCTCTTGGACTTCCCGTTCGATTCGATGTCCAGGTGGCCGTGGACACAGAGGGGAAAATCGTACTGCGAAATCTGGTATCCCTTGGGCAGATCGGGATACGGATAGTTCTTGCGGTCGAACTTGCTGAATTCGGGAATGTCACAGTGGAGGGCCAGGCCGGTGAGTATGGTGGCCTCGACGGCGGCCTGGTTGATGACTGGCAGGGCGCCGGGCATGCTGAGGCAGACGGGGCATACCCGCGTGTTGGGTGGAGCGGTGGCATAGTCAGCGGCACAGCCACAGAACATCTTGGACTTGGTGAGGAGCTGGGCGTGCACCTCCATGCCAATTACTGTCTCGTATTCCATATTTTCCTTTTCTGCTTATGCCAGATTGAGCTCTGCGTCTATTAAAAAGGCTCTCGCATGCTGGATCCTTCCTACCCTTTCTCCGGGGGCCAAGGATTCAGCGTAGCGCCCGACGGTTCGGGCCCTGTGGGGCGAAAGGGCACGCTCTCAGCGGGCTTGTAGTTGATGGCCAGGTGCGGCGTGTATAGCTTGGCGTGGTCTCGATAACGCGAGTCCATGGCCGTGGCCAGGATGCCCGTGGTAAGCAGCGTGCGCTCCACAGGATACGTGGGCTGGCCCGTCAGGAACATCTCCTCGACGTTCAACCCCAGGTAGCTGAAATGTCCGTGGGGATCGCCGCTCTGCAGGCGGAATTCGCAAGCCTCTACTGTGCCTTCGGTCAGGCCAGCGAACGCGAAACTCGTGCTGTAACCATTGAGCATAAGCACAGTGGCGATTAGCCCGTCGCGATAGGTGACGATGAAGGCGACGGGGGCCTCAACCCGCTCGGACACTTTTTCCCAGGAGCCCTCGGTCTCCTCGATGGCCTCGCCCGCGGCTTCGGCGAGGCCGGCTTGTCGGGGGTTGTCCTCCAGCCACTGCCACACGGCCTCTCCCTCTAGGCACTGGACGCTCTCTACCCCTGTCTCGCCTCCCTGGCGGCGCTCCACCATGCATTGGAGCGTCTCCAGAGCGTGAAAGCCGTACGATTCGGTGGGGCCGTATCCTATAGCCACGGCCGCGTCCAGGGGTGTTCCCAGAGGATACTCCAGATACGGTCTCCGCCAGCAGACGGGTAACGAGGAGCCGGCCATAAACGGTATGTGGAGTTCTTTGGCGCGGTCGTACATCCATCTCGCATCGTGCCAATTGTAGGACAGATGCTTATCGCTGAAGACAGGCACGCTCTCGCCGGCGGAGCTGAGCGTGCCGGCAACCTGCTCGAAAAAGTGGCGTCGTGGATAGAGTTTTTGCTCCTTCTCGTTCAACGGATAGTCGCCATGCTCGCCGATGATGAGCACGGCGTCCACGGCCAGGTCGTCGCCCCCCAGGGTCAGCGCACTGCGGATGCTGGGATAGATAGGCACGTCGAAGGCCTTTGCCGTCTCCACGCCCGTGTCGTCCTCGTTGATCTGATCGAGATACATGGAGACGATCTCCACGCGAGGCGGGTGGAGTCCCTTATCGGTCGGGAAACCACGCAGGAATTTGCCCACGATGACGTCGGCGTGGGAACGCGGCCGGTACTCGGTGACGATGGCGGCTATCTTTTTGTTAGGCAAGGTGTCCTCCTTCTGTAGATCAATCTATAGGGCAATGGGGACTAAAGTTGGTAGTCTCCCGCTTATATGTTGGTAGCAATTGGTACACAGGTCAATAGTTCCTCGATATCCCAGATATGGTTGGTGATATCCGCTGCCATTGCGGGAGAGCGTTGTAACCAACGTCGGTGACCA
>JAYENT010000102.1:0-7379 GCA_034722245.1 Chloroflexota bacterium
TCACGTTGGTGGTACCTGGACGAATATGTGGCGGAGAGGCGCCGCAAGAAGGCCATCAAGACGGTGGCCATCATTGTAGGCGTGCTGATCGTGCTCATCACCGGGAACTATCTGATGGATAGGTTCTTTGGTCTGAGCGCCCAGGAGAAGGCAGCCAGGATTTATATCAACGAAGGAGAGCAGCAACTCCGAGAAGAAAACTACCAGGACGCCATCGCACAATACGAAAAGGCTGTGGAGATAACGCCCTCCGACGGCCAAGCATACGTCACGCTGGGCGTTCTCTACGAAGTGCAGGGGCGCCCAGAGGAGGCGGAGGCCGCCTTCCAGGCGGCCGAAGAGGCACTGGGCGACCGCCTGGAGTTCCTGATGACCCTCGCGCAGACGTACATGACGGTCGGTGAATACGACACGGCGTTAGACAAAGCCAATGAGGCAATTGAACGAGATCCCGAATCAGCCAGGGCCTACCTCATACGCGGCAGTATCTATGAGGCGACAGACGAACGGGCCAAGGCCATAGAGGATTTTCAGCGTTCCGCGGACCTGGCACAGGCCGCTGGAGAGGACGCCCTATATGTTCTCGCGAAGATGCGCCTGGCTACGCTCCTCCAGCAGGCGCCGAGTTCCTTTCCGGGCGGAGGGCCCTTCTGAGGCTAGTGCCTCTTCTCTGCGACCCACGTCGTCAACACTCGCCCCCAGGCTTATGTTCACATCCGTGACTACATCGAAGAGGCACAGGAAATGCTCTGGCCGGCCTTCAAGGAGAGCTGAGACTGTTTGCCTGCTTCAGTTCCTACAAATCACCGGTTGCTTAGAGGTCTGAGTGAGAACACGGCATCCTTCATCGGTGAGTACCACCGTATCCTCGATACGAACGCCGCCCCACCCTGGGATATAGATGCCAGGCTCGACGGTTACCACGGCACCTGTCCCCAGCATATCCTCAGAGGTATGACTGACACGTGGGGCTTCGTGTATGGCCAGCCCCACGCCATGGCCCAAGCCATGCCCGAACTTGCCTTCGTATCCCGCTTCATCGATGACATCGCGCGCCAGAGCGTCGGCCTCCACACCGGACATGCCGGGCTTGATCGCTTCCTCCGCAGCCTGCTGCGCCCGCAGCACCGTGTCCCAGACCTTCAGGTATTCCTCGCTTGCCTGCCCGAGACAGAACGAACGGGTCATGTCGGAGCAATAGCCCTCATAGCGCGCGCCCATATCGATAACGATGGGCTCGCCTAGCCCAATGGCCCGCTCCGACGTGGTAGCGTGAGGCATGGCGCTGTTGGGACCAGAGCCAACGATGGTAGTGAAGGAAAGCGCCTCGGCGCCGTGGGTGCGCATCTGCACTTCGAGTTCCCAGGCAACCTCGCGCTCCGTTACGCCCGGACGGATCCACTCCAGAATATACGCCATGGCTTCATCCGCGATGCGCACAGCCTCCTCGATGAGGTCGATCTCCCGCGCGTCCTTTGTCATGCGCAGGCGCTCGACCAAATCCGTGGTGGCCACCCACTCGATCTGGGGCAGTACATCCCGCCATTGCTCGTATTCCTGCACCGTCATCACGTGACTCTCAAAGCCCAGCCTATGAACACCTAGATCTCCGATGCACGGCGCCAAGGCCGAGGACGTCGAGTCCTCGACGCGCACCAATGTCACCTGGGGAGCCTGTTCCTGCACCTGCTCATAATAACGAAAGTCGGTGGCCAACAGTGTTTCCTCACCAGTGACCAACACCGCCCCGGCCGATCCGGTAAAGCCTGTCAGGTAGCGCCTGTTTTCCGCTTGTGTCACCACCAGGGCATCCAGCCCCTCTGTCTCCAAGATAGCCTGTAGAGCCTGCACTCGCTGCTTCATAGGCCCTTCTGCCAACGTCCAGTGCCGGCATAGAGATCACTCAGAGGAGGATGATCCTCTAGCGCCTCCTCAATCAAAGGCACAAGAATCCGAATTCCGCTCTGAATGATGGGCAAGCACCGCTTGTTCTCCTCCGGCATACTCTCACGGATGACCTCGCACGTAGAGACACCGCCATTGGCCTCCATGAACGCATCCCGATACTGACATGTCAAATCCTGAATCCAGTCGTCGTTCTCCTGTGAGGAGACGCGCCCCCAGAGGGCGCCGAGTATGATAACTCCTCCACTCAGGACGCCGCACACTTCCTTATAACTGACACCTATACCGCCACCAAAGATACAACTCACGCGCACCAAGGGCTCGGGAACTCGCCCAAAATAATGCTCGCCGACGGCGAGCACGACGGTCTCTGATCAATGATGCCCCGAATAATAAATCTGCTCTGCTCGCTCTAGTATCTGCTCCAAATCTGCTTTTCCCATGAAAATCGTCTCCTATATCGATGTCTCCAACACGCCGCCCGCCCCAGCTCCCGAACGGCACACAAAGAATTTTGCCTGGCGCCCCGTCTCCTCACGGTAGCCCCTCTCAATTGTTTCACATAGTGCGTCCACGCCGTCTCGTTCGACAAGCACCACGATGCATCCCCCCCAGCCTGCACCGGTAAGCCGGGCTCCCAGCGTTTGGGGAACGCTTTCAGCCATACGTACTAACACCTCTATCTCCGGAATGCTGATCTCATAATCATCACGGGCACTGGCATGGGCCTCCCGCAAGAGTTCACCAAATCGCTCCATCTTTTGGTCTTCCAGAGCCGTGATGCTCTGGAGAACCCTCTCGTTCTCGGTGATCACGTGCCGGCAGCGTTTGCGCACGCGGAAGAGGTCCGTCTCCAACCGCACCTCACTATCCAGCATTTTCTCAGGATCGATACCCATATCGGCCAGCGCACTACGATCGATCTCCCACGGCAACAGCGGCGCAATATCGGCCCAGTCTAGGTTCTGCACGTCGCGAAGGTGGGTCATCTCCGGATACTCTCGCTTCAAGAATTGCACGCCGATACGTCCCTCGACCACGCGGCGATTAAAATGCGGTCCCGTGTTATTGTGGCGCACGCCACTATCCACCACGACCACGGCGTACCCCTCAGGGATGGAAACGTGTCGATAAGAATAGACGCCCTCAGCGTCGGGGCAACAATCGAGAAACAGAGCGTGGCCCTGTCTGGCCAGCACCGAGGTGAAGTGATCCATGATGCCCCCGCGGGTGCCCACGTACCACTCGGCGCGGCTACAGGCCTCGGCAAAAGCGGGGCCGTCCACCTCTACCCCATTGATGCCGAGCAAGGCCGCCGCGCTGGCCACCGTGAGCGCCGATGAGGAGGAAAGACCCACTCCCCGAGGCACGCCGTAGGGCGCCTCTCCTTGTACCAGCGCATCAAACCCTCTTAAGCCCGGCCCGTACTCGCGTTCCAATAACTGTGCGGCCCCCTGCACATAGTTGGCCCAATCGCCGACGGCGCGCCGGGGAATATCCTCAGAGATGACAAACTCTCTATCGCCAAAGAGAGCCTCCACGTTCGTCAAATGCACCACCTGGTCAGCACGGGGCCTGGCAAAGACCAGAATATCCTTGTCCAATGCCATGGGCAATACAAAACCGTAATTGTAGTCCGTGTGCTCTCCGATGAGGTTCACCCGGCCGGAAGCCCGAAACACGGAAACTTTGCCCGGACCATATCGCTCTCTAAAGATCCTCAAACCCCGTTTGTAGCGCTCAACCTGGGTACTTAGATGCTCAGACGATCCCCCGTACACGCGCCGCAGTGAGTTATGTAAATCCAAATCCATCTTTTTCCTTACTGCCTATGCATCGTCTGGAATGCTCGTGCAACGCACCCGTCTCTTTACCATAGACGGCAATGCTATCGGCATCGTCCGGCCCGACAGAGGAGGGAATGATCGGCCGCAAGAACTCCTCCTCATATGTTCGACTCTCGGCCTCCAAGACCGCAGCGGCAGGCTCCGCATAGCCCTGCCTCTGCAGCAGAGGATATTCGCCGGGGGCCTCTTGCCATCGGAACTGAGAGTCTGTATAATCCCTTTTTGTACTATAATCGTCTTTCCCGAGACGCCGTGTCGTCCATTGAGATGGGTTACGTTGCCCACCTTGGTAAAGCCCTCATTGGAGACCCCTCCGCTGGCGTGGGAAATGGGGGGGTGTGTGCATGTGGAGTTTAAACCGCAGTCGACGAGAATAGAAAAGAGAACGATGTATCTGAGACCATACATGCACAACTCCATATACGTTATGGATTTCACCGGCCAAAGACTGCAGAACATTATATCGGAAAAGCGCAAGATAGCCAACGAAGGCCATCCCTTTTTCAGCCATCAGTCCTGCAACGACCCGCCTGGCATGCTACCAAACCACACACATTGAGGCCAAAGTGACTTTGCCTGTACAAGACTCCCTCGACGTTAGCATCGTGATCCCTGTCTATAACGAATGTGAGGCCATATCAAGAGTCTTGGACGATCTTGTGGCCACCATGGAGCCCCTCGACTGGTCATACGAGATCGTGGCCGTAGATGACGGCTCCACAGACGACAGTAGAGATATCTGCCGTGCCCGTCCGGGTGTCGTCCTAGCCACCCACGGGCACAATCGGGGACCGGGCGCGGCGCGGACCACGGGGGTCCGCCGAGCCAAGGGCCGCTACGTGGTGATGATCGACGCCGATGGGACGTACCCTGTGGACGCCATTCCGACCATGCTCCGCATGTTGAACGACTGCGACATGGTCATCGGGGCCCGAGAGCGGGAGATGGGTACTCTGAAATGGATACGCTCTGCGGCCAAGAACTTTATCAAGAATTTGGCCTCTTATCTCACACGCACGGACATCCCCGATCTCAATTCCGGACTCAGGGCTATGAAACGGGATCTGGTTCTGGAATTCCTGCCCATATTGCCCACCACCCATTCGTGGGTGAGCACTATCACACTGGCATTCCTGAGCAATGGATACGTGGTCAAATGGGTGCCCATCACTTACCGCAAGCGCATCGGCACGTCCACTTTCCATCCCATCGTGGACACGTACAACTACCTGTCCTTGGTAATCCGCGCCATGATGTACTTTGATCCATTGCGCGTCTTTCTGCCCCTCAGTCTAGCCATGCTTCTGATCGGCATAGGGAAGGCCATCTATGACATATTCGCCTATGATTTTCATTTTGCCCCATCCACCCTCATGATAATCTTTACGACCCTGCAGGTGGGCGCCATAGGCCTGCTGGCGGATCTCATCGTGCGCCGGAGCAAACTATGAACATACACACGATCACTCCTTCTCCGCACGCAGGAGGGGATTATAATCGGTAAATAACCCAAAAGCATGGGGCATAGGATCGGCTGCTAGCGACGGCCAGCCCCGAGGCAACAGCGCGAATCACCCAAACGAACTATTGAAAAATGCCCTGCCAAGATGTATACTAAATGTGTCATTTCAACAAACTGTCGAATTAACGGAGGAAGAGATGAAGAGGGTGCTGAGGGTTCTGAGCGTTGTTGCGATCCTGTCGTTGGTAGTTGCCAGTTCCGTTTCCGCCGACTGGTCTGACACCTGGGTCAGTTCCTTTCAGGTGATGAACCTGGGGGATACGGAGACAACGATCACAATAGAGTACTATCAGGAAGATGGCACGCCATTGCCCGCCGCTACACATACAAAGAGCGTCGCGGTCGGCTCGTCTGTCAATATCTACCAGCCGAGCGTACTGGATCTCCCCGAGGGCTTTAAGGGGGCCGCCGTGGTGAGCGCGGGGAGCCCTATCGCGGCCATCGGCAGCGAGCAGGTTACCTATGAAGATGGCAGCATAGGGAACAGCCAATACACGGCCTTCTCCTCGGCCGACGTGGGCACCTCGTTCTACCTGCCTAACGTCAACAAGGACTTTGGCGCAGGAGGATGGAGCAGCCGCATCACCATACAGAACGCTACGGCCGACCAGGTTGACGTCGATATCACCTTCTACAATAACGATGCCAGTGTCGCCGTCACCGATACCGTGCTATTGGAGGGTAATGGCTCGACGACCCTGTGGCAAGAGGACTGTCAAAGTCTCTCCAGTGGATGGCTCGGATCGGCGGTGGTGGATGCCACCGGCAACGTCGCTGTCATCGTGGACGTTATGAGCGCCGACGGCAGGTTGGAGACCTATAACGGATTCAGCGAAGGGGCGACCACAATGTATCTGCCCACACTGTTGCTTGGGTTTGGAGCCAATAGCTGGAACACGAGCTTCCAGGTGCTTAATGTGAGCCCCAATACCGCCGACGTCACAATGACCTACTATACGGCAGGGGAGATCAGTCCCGCCAAGACGGTCACGGCGACGCTTGGGCAGTACGAGTCGCTCAATCGGTATCAACCGACCTTAGACAGCGATCTTGGCGCTGGTTGGATAGGCTCGGTCGTCGTCGAATCCACCGAGCCCGTCGTGGCGGTGGGCAGCCAGTCGAGCGGTGCCTCTGGCACTCGCTTGGCCTCAATATACAACGGTGTGGCGGCTGGAACCGCCGAGGCAGTATTGCCTACTGTGTTGCGCTACTTTGGTGCAAGCAACTTTGTTACCAGCTTCCAGATAATGAACGTGGGCGGCTCTGCGGCCAGCGTTACAGTCGAGTATTACGAGCCGGGCAACCCAACGCCCGTAAAAACCGTGGATTACGATGGTGTAGATGGAAACCCTGACCCGATAGACCCGTTCAACAGCATCAACAGGTATCAGCCCAACGACGATGAGGGGCTAGAGCCGGGATGGCGGGGCTCGGTGCGGGTTACTTCAGATCAGCCTGTGGTTGTGTTGGGCAGCCAGCACGGCCTGGCCCGCGAGGGCGATGCCGTAGGGCAGTATAACGGTATTCCGGTCACTCCGTAGTTCCCACATTAACTACACGATACATAGAAGCGGAGGAGGCTGTTGCTATCTCCTCCGCTTTGTTTTATCTGCTCGAAAGGCGGAAGATACTTGCGACTACAATCTGTCGTCATGACCTTGTTGATCTGTTTTTCTCTAGTTGCCTGTGGCTATTCGAGGGACATTCCGCCGGAGACGGTCTTCACGGTGGCTTCCCCGCGCCTTACTACATCGCCCCCTTCTTCGGCTACTTCGTCTCCCTCGCTTTCTGTTTCCCCAAGCCCTCGGCTTGAACGGGCTGTTTCGACGGCAGCATACCCCTTGCTCACCCCCACAGAGTTTTCGAGTAGTGCCGCCACGGCTTATCCAGAGCCACCCTCGTCTCCGGAGGGTGACTCTCAGCCTATGCCAGATTGCTCGCCGGACGCGGACTCTGGCGCCATAAAGGGCAAGTTGCTCTTGCAGGGGGATGGTCCTTCGGGGGGGTCCATTCTGTACCTTGGCGAATACGCAGGACTCGAAACGACGGATCCCATCGTGATCCTGGATCCCGCCAGCGACATGCACGTGAGGACCAATCAGGAA
>JAYENT010000103.1:0-7259 GCA_034722245.1 Chloroflexota bacterium
TACCAATTCAGCGGCGTGCCGTCGTCCGGGTCGTACCTCTCGGGATTCTGCCAGTCGTGTCCGATCTTATCTGCCATGGCTTCCTCGTCCAGTTCGATCCCCAGTCCAGGCTTTTGGGGCAATTCCACAAAGCCGTCCTTAAATGTGAAGGGCTCTTTGAGATAGCCCTCACCGAGGGTGACCTGCTCTTGCGCCAAAAAGTTGGGGATGCAGGCATCGAGCTGTATGCAGGCCGCCAGGGCGATGGGGCCCAACGGGCAGTGGGGTGCGATGGCCGCATAGTAGGACTCGGCCATGCCCGCAATGAGACGGCCCTCGAATATCCCTCCCGCGTGAGCGATGTCGGGCTGCAGGATGGAGGCGGCGCGCTTTTCCAGCACCTCGCGAAAGCCCCATTTGGTGAAGAGCCGCTCTCCCGTGGCGATGGGGATATGCGTCTTTTTGGCTAGGTCGGCGAGGACATCGACGTTCTGGCACTGTACAGGTTCCTCGATGAACATGGGCTGGTAGGGTTCCAAGGCTTTGATGAGGATGGCCGAGGTTTGGGGACTAACGGCTCCGTGAAAGTCGATGGCGATATCCACGTCTTTGCCCGCTGCCTCTCGTAGCCCAGCAAAGTACGCCACGGCCTTCTCCACGAAATCGGGGTTCTCCACGATACGCGCTGGCCGTCCTCCGCGGACACCCGTCTTGAGGGCCTTGAAGCCCTGATCCGCGAGCTCCTTCGCCCGTTGTGCCGACTCCTCGGGCGTTGTCAATCCACAGTGGCCGTATATCTTGATACGGTCGCGCACGGGGCCGCCGAGGAGCTTGTAGACGGGAACCCCGAGGGCCTTGCCGGTCAAGTCCCACAGAGCGTGTTCCACGCCTGAGAGGGCGCTCGTCAGTATGGGGCCCCCGCGATAGAAGGCGTGTTTATACATGGCCTGCCAGTGGTATACCACGCGGGTGGGATCTTTGCCTATTAGGTAAGGTTCCAACTCTTTGACCGCCTGTGCTACGGTCAGCGCTCGCCCCTCAAGGATGGGCTCTCCCAGCCCCACCAAGCCCTCGTCTGTATGCATCTTGAGGAAAAGCCAGCGGGGTTTGACAAGAAAGGTCTCCAATGCTGTGATGTGCATAGTATGCCTCCAGTGATGTCAACGACAGTTTTCGGAGCCTCCTTGCCGCCCGGTTACTCTCATCGTCTCTCCATAGCGGCTCGACGGACTCCTCATGGGTGCGGATGTTCTTGGAGAAGCGAATTTCGCGTTACGACGTCCTCTTGATGAGGGTGACCAGGTTTCCGTTCTCCGTTCCCTCTTCATACATGACGTTGTCCATCAGCTTGCGAATGAGGTACACCCCGTACCCTCTTTCCCGTGGGTGCTGCAGGTCGGGTTCGGGAATGGCGGATGGATCGAAACTCAATCCCCAGTCGCGTATCTTTATCACCAACTGCTCTGTCCATATCTCAAAGATCAATTCTACAAGGCCTGAAGTGGTGTTTCTGTAGGCGTGTGTGATGACGTTGGACACGGCTTCATCCACGGCCAGATGTATTTTGTAGCTTGCGGCCGGATCCAGTCCGGGCACCTCGTTGCAGATCTCTTGGACCATGGCGCCTATGAGGCTCAAAAACTTTTTTTTCGCGGGCAACGTTACTTTCACTCTCTCGATCTGTTCCACCTGTGGGCCTCCAGAAGCCTTGAACCCGTCCTCTCTTTGGGCACCTCTCGTCGATCTGCCAGGTCGACGAGAGAAGCACGATCCTGAGATAATCTATCATGGGAGAGGGCAGCCGTCAAGAACTGACTCGACTCGGTTGCAAAGTGTGTTGGTGAGATAGGGAGAAGGTCGAGTTGGCAATGGTCTTTGGAATCCAGTCCCGCTGGGGACAGCAGTCTACTAGGAATTTCGGCACTGCTGCCAAGGCGTCATGAGCAGCATGAGATGTTCGTTGTGAGGAGCGGCCTCTTGGAGGGAAATGGATGCGCAAAGTCGAAAGTTGAGCCGCACCTCCATCATCGTCCCGAAGCGCGTGCGCCGCTTCACTGAGGGGGACGATCAGGAGACGTTCATAGGACAGGGGCCACTATGCTGGGCTCTATGAGACCGCCTTCCGTCGTCTATAACTGGAGGACGTGGAAGAGATGTCACGCCCGGGTGCTTGACCTCACATCTCGCGGATGACGCCGATGACCTTGCCCTGTATCTCTACCTTGTCGGCTCGCACGTAGATGGGATCGAAGGCCGGGTTGCGGGGCTGCAGGCGTACGCGCTGGCCGCCTGCTTCCAGGTGGAACTCTTTTAGGGTAACCGTTTCCTCGTCCACGAGCCACGCGGCAACTGTATCGCCATTCTCAGCCGACCGCTGGTGTCGCATGACCACCACGTCGCCGTCGGCGATGAGACTGTCGATCATGGAGTTGCCGCGTACGCGGAGGGCATAGATATCATCCGTGTTGGTGAGCATCTCAGTGGGCACGGCCACGTGATCCAGGGCCGCCTCAGGGGCCTCGTTCCCCGGGATAGGGATCGGCTCGCCGGCCACGATGTTGCCCAACAGGGGGACGGGTATGGCGATCATCTCCTCTCGTAGACGCAGACCGCGGGAGGTGTCCTTGTTGCGGGTGAGATGCCCCTTTTTCTCCAGCGCGTTCAGATTGTAGCTGACGACGGAGGTGGACGAGATGCCGGCCGCCTCGCCGATCTCGCGGATGGTAGGCGGATAGCCGTATTCGACCACATAATCACGGATTACTTCTAGAATTCTCTCTTGACGCTCAGATAATTCGTTTGCCATGTCGCTACGCTGCTCCTTCCTTCGGTTGCTTGAGCTTATTATAGAAGGAACATATGTTCTACGTCAAATCGGCGGTGAGCCCTAGTTGCCCAGCCAGATAATAACGCGTGCCAACTCGACAGCATGGGGGGCTTGCGCTATCATAGGGACGGATGGAAAGCCACGTGATCCTTGTGGTGCCTTCCTCTTCTTTACTCATGGCCAATATGGTGTCGAGGAAAGGAGTTGCTCGATGAAAGGTGTCGTTCTCGCCGGTGGATTGGGAACGCGGCTATATCCCCTGACTTACGCTACGAACAAGCATCTTCTGCCGGTCTATAACAAGCCCATGGTCTTCTATCCCATCGACACGCTGGTGCAGGCAGGGGTTACCGAGATCATGGTCGTGACTGGCGGTCCCCACGCGGGGGATTTCATTCGCGTGTTAAAGAATGGAAAAGAGTTGGGCGTGGATCATCTAGAGTACGCTTATCAGGAGGATGAGGGAGGCATCGCGGATGCCCTGCGCCTGGCGGAGGACTTTTCGGATGGAGAGCCGCTCGCCGTCATCCTGGGGGACAACACCACCGATGCCGACATCTCTGAGGCTGTGAAGGGGTTTGAGGAGGGGGCTCTCGTCTTCTTGCGGCACGTTCCCGATCCCGAGCGTTTTGGGGTTCCGCAGTTCGATCCGCAGACCAACAGGATCATAGCCATTGAGGAAAAGCCGGAAGAGCCCAAGAGCGATTACGCTGTCACGGGGCTCTATATCTATGATGCTCGCGTGTTCGATTTTATTCGCAGGGCGGTTCCCTCGGATCGAGGCGAACTGGAGATCACGGATATCAACAACATGTACATCGAGATCGGCGAATTGCGCTGGGCGGAGTTGAACGGCTTCTGGTCCGATGCGGGGACATTTGAGAGCCTGTTTCGAACCAACGCCTATTGGGCACAAAAGGTGACGGGCAGGGCGGGTGAGGGTTTTGGATCGTACGCTAAGACGTCTCCCGAATAGGCGGATGGGGGATCTCCCATTATCTGATAGTTTGGCAGTATCCCCTCGCTATCTCATAATCGTGACGTGTCAAGCATAGAGAGTCTATAGGAGTACGCATACCATGGATATCAGCGGAGTATATCCGCCCATTGCTACCCCCTTCAATGCAGAGGGGAGCGTGGATCGCGACGCGCTAGAGGCCAACGTGCAAAAGTGGAACGAGACGGGGCTGGCCGGCTATGTCGTAGCAGGATCCAACGGAGAGAGTGTGTTGTTGGAGGCAGAAGAGGTGCTGGAGGCCGTGCGCGCGGTCCGCGATGCGGCCCTACCGGCCCAGCGCGTTATCGCGGGCACGGGGCGGCAATCCACAGCGGCGACGATTCGCCTGACCGAAAAGGCCGCTGAGGCGGGCGCAGAGATAGCCTTGGTGATGACGCCCTGCTTCTATGCCAAGGAGATGACACCGGCAGCTCTCATCCAGCACTATGAAAGGCTGGCCGATGCCTCCCCTTTGCCCATTCTGATCTATAACGTTCCTAAATTTACCCACCTGAACATCTCGCCCGAAACCGTAGCCTATCTGGCCGCCCACGAGCGCATCCTTGGTATCAAGGACAGTGCTGGCGATATTGGACAGATCATCGACCTGGTGCGCCTCTGCCCCTCCGATTTCAACATCCTGGTGGGCAACGGGCCGGCCTTTTTCAGTGCGCTTCAGGCTGGAGCCTGTGGGGGCATTCTGGCCCTGGCTAACGTGGCACCGCGCGAATGCGTCGCGATCTGGGAGTTGGTGAATGCGGGGCGGTACGAGGAGGCGCGAGAGATTCACTATCGTCTCATGCCAGTGGGGCGGGCGGTTACGTCCGCCTATGGCATACCTGGTTTGAAGGGCTCCCTCGATCTTTTGGGCTATCGAGGCGGGAATCCTCGTCCCCCTTTGCTGCCCGCTGACGGGACGACACGGGAACGCCTGAAGGAGATACTTGTGGCCGCAAAGCTACTTTCTCCCTCTCCGTAGTGCAACCTGGGGATATATGAGGTACGGGGAAAGGGGGAGGGTGTTGACGCTGTGACATTAAAAAGTCTCGTCATCTATTTCTCACCCGGCGGCAACACTGAGAAGGTTGCCGGAGCCATCGTAAGGGGATTGGAGAGTCGTGGTGCCGACGTAGAGCTTTTGCCTCTCGAGGATGTCGGCAAAGAGGATCTTTACGCTTACGATCTCGTCTGCCTGGGGGCTCCAGCCTACAATTTCACCGTTCCGCATCCTGTAGGGCGCTACGTGAAGGACCAACTGCGGAGAGCCCATGCGCGGAGCCGGGTGCGATTGCGGGCCCCCGCACTTCCAAAAGTGGGCCGTTGTCTTTGTTACCTATGCAGGGCCGCACACGGGCATAGCTGAGGCCACGCCCGCTGGCGATCATATGGCGCAGATGTTTTGCCATCTGGGATTTGAGGTCAGGGGTAAATGGTATACGGTGGGTGAGTTCCACAGCGAGGATTCCCCGAGCAACCTCTACGGACGTCTGTGGGACATTCGTGGCCGCCCCAACGAATATGATCTGGGGGTCATAGAGACCAACGCCGCAGGTCTGGCCTTTGTCCTGGAATATGAAAAGGAGAGGGCGAGAGAAACCTGATATCCCCTCCTGGGATTGGCGCAGGTGTCAGACTAGGGCTTCCAGTTCCTTCAACTGCTCCTCAAACTCGGCCAGAGCGTCTTCGACCGGCTGTGGCGTGGTGAGATCGACGCCGGCATCCTTTAGGAGATCCAATGGGTATTTGCTGCGACCGCTTCTCAGGAAGGCGATATAGTCATCAAGCGCGCCTTCCTCTTCTTGCAGGATTCTGGAGGCGATGGCGATGGCGGCGCTCATTCCTGTGGCGTATTTGTAGACATAAAAATTATAAAAGAAGTGATCGATGCGTGACCATTCCCAGGCGATGGGCGCATCTTCCTCGTCAAAGGCTACGCTGTCGCCAAAATAACATTTGACCAGGTCGTAGTAGGTCTCATCCAGCCCATCGGCGGTGAGGGGGCGTCCACTCTCGCTTTGTGCATGGATCATTTGTTCGAATTCGGCGAACATGGTCTGACGGAATAGGGTGCCTCGAAAACTGTCCAGGTAGCGGTCGATCAGATAGGCGCGCATGGCGTCATCCTCGGCTGTGGAAAGCAGGTGGTGGGTGAGCAGGCTTTCATTGACCGTGGAGGCTACCTCGGCCACGAGAATGCGGTAGTCTGCCAGGGAATAAGGCTGACTCCGGTTAGAGTACCAGCTATGCATGGAGTGGCCCGCTTCATGTGCCAGCGTGAAAACGGCCTCCAGGTCCCCTGTATAGTTCATGAGGATGTAGGGCATGGAGTCGTAACAGCCTGAGGAATAGGCCCCGGAGCGCTTTCCCACGTTTTCGTAGCGATCCACCCATCCCCCGGATAATCCCTGCCGCAGCGTTTTCACGTACTCTGTTCCCAACGGCTGCAGGGCCTGGCAGATGATGTCCACGGCCTCCTGGTACTCGTACTCTACAGTCACCTGGGGGACCGCTGGCACATAGATGTCGTACATATGCATATAGTCGATGTCTAGCAAGCGCTTGCGGAGCGCCATATAGCGGTAGAAGACGGGCAGGGCGTCATGCACGGCGGAGATGAGCATGTTGTAGACGGACGTTGTCACGTTATCCTCGAAAAGGGCGGCCTCCAGGGCTGAGGAAAAACCTCGCACGCGGGCCTCAAAGATGTGGGTCTTGACCACGCCATTCAGCGTTGCGGAGATGGTCTGTCGATTACCACGGTACTCGGCATAGTACTTGTCATAGGCGGCCTTGCGCACCTTCCTATCTCTGCTCTGGAGCAAGTTCAGAAAAGAGGCATGTGTGAGCCGTCGCTTTTTGCCTTTCCCGTCCTCGACCTGAGGCAAGCGCGCCGCCAGATCCACATTTTTGAGCACGCGAAAGATGTTGCTGAAAGCAGCTAGAGGATCGCTGGCCATGGAGAGGAGCCGTTCCTCGTCGCGAGATAGGGTGTGCGGCTTACGCCGCAATATATCCTGGAGCCAGACCCTGTAGGGGGCAAGCACGTCCTTTTTCGTCCACCCCGATATTTGCTCTTCGTCGAGGTTCAGGATCTCTGGTGCCAGGTAGGAGCCGGCTGTGTCCAGTTGAACGTAGAGGGAGCGTGCCCGTTCCTTCATCTGCTCGTAGTGGCTATTGCTGAGATCCTCGTCACTTCGCAGATGGGCATAGGTCCACAGCTTCTCCATCTGTCTATTGGCTGCGAACCACGTGTGCAGTGCCTCTGCCAGTGCATCTGCGGAATCAAGCCTTCCGCTGTAAGAGGCCACCTTGTCGGGCAGCCCTTGGGCGGTCTTGAAATCGCGTTCCCAATCCACCTCATGGGCATACAGTGCTTCGAGATTCCACTTGTCCTCTGTTCGTACATCTTTTCGCTCCGTCGATCCTTCGGTCATGTTATTCCTTTTTTGAGAGTAT
>JAYENT010000104.1:0-3776 GCA_034722245.1 Chloroflexota bacterium
CGCCTGCGCGGACGAAGAATAGCGGCGAGTCACCTACAACATTTGCGTGCACCCCCTTGGCACGGGCGCCTTGCGCCCCCCTCGGAATCGTGCTAGACTTACATAAAGAACCTTATACTTCGGATTGGGGAAATGTGCGCAAGAGTCAGCGGCTCAAATCCCTGGGAATAGCCCTTTTTCTCGTCTTCGCGGCTTCCCTTGCCGCAATCTATGTATATCGCTCACTAAGCGGACCTTCCTCGCAAGCGTCCCCCACACCCACCACGTCTCTCCCCACCCCCACTCCTGGCGGGTACAGAGCAGACAGAGAAGCGATGGTCGAACAGCAAATAAAGGCGCGCGGTGTGGAAGACAAGGACGTTCTACGGGCCATGAGAACCGTGCCCCGACACGCCTTTGTGCCCTCCGAGCAGGTTGGAGGAGCCTACGAGGACCATCCCCTACCCATCGGCTTCGGCCAAACGATTTCCCAGCCCTATATCGTGGCCTATATGACCGAGATCGTGCAGCTTGAGGAGGAGGAAAGGGTGCTGGAGATCGGCACGGGGTCCGGCTATCAGGCCGCCGTTCTGGCAGAGATCACCCCCCACGTGTACAGCGTGGAGATCATCGAAGAGTTACACGAGCGGGCGAGCCGGACGCTCGACGAACAGGGCTATGATGAGGTCCACCTGAGACACGACGATGGCTACTATGGCTGGGAGGAATACGCACCCTACGACGCCATCGTCGTCACCGCCGCCCCCGACCATATCCCGCAGCCTCTGGTGGAGCAACTCGCCGACGGCGGACGCATGGTAATCCCCGTGGGCCCCCCGGGGGCTTACCAGGCCCTATGGCTAGTGGAAAGGGAAGGGGAAGAGGTCAAGACCGAACGGCTCATGGGCGTGCGTTTTGTGCCCCTCACGGGGGAGCACTGATCCCCTCGCCATCTTTCATCAAGGGCCAAAAGGCCCACATCGCGCCAAGATAGCAGAGCCCCGCCGTCGCAAGGACGGCATGATACCCCCATGACAGGGCCAGGACGGCCGCCAACACGGAACTGATCACCGAGGCGCTCCCATTGATGGCCCAGATCCACGGCGTGACGCCAGGGGCCCGTCGCTCCACACGGCGCAGTCCGCCCGCAAAGGGGACGCCCATGAACACCCCGAGGGGCAGTAGGGAGGGGGTGGCAATTCCCACGCGGGCAATGCGCGGCAGGGATAACGTGGCGCGAAAAAGCCAGCGCAACCCAAAGGGATAGATCCCGATCAGGCCGATCAAGATCAACAGGGCGGTCCGTAAGGATAACCGGGGGGAAAGGAAACTCCCTATCCCGGAGAAGAGCATCAGTGCAGAGAGCACGACGACGAAGGAAAAGGTGGCATGTCCCAGGTAGAGGATAAACTGCTGCATGAGGGGCAACTCGATAAAGAGGTAGCCCAGGCCCAGAGCGGCAAAGTAAAGCACGACGCGCCAGCGGGCGTGCCCCAGGGGGGAGCGCTCCGCACGCCAGGCTAGGGGCAGCACGACGAGTATAACGGAGGCTAATACGGCAACGACCAGAAGCACGAGGATGACGAGGAAGCCCGATCCTCCAAAGGGCTGCCACGTCTTGCCGAGTTGGGCCACGATGCGGGGCACCTGGCGCCAGCGGAAGTAGTGTCCGAAAAAGGGACGATTATCCGTGGGCGGCGTGACGTCGTAGAATTTATTCTCAAATAAAGCGGCTCGCTCCTGCCGATGTAATAGCTTCTGAAAGTCCTCATAGTAAACGGGTTCGGGGAGCACGTTGTAGCGATTGGCCTCTGAACGATCCATCCTTGGATAGTACACCAGGTCGTAGCCCAGGCGGTTGCAAGCAGAGACTATGCGCGCGATATCCTCGCCGCCAAAGGGAGAGGGGCTGGCCAGGATGGTCATGGTTGACCAGCTGCGAAAGGCCAGCAGATGGCGGGACGGATCTGTCACCCCCGCCCGCTCTAGCGCGGCCACCGTCAGGGCACCGGCGCGTATCGACTCGCTTGGCGGGTCCTGGAGCCAGCGCGTGATGACGAGGATCCCCTCCTCGTCGAGGCGCGCGAGGGCGCGCTCAAAGGCCTCCACGGTATAAAGATAGTTTTCGGACAGACTGTAGGTGCCCGAGGTCAGAGGATGATAACTCTCGGCTAAGGAGAACTGGATGATATCAAAGGTCTCCTGCCCCCGCTGCAGAGCGCTCCTCCCGCCCTCCGTGCGCACGGTGACTCCGCTATAAAGCCCCCCCAAGAAGTCCGCATAGCGCTGCCCCACAATCTCGGCGACGAGGGGATTGTCCTCCACCACGACGATGTCCTGGGCGCCGTGCGCCAGAGCCACGGCCACGTCCAATCCTCCACGGGGGCTGATGATCAACGCACAGGCGTTCGGCCTGAGGATATAGGGCAGGCTGGAGGGAAGATAGGAGAGAAAGGCGGTGTCCTCGGCACCGATCCGTCGCGTCATGGGGCTTAGATTGCCCGCATCCACCGTGAGCCCATGCTGAGGCGGCAGGTCACCCCGATAGTTCAGGCTGAGGCCAGGCGCTGAGTGGATCCCCTTCCCCTCCACCACATCCAGGCGCGAATACACGTTCCATGCTTGATAGGTCCGATGCGTATCTGGGGCGCGCAGGGCCTGACGGAGGCCCTTGTAGGGGGATATCCTCAAGGCCATCCACGGCGGCTGCCACCAGGCTAGGAGGAGACTGGCGGCGCATACTGTCAAGGCCACCCAAGACAACCGGGCCGGAGCCACGCCGCGCGAGCGCTTGGCCAGGAAGATGAGCCCCACGCCCAGGGCGCCCACGCTTGCCGCTAGGGCCACGGCGCCCTCCCCGCCGACCAAGGGAAGCACGCCCAGGAGGGACAGGCTCCCCAGGGCCGAGCCGGCCAGGTTGGCGGCGTATACGAGACCGCTCTGCTGGGGGAGGGCGGAGAGCCAACGAGAAACGATCCACCCCCCGAACCCAAAGGGAATGACCAGGGCTAGATAATAGAGGACAAGATAGACGAACTGTATGGGTTCCAGGGCCAGGCGGTAGGAATCAAAGGGCAGGTAATTGGCGATCAGAAAGGAGGCCAGGATGCTGAGGGGAAAGCCCAGCCCCACGGCGTCCAGCCGGTCGCGGCGTTCAGGCGAGCTCAGGGAAAGAAGCGTTCCGCTGCTGGCATAGCCCAACAGGGCCACGCTGACGCTGAGGAAAGCGAAATGGTACCACTGCGCCACGGCAAAGAGGCGCGTGAGCGTCAACTCGAACATCAATACGGCAGCCGACACGAGCGCTATGCCACTGTACAGGTAGCCCCTCCGCGCCATGGGTTTCCCTCGCCGTCCTGTAAACGTCTCTCATAGCTTACGCCAGGGAGGGGGAAAGGTCAATGGCAAAAGGGACGCGCCAGCGAGGATGCGCCAAAGTCTGTTTCTGTCCACCCACAACTTCTCAAGGAGATCCCTGGCACCCGAGGAAATGGCTCTCTTAGTCCCCTCATCGCGCAGGGCCGAAGCCGCAGCGCTACCAAGCTGCGCCCACTGACGTGGACTTCTTCGGTGGCCGTGCTAACAACCTTGCGTGCCCCCATAGCAAAAGGGGTTGCTCCCTACACACTCCCCACCGCGCGCGTGAGCGTCAAACAGACGACCTCCTTGGCCCCGCCTTCCCGCAAGGCCTGGGAACAGGCCCTCAGTGTGGCACCTGTGGTCATCACGTCGTCGACGAGGAGAATACGCGCTCCCACAATCTCTTCGGAGACGACACGAAAGGCGCCGCGCACGTT
>JAYENT010000104.1:3876-7253 GCA_034722245.1 Chloroflexota bacterium
CTGCCCCCTGCACAGGACAAAACGATTCGCTTTCACCTTGTGTTGCTGAGATCTATGATCCTGTTGGCGTCCCATCGAAATGGTCGCTGCAACCGCGTCACGATTTGAACGACGGACCAGGACTGGACTCCTGGCCCGCATATACTCATAGGCCCAGGGCCATATAACTCGCTTGGCCCTACTTCAGCATCGGCACGAGGTGCCTCTCACGACTGGCGCTGCGCGGCCAAAAAGTTTTGTACCACCTCCATATACGCCTCGAACTGGGAGCGGCGGATGTTGTGGCTGGCCCCCGCGATGTGCGCCAGTTCGGCTTGGGGCATCAATTCCAGGGCCTCCTGAGCCACCTCGGGTGTGACGATGGAGCCCTCCTCTGGGTCGCCCGTTATGAGCAGGACGGGACACGTTATCCTGCGGGCGATCTCCTGCCACGAGGAAGGGATGGACAATTCAAGCTCCTTGTGTTTGCTGAACTGCACTTTGGCGTCGGCCCAGGGCTGCACCTCGTCCTCGTGCCAGTTAGGCGAGCGCTCATGGCAAAAAGCGACCCACTCCTCACGGGTCTGGGGCTCTTCCTCCGGCTGTTCGGGAGCCCTCTGGTGCCAACGCTCCTGCGCCTCGGCGTCGGCCCACCAGGGGACGTCCTCAAGGATGATGTAGCCCAGCAGATCAGGATAGAAAGCCGCCGTGCCCGCGGCGATGGCTGCCCCCATCGAGTGTCCCATCATGCCCGGTCTGTCGAGTGCCAGCGCCTCGATGAGCCCCGCCGCGTCGTGAACCATGCCCTCGCTATCGCCCGGGTCCGGGGCGTCGTCCGAGAGGCCATGCCCCCGCACGTCGTACATGATGAGATCATGGTCCTTTTCCAGGATTCTCGCCACCCGCGTCCAGCAGAGGCCGTTGTCCGAGTAGCCATGAGCCATGACCAGGGGAGGCTTCTCGCCGCCCGTGCGCGTGTAGTGCAATTTCAAGCCGTTGGCTATGACGTCGTCGCTTTTCCAGTTGGACATGCTCACCTCCAGTCGTTTTTCATCATGAATTCAGTGTATAGGTTGCGGGGCTATTCTACGCCGATGCCTTCACTCTAGATCGCGCTCGAGCCGTTCGATTTGCACGCGATCCCCGAGTTGCAAAAGTTCTGGATCGCCAGTAACCAGAACAGCACCCAGTTCATCGGCGGTGGCTGCAGCAAAGGCGTCCGCATAGGAGATGGTATGGTGGATTTTGAAATCGACGGCAGCGAATACTGCCTCCTCAGTGGCAGGGATCACAGTGAGGGGAAGGTTACGAAGCTGATCCAGCGTCTTCCATGCCTCATCTTCACCTTTAACCCTACCGATGCGATAGATCACCTCGCCGAGATTAATCACAGAGACGCATAGGTCGAGAGCGTTCTTTTGTGCACCGTTTAACAACTGTTTGACGCGAGTAGCAGCGGGGTCCTCAGCCTGTAGCAAAGCGAGGAGCGCCCAGGCATCAAGGACAAAGTGCTGCTTCACCCTCAATCTCCCGACGATGCTCTTCCTCCAGCGCGGTGAGGAAATCGGCATCGGCATATTTACCATACAGGGTATCCGCTGACGAGGGCCCCACTGGTTCCAAGATGATCCTTCCGCCCTCGGTACGGACCTGAAATTGAGTACCCTTCCGCAGCCCCAACAAATCTCGCACTGGTTTGGGGATAACCAATTGACCTTTAGAAGATAGTCTCGCCAACACGATCTCCGCCTTTATTCTTACATATCTACCTGTATTGTAAGACAGGCGACGGAGAGTGTCAAATAAATCGCCTTTCGCGTGCGGATATTTTTAGAAGCCCACGTTATAGCGAGTGTCACTTTCCCCGACTCACCCCTCACGCATGGCGCTGCTCACAAGAATAACGCTCGCGCCGGCTGCCCCACCGAGGATGACCACTATCGTCCCGGCATCTTTTGTTCCACGCAGGATGACCGCCACCGCAATGATGGCCGCCGCCCAGATCAGCGCGTTCCCCATGGATATATAACGTAGATTCCTCATCCCTACACCTCCAGCCCGTGTTTGTACACAGTACGCAGGCATTGTCTCCGCCAGATACGTGTATGAATCCGTCTGGTGATAGGGCTATCGCGTCCCATCGAAACGCGCCCAACCCATGCCCCCCTCCGTCGGGGGCAGGGCACGCGAAGCCGCTCCCCCCCAGTGGGCGGGTGCTTTCGCCCAGTGTTCTTTTTCCGGTCCGGCAAATCTAGGAACTGGACGTGTGCCACTCGGGTGGCGAGGCGTCCAGGATCTCGCGGGCCACGCGCCGCCCCATCTTGAGCATCTCGTCGATCTGCTGGGGCGTAAAGTGCTCCAGATCGAGGGGGATGTTCCTCTTGGGGCGAATGCAGATGATGGGGATGTAGCGCTTGCCGGCCAGAGGACCCTCGGTGGGCACCTCGTCGCGGCCCTGTACCATTTCGTTTATCTCGTGAAAACGCTGCAGATCGTTGTTCACCAGCTCGTTGACCACGATGGCCATAAGGCGGTCGCTGAGGGGGCGCAGATCGCCAAGGTCAAAGCTCACGGCGCCCATCTCTTCGGGATCGCACACCACGCACACCACGCTCCCCGCCCCGTCCTCGCAGGCCTGATTAAGGGGCGCCACCTCGCGGATACCCCCGTCCACAAAGGGTTCGCCCCCCACGCGCTTGATGGGCATGGTGATGGGGATGGCCGTGCTGGCGATGATGTAATCGAGGATGTTGGATTCCTCCGGCGTGGCGTACCGCAACCGTCCATCGGCCACGTTCACGGCGCAGGCGCTGAAATCGACGGGGCTGCTGCGCAGGTTGTCCGCGTCCAGGACCTCCTTTACCAGGCGCTGAAGGGGAGAGGTGTCGATCAGCCCATCAAAGCGCGTGCGAAAGACCTGCCAAAAAAGCTCGAAGGGGCCCCTCGTTCGCCCCACCTGCGAAAACGAGGACACCTCGTTTCGCCAAAAGGCCTCTAGGTCGGCGCCGATGGCCGGCCAGTCGGGTTCCTCTCCTCGTTCGGCCGCCCGTCCGGCGCGCTCGGCCAAAAAGCCTCCGTTGAGGCTGCCCACAGACGTGCCATAGATGATGTCGGGCTCAAAGCCATCCTCGAGCACCTCCGCGATGGCCCCCGCCTGAAACGCTCCCTTGATGGAACCTCCACTGAGAACCAAAGCCCTTTTCATGATGCACCTCCTGAGAACACTGTTCCCGACGCGTTGCTCGCTATGTCCCGGCAACTTCCGACCTACGTATCCTGCTATGCCCGCCAGATGCCTGATGAATGCGTAGAGTGCTATCGTGTGAACCACCCCCCATATCGACTTTTTCTGCATATTCGGGCACTCCCAACGTTTTGTCAAGTCGCGCCCGAGCGAA
>JAYENT010000105.1:0-7129 GCA_034722245.1 Chloroflexota bacterium
TCGGCCTGCTTCCCGTCCTCATCTGCAATAGCTCAGCACGATCCAACAGATCACGAGAGCGACGATGGCTAGCAGCGCGGGCATTCCCCTTTCCTCCTTGGGCTTGCGATGTAGCGAAGATTATTTCGTTCTTCTGTCTTTATAACGTAAGACGGCTTGTCCAGTTACGGGAAAGCGCATGTCAGTTGCGAGAATGTAACTTCGCGGAAGAAAGGGCATGATTGGGGGTGTTGCCTGCTTCTCCGTGACCGGCGAATGTGAGTGGTCTAGGAGGGTAGAGTGCCATGGGCGGTTAGGCGTTCTCCTGGAACAGTCGCTGGTAACTCTCGTAGCGCTCCGCATCTATCGCGCCCTCGTCGACGGCGCGGCGCACCGCACAGTTCGGTTCGTGCATGTGTGTGCAGGTGGCAAAGTGGCACTCGTTCAGATAGGGTTCCATCTCGGGGAAAAAGGCCTCCAATTGCTCCGGATCCACGTCCCAGAGGTGAAAACGGCGGAGACCGGGCGTGTCCGCTATATAGACACCGGGTTCGGGGTTGAGCAGTTCGGGTACTACCGTCGTATGTCGTCCCTGATCATGATAGTCGCTGATCTCTCCCACCTTTTGGTCGACGTGGGGCCATATGGCGTTCAGAATGCTGGACTTTCCCGTGCCCGAAGGCCCCACAAGAGCGGAGATGCGGTTCAGGACCAAAGTCCTAATGGTGTCCAGGTTCTCGCCCGTTTCCGCGCTCGTGTAGACGCACTCGTAACCGATGCGGCGGTAGCGCTCCAGTATATGGAGACGTGCATTCGGAGGCAGGAGATCGATCTTGTTGGCTATGATGATCACGGGCAAGTGGGCGGCTTCACAGGCCACGAGATAGCGGTCTAGCACAAAGGGACTGAGAGGGGGGTTGCGAACGGCAAAGACGACGAGCACCTGGTCGAGATTGGCCACGAGCACTTGTTCTTCATCGCTGTGAGGCAAGCGACGGGAGAGCTTGGACGTGCGGGTCAGAACCTGCTCGATGATACCGTGCCTCTGTTCGATGGGAGACCAGCGCACGCGGTCACCGATGACGACCAGGTCACGTTGGCTCTTTCTCTGCTTCAGCCGCCCGCGCACACCACAGTCGAAAACCGTGTCATTCGCCTGGACATAATAATGTCCCCCGTGTGTGCGGATAACCAAGCCTTCCTGAAGCTGCATAGAAACGCGCTCTGTAACTCCTCTCACCGATAATCATCTATCGAACGCGGAAAGAATGTTCGCGGGCGGCTTAACATATAAGGGAGGGAACGGCAAACCCTTTCTAGAATCTCTACCGTCTGTTACGTTGATAGCGTCTAGGGCTTCTTTGGTTTGTAGTGTCCTCCGCCCAAAATCTCTTGCACTTCGGCGGCATTCTTGGCGGCGCGCAATCTGGCCATGTGCTCGGCCTCCTGGTCGCGCAGCTTGGTCACGCGGTCAAGTACCTCGGCAAGATACTCCGACGGGAACTTGACGGCGCCGTTCTCGTCCATGTGGATGATCTCGCCTGGCGCCACGTCCATGCCCGCCACGCTTACGGGGACATTCACGGCATGGATGGCCATGTTGCCGTGTCCGGCACACACGCCGCCGGTCAGATACTGAAAGCCCATCTCCCGGATCTCGTCGATGTCGCGCGAGGGGCCATTGCTGATGGCGCCCACGCAGCCTGCCGCCTTCATGGCCGTGGTCATATTACCGCCCGATAGCCCCACCTTGTTGGCGATCTCTGGGGGAAAGCGCTGCTCAAAAACAAAGATGGTCGGGTCGGGAGACACGTCCATGGCCGCGATTACATCCGCGAGCGACAGACCCTCATAGTTCGGATCGGGGAGGCCGTACACGCAGGTCACTGCATAGCCCGCGACGGCTCCCAACTCGGGATACCAGCAGCGCAGGCTCGTATCTGTGTACCAGTTCTGACTCCAGGGATTGTACAGCCCCAGGCAAAGCGGATTGCCAGGGTAGGTGGCCACCACGTTGGTGATGGACGGCGTGTCGAAATCCTTTAACGCCTCGAGTATCTCTTGATCGCTGGACATCTTTTCTCCTTTTTCTACTGATAGATGACCACCCTTTTTCAGAGCAGCCCAAATTCGTCTCTCCATCGTCTGATAGGTTCAGTGACAGTTGATCCTCCTCTCACGCTCCCCTATAATGATATGTGGATCGTCCATTGTGCACTGATATCCTTGGAGAAGAGCGTATCAGGCGCGGCGCAAAAAGTCAAAAATATACCGCGTGAACCAGGTAGGTCTTCCCGGGCGGGATGAGATAATACGTTCCATGTTTTCTGACAATGACAAAGAGACGATTCTGCAAGCCCTGTGGCGCGATAAGATGCACGTGGCGCCCCGTGCCTTTGAGCTTTCGCCTCCCTCCGTGCAGGAGCACTTTGAGTACGCCCTGCAGGCCACGGATATCGTGTTGGACACGTTGCGTCCCTTTCCCACGGGGCTGTTGCGTCTGTGGCGGGATGCTCCCCGCAGCCACGTGGTCGTCACCCATCGATCATCGGGCTATCGGCCAGGGCCCCAGCCCTGGCGCGATGGCCAGCTGGAGAGCGTGTGCTACGTCTCCCTAGGCGACCTCTGCGAGGAAAAGAAACGGGCCATGGTTGCGGTTTTTCATCTGCTCGACCACGTCTGGGGCAGTTGGGGAGCGGTCGGTAAGCCCTGGCTGTCCGATGGCGGCGGAGTCACGGAGCTTCTGCGGCGAGTAGGCCAGAGGTTCGTCAAGATTCAGTCTCTGGGCTACGGGCATGAGGAACTCGGTGTATGTGACCCCCACGATTACTTTGCCCACGGCTTGTGGATGTATTTCCAGGCGCGTCAGCGCCTTAACGTGCTCGATCCCCTTCTGGAGAAGCTTTATCGAGGGACTCTCCTGCGAGGGAATCTGTGGTGAGTCAGGCGATGTCTAGCAGGCAAGGGCTATATGAGGGGCTCCCCGGTGAGATCGTACTCCCTGGCCTGTACTATCTTCGCCTCCACAAAGTCGCCGGTGGGGAATTCCCCGGATAGCAGCACCAAGCCGTCGATCTCTGGGGCATGGCGGTAACTTCGTCCTATACTGATGCCGTCGCCCGCGCCATCTATCAAAATGGGCAGGGAGCGCCCCACTTGCTCCTGATTGCGGGCCACAGAGATTTCCTGCTGGAGGAGCATGGCCCGCTCGTAGCGCTCCGCCATCACCTGACGTGGAACGCGGTTGGGCAGTTCTGCAGCGGGCGTACCTTCTTCTGGAGAGAAGGCGAAAATTCCCACGTGGTCGAAGGCCAGATCGCGCATCACCTGAAGGAGGGTTTCGAATTCATCCTCGGTCTCGCCTGGATATCCTACAATAAAGGTGGAACGCAGGGCGATATCGGGCATAGCCTCGCGCAAGGATGCCACCAGGTTGTAGACGCCGTCCATATCGGGGGAGCGGCGCATACGGCGCAGGACGTCGGGATGACCATGCTGCAGGGGGATGTCCAGATAGTGACATACCTGGTCCAGTTCGGCCATGGTATACATCAGTTCCTCGGTGACGTGCTGCGGATAGGCGTACAGGATGCGCAGCCAATCCAGTTGTGGCACCTGCTCGCTGATGGAGCGCAGGAGGGTTGGTAGGTTCCCCACATCGGTGCGATCCCATCCGTAGGTGGTTGTATCCTGGGCGATGAGGATGATCTCGCGTACGCCCTCCTCTACGAGTTCGTGTGCTTCGCGCAGGACGTAGTCTTCTGGTTTGCTTCGCTGGGGGCCCTTGATGAGGGGGATAGCGCAAAAGGCGCAGCAGGCGTTGCAGCCGTCGGCGATCTTGAGGTAGGCGGTACCGCCCATGGTAGCGCAACGCCGCACCGAGGCCACCAGGTTGCCCTTTTGCTTGACGTAATCAATGCCCCGCCGTTCGCGCTGCAGAGCCCTGACGACGGAGGTGATCTCGGGCCACGACCGGGTGCCAATGATGGCGTCTACCGCAGGGAAGCGATCCACAACGTCCCCCTTATAGCGCTGCGGCAGACAGCCCGCAACTATTAGCTTCTGCGAGGGCTTCTTGTCGGCAGCCAGTTCTTCCAGCATCTCGTAGGTCTCTCGGCGGGCCGCCTCTATGAAGGCGCAGGTGTTCAAGATGAGGAGGTCAGCCTGTTCCGGTTCCTCCACCAGCGTATGGCCCTCTTGGTGGAGGAGTTGGGCCATCATCTCCGAGTCGACGACGTTCCTGGGACAGCCCAACGTGATAATGTGAAATCTCATGCCTTTACTCATAAAAAGAAGCTGGCGTATAAGCCGTCAGCCTCGTGGTTGACCCCAGACGAACAATGGGTGCGTCCACACTAGGGTTCGGGAAGATTGCTCAGGGTGTATTCGACCTCCACCACCTCTCCCGACTCTCCCAGCGGGGCCACTTGCACGCCATTCACCGTCAAGGAGATACCGCCCGCATTGCCTATGCGCATAGCGATGCGAGTTTGGGCCGTCCAGGACCGCTCCTCATCTCTCTCCAAGGTTCCCACAAAGATCTCTTCCCCGTCGCTTGTGACTTCCAGGTAGGTTCGGGCCATAAAATCCGCCTGGACGACGATGCCTGGGGTCGGCATGGGACCCGGTGTCGGCCTGCGCGTATAAGCTGGCGTTGGCGTCGCCAGCGTGACCTTCGTTGCTGTGGGGAATGCAGTGGGAGTAGGTTCCTTCACGGGCGTGTCACCTTCTGTGGGGCCTGCGGCGCCTTCTCCCTCCGTGGGGGAGGGAGAGAGCCGTGTCGGCGTCGGCGTGCTATCAAGGAGGGTGGTAGAGACCGCAGCGGTTTCCGTGGGCTGTGAGAGGGATGTGGGCCAGGGATTCCTTTGCAGGTAGAAGCGATTGTAAGCATACCACCCGGCGAGAGCGCAGATGATGAAAATCATGATGCCCAAAAAGATGCCCCCCCACAATCTAGGGCTCGTGTGACCCAGCAGTGGTTCGTCCAACACGAGGGGCACATCGGCAGCCAGTTCGCCGCGCATATTGCGGTAGGAGGCGAGCACCTCTTTTTGATCCAGCCCCAAGAAGGCGGCATAGTTACGCAAAAGGCCTTTGGCATATGTCCCCTCGGGCAGGTCGTCGAAACGCTCTTGCTCTAGAGCCTGGATAAAGACATCCTGTATGCGGATCGCCTCTTCCACGTCTGCATAGGAAAGCCCTTGTTCCTCGCGTGCTTCTCGTAGACGGTCGCCAAGCTCCCCCACGTGTTCTTTGTCCTCCCCACTGCCCTTTACAACGTCCTACTATACATGCAGAGGGAGCCTGTGTCAAAGGATGGCGTGTCCCTTGTCTCAATCTCAGGTAGGCGGGAGCGGAGCGTGCTACAATGACGATGGTTATCCCCAGTTCTGGCAATTTGCAGCTTGGCCAGCAGAAGGGAGGTACTCCTCTCTTCAAAGACTATGAGCATTCCTCGCTTGTGACGGTGGAGCGGCGTTTTGCCTTGCGGGGAATCTTTTCCAATGCCTGGGCCAGATCAGCGATGAGGTCTTTTGCGTCTTCGATTCCCAGCGCATAGCGTACCAATCCGTCTGGGATGCCGATCTCTGCGCGTTCCTCCTGGCTCAGGCTGAAATGGGACATGAGCGCTGGCTGTTCCACGATGCTCTCCACCCCGCCGAGGCTGGGTCCCAAATAGGGTATCTGCAAGGCGTCGATGAAGCGGCTGGTGCCCTGCGCATCCGTTTCTAGCAAAAAGCTCACTACGCCTCCATACCCTTCCATCAGCCGCTGCCCCATCTCATAGTCGGGATGGGAGGGGAGGCCAGGGTACCATACTTTTCGCACCGCCGGATGTTCCTGCAAAAACTCGGCGACGCGTTGGCCGTTCTCGTTGTGACGCGCCATGCGCAGTCCCAGCGTCTTCAACCCTCGCAGGAGGAGATACATAGTATGCGGGCTCGGTATGGCTCCCATCATGTCGTTGGTCTTCTTGACCCTCTCGACGTATTCGTGATGGCCCACCAGCACCCCTGCCAGCAGATCGTTATGGCCACCCAGGTACTTGGTCGCGCTGTGTATCACGAGGTCGATCCCATAGGCAAGGGGCCGGATGTTGTAGGGGGTGCCGAACGTGGTGTCCACGATGGTCAACAGATCATGGGCCTCGGCGATCTCGGCCAGGCGAGGGAGGTCGACAATCCGCAGATAGGGATTCGTGGGCGTCTCCGAAGCGATGAGTCGTGTGTTCGGCCGGATGGAGGCTTCCAGGGCCTCATAGTCCCCCAGGGGCACTAGGCTACACTCGATGTCCATCTTGGGCATGAACTCTAGGGAAAGCTGGCGCGTCTTTCGATAACAATCTTTAGTCAGTATATAGTGATCCCCCGAGGATAGAAAAGTGAGGAGCGTGCAGGTGATGGCTGCCATCCCACTGGAGAAGGCGAGGCCGCGCTCACCACCATCCAAAGCGGCCACTTTGCGCTCCACGGCTTTTTGTGTGGGATTTCCATAGCGGCCGTATTCGCCTCTCGTAGAATCCAACTCCCGTTCCTTGCGTCGCATGTGCGCTATAAGCGCCGCCGAATCCTCAAAACAATAGGTGGATGTCTGAACGATGGGCATAGTCAGGGCATGATAAGGCTTTGATTTGTCTTCGCCGCCGTGGACAGTCTCTGTGTCGAAGCCACTTGGTGCCTTGTCTATCATAGTTCCTCCTCACGTTACAAGAACCTCCAGCCCCTTCCAGAGCCGGAGGCCCTACTTTGCCATACAAAAAGCCCCCTTGCCCATTCAAGCGCAAAGGGGGCTACACGTGTATCACCGAGATCCCATCTTTCAGAGTCCTTGATCATCGACTCTGTCGGAATTGGCACCAACGACGTGAGTAGAAGCGCCAAGCCATCTACGAGCTTATGAACAGCGCCTACCCCTTGGCTCAGGTTGCCGAGGTTTCACAGGGCCGGTCCCTCCACCTCTCTGGATAGAACTTTTCGATTTTTCGACTGAATCCAAACCCAATATTTGCTTTTGCTACTCTTGGGTAGTCTCCCTCAGTTGTGTTGGTAGTGATAAGTGATATAATGACCGAAAATAGCCGAGAAGAGTGGAGGAAGCATGACACCTCAACTGGCAGAAGTCGGTCAATTTTGTCCGAATGAAGCATGTG
>JAYENT010000106.1:0-32068 GCA_034722245.1 Chloroflexota bacterium
GGCAGTCTTGGTGGTGATGCTGTATGGCGAGGAATTGGGGCGTGCGGACGTTGTGAGCGGCCGCTTTCTCTGAGGTGGAGAAAGGCTGAGATGCGACAAAGGGGACGGGGCGCACACACACCCCATCCCCTAGTATTTCTTAGGACAGCCCCACAATCTCGCCGTCCTCGGTGAGGTCGATGTCCATGAACGCCGGTCTGCGGGGCAGCCCGGGCATGGTGCGGATGCTCCCGCAAAGAGGGTATAAGAAACCGGCGCCCACGCTGGCGCGCACGTCACGGATGGGCAATCGCCAGCCTTTGGGGACGCCCAATCGCTTGGGGTCGTGGGAGAGGGAGAGGTGAGTCTTGGCCATGCAGATGGGCAAGTCATCGTAACCTCGATCAGTATATTGTCTGATCTTGCGTTCCGCCGTCTGCGTATAGTCGACGCCGTCAGCGCCATAAACCTTTGTGGCGATGGTCTCGATCTTTTCCTTGATCGGTATGTCCAGCGGATAGAGAAACTCAAAGTCGGAGGGCTGTTCACAGGCCTTTACCACGGCCTGGGCAAGGTCTCGCGCACCCGCCCCGCCCTTGGCCCAGTGCTCACAGGGCACGGCATCGGCGGCGCCATGGTCCAGGGCCACCTTGCGGATGAGCTCGATCTCGGCGTCGGTGTCGTGTTCGAAGCGATTGATGGCCACCACGACGGGGACGCCGAACTGCTGGGCGATCTCCATGTTGGCCACCAGGTTCGCGCAGCCCTTTTCCAGGTGCTCGAGGTTCTCCTCGGTGAGTTCGTCGGGCATGGGTCGGCCGGGGCGCACCCGGCCCAGGCCGCCGTGCATCTTGAGAGCCCGCGCGGTGGCCACCATGACCACGCAGTCGGGGATCATGCCGCTGGTGCGGCACTTGATGTCAAAGAACTTTTCCATGCCGCAATCGGCGCCAAAGCCGGACTCGGTCACCACATAGTCGGCGAGTTTGATGCCAATCATATCGGCGATGCAGGAAGAGTTGCCGTGGGCAATGTTGGCAAAGGGCCCGGCATGGACGAAAGCGGGGGTGTGTTCCAGGGTCTGCATCAGGGTGGGCATTAGGGCGTCCTTCATCAGCACGGCCATGGCCCCTGCCACGCCCAGATCTTCCGCCGTCACTGGGTATCCGTGGTGATTGCTCCCCACCACGATGCGGCCCAGCCGCTCGCGCAGGTCCTGGAGGCTGGTGGCCAGGGCCAGGATGGCCATGACCTCGCTGGCCACGGTGATGTCGAATCCGGTCTCGCGGATCACGCCGTTGCGTTTGCCCCCTAGGCCGGTGATAATCTCGCGGGCTGCCGCGTCCTCCACGTCCACCACACGGTTGAGGAGGATCGATTCAGGGTCGATGTCCAGCCGCTTCAAGCCCGCGCGCTCCAGGTCGGCGTCGCTGAGGCGCCTCTCATGCATCATCCGCGAGTCCAGGGCGGCGGCCATGAGGTTGTGCGCCACGCCCACGGCGTGAACGTCGCCGGTGAGGTGCAGGTTAAAGTCCTCCATGGGGACAATCTGAGAGTAGCCGCCTCCCGCAGCGCCCCCCTTAATGCCAAAGGTGGGCCCCATGGAAGGCTGGCGAATGCAGGTGAACACCTTTTTCCCCAGCTCCGAGCCCAGAGCCTGACTGAGCCCGATGGTCGTCGTCGTTTTGCCCTCACCCAGAGGCGTGGGAGTGATGGCCGTCACGTCCACATACTTGCCATTTCCCCTATCCGCAAAGCGCTTCAGGACGTCCAGATGCACCTTTGCCTTGTACCAACCATAGAGCTCCAAGTCCTCTTCTTTCAGACCAATATTCCTGGCGATCTCCAGAACGGGTTTTAATTCCGCTGCTTGCGCTATCTCGAGGTCATTGAGCATGTACTATCCTTTCCTTTACTCGGTGGAGGACGGTGATCGCCTCCGGTGAACGTTTGATGTGCTAAAGGTTGGATTCTGCCATCTGCTGCTGCGCGGCGGTGAGGGTGTTCCTCATCAGCATGGCGTTGGTCATGGGACCCGTGCCACCGGGCACGGGCGTGATGTATCCGGCCACCTGCTTGGCCGCTTCGGTATCCACGTCGCCCACCAGCTTGCCGTCCACCACACTGGTTCCAAAGTCGAGGACGACGGCACCCGGGCGAATCATATCAGCGGAGATGAGCTTCGCTTTGCCAACCGCGGAGACCAGCACCTCGCCCTGTCGGGTGTGAAAAGCGAGGTCCTTGGTGAAAATGTGGCAGAGGGTGACCGTGGCCCCATCGAGCAGCATAAGAAGCGCCATAGGCCGCCCGACATGGCCTTGCCCCACTACGACGGTGCTCTTGCCTTTCAGACTGATGCCATAGCTACGAAGGAGCTCCATGCCTCCGGCGGGGGCGGCAGGCGCAAAGGCGTGATGGCCCCTTGGGGATGGCAGGAAGGCGTCCCCCACCTCTTGAAAAAGTCTTCCCGCATTGAGCGGATGGGCCCCATCCACGTCCTTGGCCGGATCCAGCATGCCCACCACCGCATCCTCCGAGAGGTGCTCGGGCAGGGGCATCTGCACGATGATGCCGTTGGTTCGCGGGTCACCGTTGAGTTCCTCCACACATGCCGCTAGCGTCTCCTCGCCGGCCTCCGCTTCCAGGGTGTGTAGCGCGAAGCGCATACCTACACCGGTGAAGCGCCTCTTGATCTGCCTCACATACCAAGAGGCGGCAGGATCCTTTCCCACCTGCACGACGGCTATACCCGGCGCCCATCCGTAGGTCTTCTTAAAAACCTGCACTTCATCGGCGATTTCCCTTTCTATCCCTTTGGCCACAGCATAGCCATCCAATATCTTGGCAGTCACTTTCCCTCCTCTTTGCGTTGGAACAGGGCTTAGCCCCCGATCCTTCTGTGGACTACAGCCAACACCTTGTCTTTGTAATCGGTCTTGCCCTTTGTGATAGTTCGTGTTCTTTGCCGTACGCTTCTCTCATACTCTCTATCATTGATGCTGCCCAGGTTGATGTATACGTTGAGCAGCGAGGCGTGCATAGAGGCCTCGGCCAGCAAGGCGGCCACGCCCGCATCGCTCACGGCCCGCTTGTTGCCCTTTTGTGCGGCGGGCAGCGCCAGATCGACGATCCGGGCGCAGCGGTCGGCGATGGACAGGGGAACCTCTGTGGCTTCTCGTAAGGCCTTTTGCACGGCCGCTTGGCGGGCTTTCTGCTCCTCAGCACTTTGCCGGGGCATGCGGTAGGCGGCCATCACGTTGCTGTACGCCTCGGTATCGGCCTCCAGCAGGCTGGTCAGTTCCGCCCGTAGGGCCTCGCTACGCTCCAGGATCTCTGCCACGGCCTCCTCGACCTCTTCATAGCCCTTTTTGCCGAGGGTGAGGTTGCAGACCATGCTGACGAGGGCGGCCGCCACGGCGCCCCCCAAGGCGGCCCCACTGCCCCCGCCTGGCACCGGCTCCTTGGAGGCTAGGGCATCTAGAAAATCGCTTATCCGCTGTTCCGTGAACATACCGGTGCAGTTCTCCCGTTGTGCTACACAGTTCATTCTGCTGATATATGGCATCTGCTCTAGTGCTGCGATCTGACTCTGGGCGGTGGGAATGCTCGGAGTCTATTTTTCGGCATCGTATCATCGCATACCGGAGGATTGTTTGTCTTCTATGGTTGCTAACTTACTGGATATCTGGCCGGGGAAGCAGACCCGCTCTTTGAGCGATGATGGGTACAGCCTCCTCCCATTCAATAGACATGATATGTATCCCGGAGACGCCGGGGATTTCTTGTATCTGCTTAATGATCTCGACGCAGATGTTGATGCCTTCTTCTCGACTGTCTTTGGCGTCACGCATACGTCGGATATACTCGTCCGGCACATCCATGCCTGGCACCTTGCTGGCCATATATCGTGCTGCCCCTACACTTCTGATGGGGCCGACGCCAGCTAGAACGTAAACGTCATCAAGGAGCCCCAGGTCACCAACACGCTTCATATACTCTTTGAATTTGCCCACGTTGAAAACCATCTGCGTCTGAATGAAATCAGCCCCCGCTTCTATCTTCTTGGCCAGGCGGTGCGGACGGTAGTCGAACGGCTCAGCGAAGGGATTGGCCGCCGCGCCAATGAAGAGACGAGGCTTGACATCCATCTTTTCCCCACATTGAAATCTCCCCCCGTCCCGCATGTCCTTCACTATCTTGACGAACTGGATGGAGTCTATATCGTAGACCGGCTTTGCCCCTGGATGGTTGCCAAAGGACACATAGTCTCCAGTGAGGCACAGGATATTTCTTATTCCCAGGGCTGAAACGCCCAAGACATCCATTTGCAGGGCAATTCGATTCCGATCTCGACACGTCATCTGGACTATGGGCTCTAACCCTTCTTCTTGCTCAATAAGACAGGCAGCCCAACTCGCCATGCGGGCCACGGCGGTTTGACCATCGGTGACATTGAAGGCATCGGCATGTCCTTTCAATATTCCTGCTTTTCTCCTCACCACCTCGGGATCGGCTGATTTCGGAGGGCCCAACTCTGCCGTCACCGCGAATTCCCTGGCCTGTAGCACTTTCTCCAAATTACTTCCCGCCTTTGTCATTTCTATAGCCTTCTCTTCACGCAAGGCTGAGTGGAGCTACTTCGATCTGGCGAGGCCGCTCCATTTTGCTCCAGTCCTTGGGCTCTCTAATTTCCATTAACTTGTTGAGCTCACCAAGTGCCTCCAACCTCTCGTAGATCATCACCCAGGCACACTTTCGTTCTGGGTCCACTTCGCACATCCCATCCTTGGTCGTTCCTCCGCACGGGCCGTTCAGGAACCCCTTGGGGCACTGGGTTAAGGGACAAATACCGGCCAGCCGACCAAGCTCGCACTCCCCACATTGCTGACATTTCTCTTTGAAGAGCGTGGGGCCTCCTCCCATCTGCCCTATGGGATTCGTTCCTGGATAAATGGGCTTTGGGTGGTCAAACTCCTCGTCTACGATCTCCCGTACAACCTGAAGTCCGTCGCCACAGCTCAACACGAGGATGGCATCACATTCCTCAATCTCCTCATGGTACCTCCTCAAGCGTGCCTTGCTCATGGGAGCATAGCAAGCGACCTTTCCAAAGGGCAGTGCGATAGCAGCCAAAACCTCCTTGCCGTTCTCGGAGAGCACCTTCGCCATCTCCTCCACTTCCGGTTCGCCACCGGTGTGGAATGTCGTGGCGCAACCCCCACAGCCATACACCACTATTTTCTCCTTGTTCTCGAGGTACTCCAGTATCTCTTCGATGGGCTTTTGTGTTTGTCCAATCATCTTCTTTCTCCCACTGTGATGCCCCTTTCCTGAACTGACCCGGTGTGAACCTACACAGGTATGCAATTAGTCACTGTGGATCTTCTCCCTATTATAAGAAGGGCAGTTCCCCTATCAACTCTCCGACGAGAGCGTTTGGTTGATGTGTCATACATGGTGCAGCCTTATTCGGGGCAGCACCTTCTGTAGATCGTCCAGTCCCAGAGGGCCCATGCGCAACACCACGGGTGGATCTTGCGTCAGATCCACGATGGTGGAAGCCATGCCTCCCGGGCATTCCCCTCCATCGATGATCACGGCCACGCGACCCCGCAGGTTGGACAGCGCCTCCTGGGCCGTCGTCGCGGTGGCACGACCGGACAGGTTTGCGCTGCTCACCGCCAAGGCGCCCCCGGCGCTTTTTATCCACTTCAGGGCCCAGCGATGCGCCGGCATGCGCACGGCGATGGTGGGGCCGCCTGCGCAGAGGATGGAAGGCACACAAGGGCGGCGGGGCAGGATCAGTGTGAGGCCACCGGGCCAGAAGCGGCTTGCCACTTCTTCAAAACTTGGGGGGATGTCCTGGGCTACCTGATCCACTTCCTTTGGCGCGCATACCAGCACGGGAATGGGCATTCGTCTGGGGCGGCGTTTCGCCCAGTAGAGGTGGGCGATGGCTCCTGGCTGCCAGAGGTCGCAACCAACCCCATAGACGGTATCGGTGGGAAAGACCACGCACTCGCCAGTATGCAACGCTTTCAAGGCCTCGGGGATTGCCCTCTCATCCGAGGTGGCATATAGGCGGGTTGCTTGCCTCTCCTGAGAGCTTTTCATCCTATTTCTCGCGCTCTATCTCTACCACGCGCTCGTGCTTGGCGTAGTCTTGCAGAACCCTTATTTGGGCCTCGGCAAAGGCGTGCCGTGCCATATCCGTGACGGTTTCCGCCTGGCGGGGATCGATCTCCAGCAGCAAGAGCCCGGGGCGCGCCAGTCTTGGCGCTGCCTGGTATAGGAGGCGTCGTATGAGTTCAGTCCCCCGCTTGCCTCCGTCCAGGGCTTGATGAGGTTCGTACAGGGCCACGTTTGGGGGAAGCGAGGGCATCTCTTCGTGGGGGATATAAGGTAGATTGGCCACGATGAGGTCACAGGGGCCAGACAGCGGCTGTAAAAGGTCCCCACAGATCAGAGCGATGCGATCCTGGAGACGATAGCGCCGCACGTTACGTGCGGCCACGCGCAGGGCGTCAAGAGAGATGTCCACGGCCCAGACGTTTGCCCCGAGCAGGTGGCGCGCCAGAACGATGGCCAGAGCGCCGCTTCCGGTGCCTACATCCACTACACGTAGAGATGATCGATCCTGTGCCTGCGTCCAATCCCTGGCGGCATCGATCAGGTGTTCGCTTTCCGGTCGGGGGATAAGTACGTTTTTATCGACGCGTAGCTCCACATCGTAGAAGGCTCGCTTGCCCGTCAGATAGGCCACCGGCTCGTGGGCCAGCCGTCGCCATACCATCTCTCTGTAATAGGAAAGGCTTGGGGCATTCAGCGGCTCGTAGAGATGGACGTAAAGCTCCGTGCGGGTCAGGGAGAGGACGTGTCTGAGAAGAACCTCGGCGTCCAGCCGCGGCGAGGGGAATCTGTGGGCCATAAAGAGCCGTGTCGCCCAACGAAGGGCCTCGTCGATAGTCGTGCCCTCGCCAGGCACTGCATGCTTCGTGCGATCCTGGCCCGTCTTTTGGACGCTCCCGTCCTCTACATATAGCTTGGGTGCGCTATGCTCCATCTGCTCGTTATGCTCTCGGCCATAAGGGATTCTCTGCTCATGCGTGGGTGGCGCGGCTGGGCCTAGACAACCTGCGTGGCCAGTGCTTCTTTCTGCTCGTTCTCAATGAGGCCTTCGATAAAGGGATCTAGATCACCGGACAGCACCTCCTCCAGTCGGTGCACGGACATGCCGATGCGGTGATCCGTCACACGATTCTGTGGAAAGTTGTAGGTGCGGATCTTTTCGCTGCGCTCCGCCGATCCCACCTGCTTGCGGCGTGCCTCATCGATCTCGGTCATCTGACGCTCGTACTCCATGTCATAGATTCGGGCCCGCAGGATGGACATGGCGCGCTCGCGATTTTGGCGCTGGGAACGCTCGTCCTGGCATTGTACAACCAAGCCCGTGGGAATGTGTGTGATACGCACCGCCGACTCGACCTTGTTGACGTTTTGCCCGCCGTGTCCTCCGGCGCGAAAGACATCGGTACGCAGGTCTTCTGGATTGATACTCACCTCCACCTCGTCTACCTCGGGCAGCACAGCCACTGTGGCAGTGGATGTGTGGATGCGCCCGCTGGACTCGGTGACGGGGACTCGCTGCACGCGATGTACGCCCCTTTCATACTTGAGCCGAGAGAAGGCACCTTCGCCTTTGACCTGGAAGATGATCTCTTTAAACCCCCCGATGCCTGTCTCGTTGGTACTCAGCACCTTGGTCTTCCAACCACGCTCTTCGGCGTATATGCTGTACATACGGAACAGGTCGGCAGCAAAGAGGGCCGCCTCGTCGCCGCCCGCGCCCGCGCGAATCTCGACGATGACGTTCCGCGCGTCGCGGGGATCCTTGGGCAGCAGCAAGTATTTGAGTTCGTGCTCCAGTTCGTCCGCCTCTTCTTGGAGGCGGACGATCTCTTCCCTGATCATGGCGCGCATCTCGGGCCCATTCTCCTCGTCCAGCATGGCCCGCGTATCCTCCAACTCTGCCGTCAAATCCTTATACTCTCGATAGGTGTGGACGATGTCGGCGATCTCGGCGCGCTCCTTGGCGTACACGCGAATCTTTTGGGGATTCTGGGCCACTTCTGGCGACGCGAGTAATCTATTTAGTTCTTCATAACGCTCAACAGTATTTTCGATTCTTTCAAACATCCTGTACCTCAATGTTACGCAACTTTCACATCTCTATTATATCAGTTTGTGCCAGGAGGGACAAAGACTGAGAGGCTTCTGGATCCTAGTTGAGGGGCCGATAGGGCGCGAGAAACGGTTTTTTCATGTTTGGTGGTGCTAGAACGCTCATGGTAGCCACTGGGGGGACGTGTAAGTGAATGGGGGGAAGGCAAAGGATGTATAGTCTACGTGCTCAACAACTCCTGATAGATACCCACCATGTCTTCCATAGCCGGCAACATGTCATGCAGCATCTTCATGATGGGCAGGCCGTAGGGACAGCGCTCCTCGCATTGGCCGCAATAGTCGCAGGATTCGATGGCCGCGATGCTTTGCTTGCGCTGCTCCAGATCTCGCTCGATGGCCGCTCGTGACCAATCGAAATTCCTGAACCGCTCGCGCCCCATGGTGCGATAGTGATCGTACATGACGTCCGTGCCCAATATGCCGCCGATGTTTATTCCCTTGGGGCATGGTTCGCAGAGCCCACAGATGCGACAACGCCTGTGTTCCCAATACTCCTTTAAACGCTTTACTTCGGCTTCTTCCTCGGCGCTCAGACGTAGGTCCCTGTGGCCCACCAAAGCGTTCTCTTCCAGTTCGTGAATCTCTGTGGCGCCGGGTACGGCCGTGGCGATGGGCTGGTTTAGCAGCCACTTTAGTGCCAGTGGAGCGGGGAGTAGCCCTGTGGCCACGGGCTTCATGATCGTTACCCCCACGCCCTTTTCCTGGCATAGAGGGATTAGCTCGTCCAGGGGCTCCCGTTCCACCACGTTCATGGGCACCAGGATGACCTCGAAATCGAAGCGCTGCAGGGCCTCTACCAGGGTCTCGCTGCGATGGCTTGTGCACCCGATGTGCTGGATTAAACCTTCTTCCTTGGCTTGCACCAGCGCCTCCAGAGCGCCACCGGGCCCCAGCCGCTTGTCCATATCCTCGCCGGAACGCAGGCCGTGCACGTGGCAGTTCTCCACATGGTCAGTCTGAAGGCGTTCCAGGGACTCGTGGATGTCCCGCCAGGCGTCGTCTCGCGTCCTGGCTCCCGTCTTGGTAGAGATGATGGCCCTCTCTCGCTGCCCCTTCAGGGCCAGCCCAATCTTGATCTCTGCGTCTCGGTAACCCCGGGCCACGTCAAAATAGTTTACATCCAGTTCCAGCGCGCGCTGTACCAGGTTCACGGCATAGTCTGTGCTGGACGATCCCAATTGCGCGCATCCCAGGCCGATGGCCGAAACACGTAACCCGGTATTTCCCAAATCGCGATATAGCATAGTTGACCCCTTTTTGACAGAAAGCGCCCTGCGTCCATGTTTTCCGTGACGCGTCGCCAAATGTCGATGGCTGGCTTTCCCTCTCGGCAGAATCGTAAATATAATCTATCCTTGCTATAATACACGAGAGGTTGTGCGATGGGAAATACAATTGGCCCTTGTATCGATTGATGGATATTCGGATATGGCAGGGGCACCGTGTTCGTCTTTAAAGTGGGAAGGATAGGCCTATGGGAAAGCATCGTGTGGCCTTGATAAGGGGCGATAATCGATACGCTAATGTGTCTCGGGCACTTCAAGCCATAGAGAGCGATATAGACCTGGCGGGGAAGCGGCGCGTGGTCGTGAAGCCGAATTTTGTCAGTGTGCGGCGATCCCTGGCAGCCACCCATCCCGATGCGGTACGGGCGGTATTGGATTTTTTGCAGCAAAAGGGTGTGAGGAAGGTTACTCTGGCCGAGGGGCCGGCCATGGGCTCGTTTCGGCGAGGATTGAAAAACCATAACTATTCGCCACTGCTTGAGGACTATGATCTGGATATCGTCGATCTCAACAAGGATGAGACCGTAGACGTCGGGCTGTATACCCGGTCGATGCAGCCCATGCGGCTGCCCGTCGCCCGCACCACCGTTGAGAGCGACTATCGTATTTCCGTCGGGCCTCCCAAGACCCACGATATCGCCATCGTCACCCTTTCTCTCAAGAATATGGCCTTTGGCAGCCTGACGGGTCGCAAATCCCGGGCGCATCAGGGGCACAAGGGTATACATATGAATTTGTACAAGCTCGCCTATCACGTGGCGCCGCAACTGGCCGTGATCGACGGCTTTCGCGCCATGGAGGGCAATGGTCCTGTGGGAGGAAGCCCTGTGGACTGGCGCATGGCTGTGGCTAGCACCGACTTTGTGGCCGCCGATTCCTTGACCGCACAGTTGATGGGATTCGACATGGAGGACGTGGGCTATATCTATTACTGCAGCCTCAAGGGATTGGGCCATGGCGAGCGTGCGGCCATGGAGATTGTGGGCAATGCCAGATTTGAGGAAGTTCAGCGCGATTTCAAACCCCACCGCACCTACGAGCGGCAGTTGCATTGGCATATCCCGGACTTTGAACAGTATCTTTAGCCGAGGTATCTGCAGTGCCGATTTGTTGAGCGCTTTTAGAGCGCGTACAATGGGAGGGTGGTGGTAGCGTGCCTTGAGCTGGAGAACTTGGTTTTCTGCCCGGAGGTGGACGTCTGGGAGATGTTCGAAGAACGTGGCATAAGTGGACGGGGGGAATTGACCTGATGTACGAGTCGGTTCTTGAACGGGTCGAGCGCAGAGTCAATTTCCTCTTTGTCAAGGGGCTTTTTGGAAGCGTGCTTTTGCTCCTTGCGCTCGTGCTTTTGACAGGGTGTGGTGAACCGTCGAGTTTGGCCTTGCAAGGGGGGGTGGGTGGAACTGTAGAGACCATCGAAAACAAGGGATCGGATACGATGGTCAATCTTGCTCTGGCTTGGGTGGAGGAATACACATGTCTGCATTCCGACGTGCGCATTTCGGTAACCGGGGGCGGTTCAGGCACCGGCATCGCAGCCATGATCAACGGCACGGTGGATATCGCCAACGCATCGCGGAGCATGAAGCCTGAGGAGATGGCGGCAGCGCGGGAGAATGGCATCGAGCCGGTGGAGTTTGTGGTTGCCCGCGACGCTATCGCCGTCGTAGTTCATCCCACTAATCCCGTGAATGCCCTCACCCTTCAGCAGATTTCGGACATATATACGGGCAAGCTCACCAATTGGCACCAGGTGGGAGGAGAGGATCGACCCATCGTGCTGCTCTCGCGGGAGTCGAATTCTGGAACGTACGTCTACTTTTTGGAGAACGTCATCCGTTTGGGAAATGAGGAGAGCGATCTGCTTTTTTCTCCCGACACGTTGTTGATGCCTTCGTCGGAGGGGATCAGTGCAGAGGTTCGCCAAAACCCCAACGCCATCGGCTACGACGGCCTTGGTTACGTGACTCCTGATCAGAAGGTGTTAGCTGTGGGGGGCGATGCAGATGGCCCCTACGTCATGCCCTCCGTGCGGACGGTTAACGACGGTTCTTATCCTATCGCCCGTCCCCTTTATATGTACACGGCGGGCGAGCCGACGGGGCAAATAGCGGCCTATTTGGAGTGGGTGTTGAGCGATGGGCAGGCGTTGGTGGCCGATCTGGGCTTTGTGCCTTTGAGGTAGCGCGTAGATCACACCCCTGGCGGTGACGGTTAGGGTTTTGAAGAGGAGGCTGGCTATTGTGGGGAATGTCTCACGTATTCGTTGGGGCGAATTTGCCATTGAGAGCCTGCTTCGCGTGTTGGGCTTTTCGGCGATCACTTTCCTGTTTCTGATCTTTGTTTTCCTTTTGCGAGAGGGTGTACCATTCTTCTTTCAGGTGCCTGTAAGTAATTTATTTGGCGCCCGTTGGTACCCTACTTTTGACATTTTCGGTATCTTTCCCCTGTTCTTGGGGTCCTTGTTCGTTACGATTGTGGCCATGATGATCGCCTTCCCTTTGGGCCTGGCGGTGGCCGTTTTTACCCGAGAGGTGGCACCGCACTGGGTGCGTGGGGTGCTCAAACCGACGATCGAAGTATTGGCAGGCATCCCCTCTGTGGTGTTGGGCTTTTTTGGTATGACCTTATTGGTACCTGTCGTGCGGGAGAAGCTGGGTGCGCCGACGGGTCTCACGGCCTTTACGGGGGGTTTGGTGCTGGCCTATATGTCGTTGCCAACCATCATCAGCGTGTCAGAGGATGCCCTGGATGCGGTTCCCAAGAGCTATCGAGACGCCGGCCTGGCCATGGGGGCGACAAAATGGCAGACGATCTGGCACGTCATCGTGCCCGCTGCGCGTTCCGGGATCCTGATGGCCCTCATGTTGGGTATGGGGAGGGCCATTGGAGAGACGATGGCGGTGATGATGGTCACGGGGAACGCGGCGCGTATGCCCCTAACTGCCGATTCCCTGTTTCGTCCCGTGCGCACCATGACGGCCACAATCGCCGCCGAAATGGGAGAGGTGGCCAGCGGTAGCGTGCATTATCATGCCCTGTTCGGCATCGGGCTTGTGCTGTTTATCTTGACATTTTTGATTAATCTGGCCGTCGCTTCCATGATGTTCAAACGAGTTTCGCGTGGAGGGCTTCGGTGATGAATCCCCATTTTGTGCAGCGTATGGGATTCGTATTATTGACGCTGATAAGCCTCGTTGTCGTGATCCCCATTTTGCTCGTGATGGGAGTGATCGCCGTGCGCGGGGCGCAGATCATCAGTGTGGAGTTTCTTACGGCCATGCCTCGACAGGGCATGACGGAAGGCGGCATCTTGCCGGCCATTGTTGGCACGCTGTTGCTTACCCTGGGCACCGCGTTGGTGGCTCTGCCCATAGGTGTAGGTGGGGGAATCTACTTGGCGGAATATGCCCGCGATTCGCTCTTTACGCGAACCATTCGACTGGCCATCGTCAATCTGGCGAGTATACCCTCGGTAGTATATGGGCTCTTTGGCCTGGGGGCCTTTGTGCTCTTTTTGCAGTTTGGTACTTCGATCCTTGCCGGATCCCTGACCCTGGCCATCATGACCCTCCCCGTCATCATGAGCACGACGGAGGAGGCGCTGCGGGCAGTTCCTGTGGAGTTTCGCACCGTGAGCGCCAGCTTGGGAGGGACAAAGTGGCAGGGCATTCGCCATGTGGTGCTGCCCCAGGCCCTGCCCGGCATCATCACAGGCGTGATTCTGGGATTGTTGCGGGTGGCGGGGGAGACAGCCCCCATTCTCTTCACGGCGGCCGCATTTTACCTACCCAGGTTGCCTCAGTCGGTGTTCGATGAGACGATGGCCCTGCCCTATCATCTGTACGTCATCAGCACTCAGGTTCCCGGGATGCCCCTCGATGTGCAATATGGCACGGCTTTCGTCCTCCTAGTATTCGTGCTTTCTCTAAACATTGTCGCGAGCCTGATTCGGAGTCACTTTCGGCGAAAGAGAGAATGGTAACCAAGATTCATATCGAGGGCCTCACGTACAAGTATGGTGACAAGGAGGCCCTGCATGACGTCAGTCTCGACGTGGAGGCCAATAGTATCACTGTCTTCTTTGGCCCTGCCGCGGGAGGGAAGACGACGCTTCTGCGACTTATAAATCGTCTGAATGATAGCGTAGAGAACACAAGTATGACGGGGCGGATTCTGCTAAACGGGCAGGACATCTATTCGTGCAGGATTGACGTTCCCGAGCTGCGGAGGCGTGTGGGGATGGTGTTTGCGCTGCCCCTCCCTCTACCTGGCACGGTGCGGGGAAATGTGCTCTATGGTCCCAAATTGGCTGGCATATCCGATCGTGCCCGCTTGGACGCACTTTTGGTGCGCAGTCTGTCACAGGCCGCTCTTTGGGAAGAGGTCAGGGATCGCCTTGATGCTCCGGCGAGCGAGTTGTCTGGTGGGCAGCAGCAACGGCTATGTATTGCCCGCAGCCTGGCCCTAGAACCCGAAGTATTGCTCCTTGATGAACCGGCGTCGGGGCTGGATCCACTTTCTACGGCCAAAGTCGAGCGATCGCTTATCGAGCTGAAAGAGCAGTACACGATCATCCTCGTGCCCCACAACGTGCAACAGGCCGCGCGAATGGCAGATTGGGCGGCTTTCTTTTTGATGGGAGAGCTCGTAGAGTATGGTAGGGGGGAGCAGGTCTTTACGAATGCACGCGATCAGCGAACGGAGGACTATGTTACCGGACGTTTTGGCTGAGAGATGACACCTGATGAAGGCATGATGACAAACGGTGGTGGCGCGTATAAGATGCGCGTGGAGCACCTCGATTGCTTCTATGGGAAGCGCCCCGCCCTGGCGAGAGTTTCTATTGGTATCAAAGAGCGGCAGATTACCGCCTTGATTGGCCCGTCGGGGTGTGGTAAGTCAACTTTTTTGCGCTGCCTCAATCGCATGAACGATACCATACCGAACGCTCGTGTGGAGGGACAGGTGACACTTGATGGCGAGGATATTTATGCCCCCCATTATGATATCACCCGGCTGCGACAGCGTGTGGGGATGGTCTTTCAACGCCCCAATCCCTTTCCCCAGTCCGTTTACGATAATGTGGCATTTGGTCCGCGGGTCGTCCTGAGAGGGCGAGGAGACCGGCGCCTGGATGATATTGTGGAGAGCAGCCTGAAAGGCGTGGGATTGTGGGACGAGGTCAAAGATGATCTGGATCAGGAAGCCGTGCAGCTTTCCCTTGGGCAGCAGCAGCGGCTCTGCTTGGCTCGTGTTGTAGCGGTAAAGCCAGAAGTTATATTGATGGATGAGCCAGCATCGGCACTCGATCCCATGGAGACACTCAGGATTGAAGACTTGATGCGTGAGCTGGTCGAGGATTATACGATCGTCATCGTGACCCATAATATGCAGCAGGCCGCGCGTGTCTCCGATTGGACGGCTTTTTTCCTGACCGATGATGAACAGGTGGGAGAATTGGTAGAGTACGGAGCCACTTCTCAGATCTTCACCAGGCCTCAGGATGAGCGGACGGAGCGTTATATCACGGGGGAATTCGGCTGACGAGGGCTTGCGTAGGTAATGGAGCGGGTGTAAAGAAGGGGAACTGGAAATGCTGAGAAAAAGGCTTGAGAACGAGTTGCAGCGCTTGTCGGATGAGGTGCTCGCACTCGGGGACATGGTGGAAGAGGCCATCCTGGAATCGGTAAAGGTTCTCAAAGCACGAGACTTTGAGGGGTCGGAGCAGTTGATTGAGGCGGATCGCGGGATCAACGAACGGCGTTTCGACATCGAGTCGAGCATTCTTGTGCTCATCGCTACGCAGCAACCCATGGCCAGTGACCTACGGCGATTGGCCGCCATGCTGGAGATCATCGGTGAGCTGGAACGCATCGGCGACTATGCCAAGGGGATCGCCAACATCAACCTGATGATTGGCGAGAAACCGTTGATAAAGCCCCTCATCGACGTACCGCGCATGGCAGAAAAGGCCTGTTCCATGCTTGATCGTGCTCTGGACGCATTTGCTCGTGGCGACGTGGAGTTGGCCCGCGCCATTCCCGAGGAAGATGACGAAGTGGATGGCCTGTACAATCAGGTCTATCGAGAGTTGGTTACGTTCATCCTTACCGATCCACAGGGGACGGCGGAACAGGCTAACCTATTGCTTTGGGTGGCCCACAACCTGGAGCGGACAGCGGATCGGGCGACCAATATCTGCGAACGCGTGATCTTTACGGCTACCGGAGGTATGAAGGAGTTGGATACCCACTTTGAATCCGACCTTGTCGATTAGGTGACACAAAGTGATGTCCTGCGCTGCCTTCGGATGCGCGGACAGTGAAGACTGCCGCCCCACGTCTCGTTTTGATCCTCTAGCGCAGATCCTGACTGAAAGGGAAGAGGGCGACGGGAATGAGCTTGAGATGCTGTTTTGCGAATGGTAGGCCAACGATGGTGACGGCTAAGATCAGTGCCGACGTCAGGTGTGCTATGGCAATTTCCCAGCCAAAGAGTAGGATCCATAACACGTCGAAGAGGAGCTTCAAAGAACTCCCCGCCTCATCAGCGACGACCCGCTTACCAAAGGGAGCGAGGGTCGCTATCCCCAGACGGATGGCCTGTAAGCCAAAAGGGATGCCGACGACAGTTAGGCAGAGCAGTGCGCCGCCCAAGATGTAGCCCAGTCCAGCGATCAAGCCGCCAAATATGAGCCAGATGATGTTCCCTAATAGACTCATAGAGAAATACTTCCTTTCTAAACAGTTTTCCCTGTGTTGCCTTGTCTCATGCGCAGGGCAGGATCGATCCACTTATTCATACGGCAAGGTGGACGAAAAGTTGCTTTCGTGCCCAGTTTGTGCAATAGTGTCTTCTTGGGCGTTTTCTGTAGGTATGAGGCGGACAAGTCTCCGGAATTGCCTTTCGCCTGGGCTGTGACCAGATTTTATCTCTTACGGGGCAATCTTACCTCATAAGTAGGGGATTTGTTCTACATTGGCGACAAACCTGAATGATGGTATACTGTTGTACTACTTGCTGCTACGCGGGTACTATGAGGAGTGAGAAAATGAGGAGCTATTATGCCTAGGCCGGATGTACTTTTGGGAGAAACAAGCCGAGCTGGCATGCTGCGTGGGTTCGAGTCTATGGCGCGATTGCTTGCCATAACTCTTGGCCCCATCGGGGGCAAGATTGGCAACGCGCGAGAGCCAAACGGCGAGCCAGAACTCTTGGACGATGCAGGCACCGTGGCCAGGCGTATCATCAACCTCCCGGATCGCGTCGAGGATGTGGGGGCCATGCTTATGCGCCACATTGTCTGGTATATGCGCGACGAGGTGGGGGATGGGAGCGCTACTACGGCCGTTCTCGCCTGGTCCATCGTCGAGGAGATGCGCAAGGTAGTCGCCGCTGGCGCGAACCCCATGCTTGTCAAGCGAGGAATCGAAAAAGCCACCAAGGCCGCCACACAGGCCCTGGACGATCTTGCCATGCCCCTGGAGGGTGAGGAGCGCATCGCCGCTGTGGCTACCGCTGCCGTGGGCGATGCCGAGATCGGCCGTCTGTTGGGCGAGATGTACGATATTTTGGGTCCCCATGCTAATATCGTGATCGAGCCTTACATCGCGACCTATCACGATAGGACATATCATGAGGGAACGCGTATCGAAGGGAGTTACCTTTCGCCCTACTTTATCACGGATGATATACGTCGCATCGTCGTTCTGGATGACGTGTACATCCTGGCCGCGGATATGGTGTTCGAGTCCATCGAGGCGGCACGGAACCTTTTGGAGCAGGTGCTAAAGGCGGGCGGGAAATCCGTCTTTGTCATCTGCAAGCGTATGTCCGAGAAGGCCATCGGTGTGCTGATGGCCAACAAGGAGGAGGGCATCATACAGCCTTGTGCGGCCAAGCTAAAGCCTGTGGGCGATTTGCGTCGCGGTACTATGCGGGATATCGCCATCCTGACCGGGGGCGAGGATTTGACGGACAAGTCGGGCATGGATCCTGCCGATGTCACCATAGATCAGTTTGGCAGGGCCGACCGCGTCATCTGCACCAAGGACTATTTCACCATCATTGGAGGCAAGGGCGATAAGGCAGTTGCTCAGGAGCGCCTCAAGAACCTGCGCGCGAGCGTGCGCAAGGCCCATGACTCGGAGGAAAGAGAGACCATCCGTGAGTTGATGACCCACTTTTCTGAAGGTGTGGGAGAACTGCGAATTGGCGCCCTTACAGAACAAGAACGTTCCGACCTCACCGACGTGGCGGAGCAAGCGATGAAGGCTGTCGTTGCCGGTATGGAGGGTGGCGTTGTCCCCGGCGGCGGGGCGGCTTATCTGGCTTGCATCCCCGCTGTGGAAGCCGTAGAGGCCGAGGGAGATGAAGCCATGGGCGTGCGCATATTGGCGCGCGCGTTGGAGGCCCCGATGCGTCGCATCGCGGAGAACGCGGGCAAACATCCGCCGTTGGTCATCGCTGAGGCGCAGCGCAAAGGCCCCGGCTACGGATTTGAGGTTTACACAGAAAAAGTTGTGGATATGGTGGAGGAGGGCATCGTCGATCCCGCCACAGTTGTGAAGCGTGCGCTTCAGCAGGCTGTGAGTGGTGCAGTGATGTTGCTTACAACGGATGCTCTCGTCTTGCGTCGTGAACCGGAGGAGTCGATCGAGCCATGAGTATTTCCAGAGAGACGTTGGCAGACAGTCAAGAGGCTTGGGAGTATCTGGGGCCTATCGCTAACGGGGGTACCGTTTTTGGCGTGGCCGTTTCTCCTGTTTCAGACATATCACTTTGCTGGGCAGCCACCGGCTGCGGTATCTTTATGTCCGAGGATGATGGAAAGACGTGGGTTCAGAATCTGGAAGGCTTAACGACACCCCTTCTCAGCACGTTGGCCGTGGCTCCGAACGGGGCCCTTTTTACTGGGGCGCTGAATGGCGAGATTTTCGCGTCTTTTGACTATGGCAAGCGTTTTGAACGAGGCCTCGTGCCGAGCGAGCTTCAAGCCACCGTGACCGACCTTGTGGCCTCCCCCAACTTCCGAGAGGATGGCACGGTCTTTGCGGCTACCGATGGTGGCGGCGTTCTGGTCAGCAGGAGTTCGGGCGATAGGTGGGAGGACAGCAGCTTTGGCTTGGGGGACTTGACCGTTTTGGCCTTGGTGACCACGCCAGATTGGTCCGATCGCGAGATTATGTTCGCTGCGACCACTGACGGCGTTTTCACCTCCCGCAACGGAGGACGCGCCTGGCGTGAGACGGAACTCATGCTATACGGCGAGGATATCGTGGATGTGATTGCCGTCAGCCCGGCCTTTGATGAAGACAGAACCGTCTATGCCGGAACAGAGGGCGGCGACGTCTACCGTTCCACAAATGGCGGGCGGGCGTGGACCCTTTTGCAGAAGGAGGTGGGGGAAGGCCCCGTGAACTGTCTGTGGCTGTCGCCCGACTATGCCGAGACAAAGCGAGTGATTGTGGGGGCAGGAGATACCCTTCTTGTTTCCAGTGACGGGGGAGAGTCCTTTGTGACGAAGGAGATGCCGGGTACGGTGCTTGCACTGAACGGTGATGAGGGCCTATTGTTGGCTGGGTTACATAACGACGGCATCTGGCGATCCGCGGACGCTGGCGATACGTGGGAGCCCGCGGAGTCCTTTGCTGCGCGTGGATTCGCCCGCCTCGTGCCAGCCGACGGTTGCCTGTATGCCATGGGTCCCCAGGAGGGGCTCTGGCTTTCCGATGATAAGGGACAATCCTGGCGACCTCTGGAAGGGCTCGTGTCCTATTTGCCCCTGTCTGATTTAAGCGTGCCCGCGGCCGATATCGTGTTCGTGGTCAGCCAGGAGTATGGTATTCTCAGATCGCTTGACGGTGGGATGTCGTGGAATTTGGTGCAAGAGCGAGAGGGCATTGGCGCGCTGTTGGTCTTGGATAATGGTGACGGGTGGGCTGGCACGGTGGAGGGCCGGCTTTTGCTGACGCACGATGGGGGCGAGACGTGGCAGGATGTCGAGTCGCCCTGCGAGGGACAGGAGATACTCTCCCTCGTGGCCTCTCCCAATTATGCCCAGGATCGCACACTTTTCATGGGCACCTCTATCCCCGCTCAGGGCTCACGCGGGGCCCGTGTGGCTCTCTGGCGCTCGACCAACGGCGGTGCTGACTGGCGTCAGGTCACCACACAGGTCACATCGGCCCGTTGGGCGGATATCGCCATGCCTGTGGGGGTTGGTGAGGGGGTATCAGGCCAGGCGGTCGTGGCGACTGGGCCCTATTGCCTGAGGCCGCTGCGCCGGGCTAAGGATGTCTGGATCAGCACCAAGGTCGATCCCGACGAGGCAAACACGCTGAGCGTGGTGGCTGTGGGGGAGGTGGACGAGGGGGGCGTGCTCGTCGCCGCCACGGGGAATGGAATCTACCGTTCCATTGATGGTGGGCGCACGTGGCAGCCCTTCTCCAAGGGGTTGACGGCCACGAGCTTTGTCAGCATCGTTGGCGTGCAGAACGAAGCCCGTGCTGATCTCTATGCCCTGAGCCTGGGCGGCACCCTCTGGCGACGCGGGATCTGAAGGTTTTTGTATAGACGGGGCGGGGAAGGCATTCAGAAGCGCCTTCCCCTTTTCTCTTTGGGGGCAGCACTTTTTTCAGGGTCTCCTCTTTGGCCTTGCCAAGCATATAGTAGGGCGGCGAAGATGAGTATGCCGGCCAGATCCGCCACCCAGTCCAGGAACCTGGCGTGGCGCCCCATGACAAAGGATTGGTGTATCTCGTCGCTGGCCGCATAGACCGCGGCCCCCAGCCCGGCTTTGGTGATAGAAAAAGTCCCCTTGGCCTTCGTGTGCAACACGCGCCACAGAAGCCAGGTTAGTACGCCAAAGGTGAAGGCGTGGGCCGAGTAGTCAAAGAAGGTATCCGATACACCTACCTCACGGCCCGGATGGGGCAGCGCAGGTTGATCGGACAGGTAGTAGATCCAGCCTATCCAGAGAACCAGGGGCAACCAGTAGAGTAAGGCGCGTTTAAAATAGCGACGGCGCGACGTGGCAAGCATGAAGATGATAGCACCTAAGAGCGGCGCCGGCTCCACCAGTGGTCAAAGTAGTTCAGGAGTATCAGAGCGAGGAAGAGCGCAATCACAAAGTCCCACTGTCCCGTGGCAATGAGAAGCGTCAGGACTATCAGAACGACAAGATCGATCCAGAATATGAGCCGCGTGCCATCCTTCATGGGCCTCTTCTATCGTAAAACAGTATTTCCGGGAACACCGTCGTCCATTGTAGCATTTTTTGCCCTTTTCCCCAAATTGGTCGAGAATCGGCGAGCTCTTTGTCCGAGTTCCTGTTGGGGGCGGGGCAAGCGTGCCCGGGCATGCGGGATTACGTGCACCTTAGGGTGAGAGGAGACGAGAATGAGCCTGTTACGCCATCCCTTGGTCCTGCGCATCAGGAGAAACCATGCGCTGGAGCATGCCATTATGCACCTGCTTAGTCAGAGGGATCCGTCACTGCGGCTTGTGGGGCACAGCGATTGGAACGGGATCTCTTTGTACGGCGAGGTGGATACCCCTGCGGTCGTGCGGGCGGCCGAGCAGGGGCTGGCGCGCCTGAGAGCGGGAGAGGTCTGGCTGCGCCTGCATCCTCGCTGTGGCACGAATTTTGCCGTGGGCATGTTTCTCGGCGGGTGTGCGATCTATGCCGCTACGGAAACGTCACGAAAATCCATCGTCAGGCGATTGCTGAGGATGGGCGCCTACCTGATGGGGGCTCTTTTCGTCGCCCAGCCCCTGGGCATGCTCGTCCAGCGTCACGTGACGACGGCGCCGAGTATGAACGATGTCCAGATCAAAGAGATTCGCAAACAACAGCGCGCAGGCACTACTATTCATCGCATCGTCACCGCTTGAGTGGAGAGAAGCATGTTCTATATATTGCATGGCGAAGAGGAATTCGTTCGCTCGGAGCAAGTCGCCGAGTTCAAGGCGCGCGTGGCCCAGGGGGGGATGGGCGATCTGAATATCTCTACCTTTTCGGACGATGTTACATTCCAGGGTCTTGCCGACGCCTGCAATACGGTGCCCTTTTTTGGTGACAGGCGATTGATCATCGTGGAGGATCTCTTACAGCACTTTGACTCTGTGAAACTCACAGCCGACAGCAAAGACGGAAACGCGGCATACGCCCGGAAACTCCTCGACTACCTGCCACATCTCCCCTCGACGACGCGCTTGTTTTTCATCGAAAATAAGAAGCTGGACCGCAATAACCCGATACTAAAGGGCGCTGCGGAACTGGAGAATAGCTATGTACGCGAGTTCAGCGAACCCGAGGGTCGAGCGTTACAGGACTGGGTTCGACAGCGGGCGCGTGACAAGGGGGTGGACATCACCGGGCGCGGAGCGGCACTGTTGGCTTCTTTCGTTGATCAGGATCTGCGGCGGATCGATAACGAACTGCAGAAGCTCGCCGGATTTGTGAACTATGAGCGGGCCATCACAGCGGAGGACGTAGGAAAGATGGTGGGCGCTTCCTATGAGGCGAACATCTTTAAGTTGGTGGACGCTTTGGGGATGCGCCAGGGAAAGAGGGCCTTGGAACACCTGCATCGTCTGTTTGCCGATGGCGCTCATGAGCTTTACATCCTGACTATGATAGCTCGTCAAGTGCGTCTGCTCATCGCCGTCAAGGACCTGGCTGAGTTGGGGCGCTTGCAACCGCAGGAGATACGCCGAGAGTTGGGCATCTCCCACCAGTTCATCGTCGATAAGCTGTTGCGGCAGGCCCGACGCTTCGATATGCACAGACTGGAGACGCTTCAGCGTCACGTCTTGGAGGTGGATCGGGGCCTCAAGACGGGGCGCATTGAGAGCCCTTTAGCCCTGGAACTGCTGGTGCTGGAGATCTGCAGCCGTGGCCGAGAGAAGCGCTCAGTAGGGTAAGAGACGGGCCCGAAGCCGCCCGGCGAGTTTCTGTTCCTGCTCGTCACCGGAGGCCAGATCAAGATAGATCTGGAGGGGATGAGCGATGAGCAGGCCATGCTCCGTCTCTTTTCTTTCCCAGATCAGGCTTTCGTCATAGGGACGGAAGACGAACACGTACGTCTCCCCTCTGTCTTCGCTCAGTTGCAGCCTCTGGAGCAAGTGGTCCACTGCGCCGGCCCAATAGAGGGCGAGATGGAGTGTGGTGCGGTTCTGGCGCAAGAGTCGGTCCGCGCCGGACCACAGCGTGAGCGCGTACTGGTCCCGGAGGTCATCCCTTTGTTCTGCCAGGCGCGTCGCCAGATCCGAGACACTCGCTTCTGCTCGATAGGTGCGTAGCGTATTGCGGTGTATGTCATAGCTTTCGGACCAGGCCTCGAGAAGAGCGCCGGCATCGAAGAGATCCAACCCCGAGCGATTCTTGGTTACAAAGCCCTCCTCGGCCAGCGCAGAAGTAGCCATGCTCGCCAGCCCCAAGCTGACCTGGGCGGCATCGGCCAATGAGCGCATGTGCCAGTGCCTTTGCGGCTGCATGAGAAGCCTGCGCACGATGCGTTCCGATTTGCCCTCAAAAGGGCTACGAACGGTTCTCTTGCGTTTGTACTTGTTCGTCTTCCCCACCACGCTAAAGTAGACATCCGCTGTCTCGATATTGGCATTTCCCGCCAAGTCAAGGTAGGCGATGCCGTGCTCCTCACAAAGAGTTCGTCCCTCCTTGGAAAAGTAGGGGGCGATGAGACAGGGAAGGGTCTCGTTCTCGATGGCGGGGGTCTCGGTCTCCTCAATGCGCCCGATGAATCCCTTTACTTCCTGCGGATCGCCGCTGGGGATAGGCACGCAGAGCAGAAGGACCTCGCGGTGCATCTGGCCAAAGCCGGCCCGGAGGGCAAAGTAGTAGGGACTATGGTTCGCTGCGGTAAAGCGACGCAAACCGCGAAAGCGAATACGCGGGTAGAGTGTGTCGAATTCCCGCAAAAAGCGCGCTTCCGTTTCTTTTTGCCGCAAGGTGTTCCCTTTCCCAATACTTGCTGCACGCCGTTTATTCTATTTGCCTCTCGGTGGCGTGCAAACGCCCAGGGTCTTGATATCAGATTCTGAACTCTATCCTCAGTCGCTCGCTTTATGCTAATCCCAGCAAGCGGGCGGCGTTGTCATGATAGACCTTTTTCAACACCTCGTCCGGTAGATCTACGCCATAGATTTTCCATCGCCCCTGGGGCGGGATGTCGGCCTCGGGCGCATAATCAAAGTACTCGTCTGCCGTCTCCAGGAACCGGAAGTGCGTCCGGTACATGGGGATCGATGGACGTTCATCTGTGCCAAAGAGGATGCGATCAGCGTATTCTATGAACCACTCCCTGGTGCTGTACGGCGCTCGTCCCAGTTCTGCAATACGTGCCGATATATCGGTGTAGAAGTTGGGATGCTTTTCCAGCATGCGGGAGACAAAGTCTAGGTTTTCGGGATAGCAGCCCACGTGGGCGGTAATGAAAGTCGTCTCTGGATGTGCTTCGATAAGCCTGTAGAGAGAGGCGATCAATTCCTGGAAGGCGGGGAATTCTGGGCCGTAAAAGCTCCACTCTGGATGGCGCTGCAGCTCGTCCCATCGCTCATTGAAGCGGTCCACGGGGCGGAAAAAGGCCACGGGATCTGCCGTGTGAATCAGCACGGGGATCTCTAGCGCCGCCGCTTTGTCCCATAGCGGGGCAATCCGGGGATCATCTGGCATGACGAGGGCGTCAGTATCATCCTTCACACGGAGCCCCAAGCGTTTGAAGACTTTGAGTCCCCGGGCGCCGGCTGCCACGTCAGCTTCCAGTTGCTGTGTCGCTGTCTCTATCCAGTTGGCCCCTCCAACGCCATCCCAGTTCACATTGCAGAAGGTGATGAATCTTCCCTCATACGCCCGATCAAGGCAGTTTAGGGTTTGCTCCAATATCTCTCCCGTACCTCCACTCAGGTTCACAATAGCACGTATGTTGAGGGCGTACATTTCCTTTACCAGTTGATCCAGATCTGGGAGTCCTTCTCCATCATCACCTGTGGGTAAGAGATCCACCGCTTTCATGAGGTGGCTCATGGGGAGATGATTGTGCGCGTCGATGGCACGGAACTTGGCCCGAGGCACAGAGTGCTCAGGGACGACAAGCTGAGAACGTGGCATAAAGTCTTTGACTAACAGTTTGCTATACATGATGGGCCCCTCCTTTCGGCTCAGATGGAGTGTGCGGTTGCGATCTGTGTCTATTCTATCCCTTATGGGGATTTCCTGCCAATGAATAAGCAAATGACGCTTGACGCTGGGCTGGTATTGGTGTAACGTAAGTATGCTTTCAGGTAGAGGGGTGTGTGCTTTCGTTCCCCATCCAGAGCGTGGTTGGTTTTTGCATTCATAGTTTGTGGAGGTGTGAAGATGGTAGAGAGGGTGGTTACTTTTGGTGAGATTATGATGCGCCTTTCCCCGCCGGGCCATCTGCGTTTTACGCAGGCTCGTTCCTTCGACGTGATATATGGCGGTGGTGAGGCTAACGTGGCGGCTTCGGTGGTCAACTATGGTATCCCTGCGGATTTTGTGACGCGGTTGCCAAAGAACGATTTGGGTGAGGCGTGTGTGCGCTTCTTGCGCGGCCAAGGAATAAACGTGGACAAGATCGTGTGGGGCGGCGACCGGCTGGGCAAGTACTTTTTGGAAATTGGCGCCGTGGCGCGAGGAAGCAAGGTGATCTACGATCGCGCCAACTCGTCCATCGCCACCATCGAGCCGGGGATGATCGATTGGGAGTCTGTTTTTGCCGATGCCGGGTGGTTCCACTGGACGGGCATCACGCCGGCCATCTCGGAGGGGGCCGCGGCGGTGTGTTTGGAGGCCGTCGAGACGGCTGACGAGATGGGGCTGACTGTGTCCTGCGATCTGAACTATCGCAGCAAGCTTTGGCTGTGGGGCAAAGAACCTGGCGAAGTGATGCCAGATCTGGTAAAGCATGCTGACGTGGCCATTGGAAACGAGGAGGACGCGGCCATGGTGTTCGGCATTCATGCCCCCGATACCGACGTGACCTCTGGCGAACTCGACGCGGAAAAGTATCGCTACGTTTGTGAGGAGCTTCATAACCGTTTTCCCAACCTGAAGACGATAGCCATCACCTTGCGCGGCTCCCTCTCGGCCAGTCACAATACGTGGTCGGCCATACTGTGGGACGATGATGAGATCTATATCGCGCCTCAATACGATATCATGCCCATCGTTGACCGCGTCGGTGGCGGCGATTCCTTCATGGGAGGCTTGATCTATGGCCTGCAGACCTATGAAGACAAGCAATCAGCTCTCAACTTTGCCGTCGCAGCCTCCTGTCTGAAGCATACCATCTTTGGTGACTTTAACCAGGTGTCGGTGGAAGAGGTAGAGAAGCTGAGCGGTGGCGACGTTTCGGGGCGTGTCTCTCGCTAACGGGATACTCAAGACATTGGAAGTGAAAGGAAAAGGGAAATGGCCAAATTTTCGCGGATAGAAGTATGGAGTGCAATGGAGGAGACGGGGCTGGTGCCCCTCTTCTACAACGGAGATGTGGACAAGGCGATCAAGATCGTGGAGGCCCTAGCGGCTGGTGGGATAAAGGTGATCGAGTTCACCAATCGTGGCGACCGCGCCTTTGAGGTCTTTCGCGAGTTGATCGTGCGCTTTGAGGAGAGTCATCCCGATTTGATCTTGGGTGCGGGGTCGGTGCTGGATGTGCCCACGGCAGGATTATACATCAACCTCGGCGCCAACTTTATCGTGGGCTCGGTGACCCACGACGACGTGGCAAGGCTGTGCAACCGTCGCAAGGTGGTATACTGTCCCGGGTGTGGCACACCGTCAGAGGTCTCGCACGCCGAGGAGCTGGGCGTCGAGATCTGCAAGGTGTTCCCGGGTAGCCAGCTTGGCGGGCCTGGCTTTGTGAAGGCCATCAAGGCGCCGTGTCCCTGGGCCAAGATCATGCCCACGGGCGGGGTGGATGCCACGTGGGAGAACCTGAAAGCGTGGTTCGACGCGGGGGTGGCGTGTGTAGGTATGGGCTCGAAGGTGGTGCGGAAGGATTTGGTGGCCGCGGAGGACTGGGCGGGCATCACGGCCATTGCCCGACAGTCTCTGGCCTGGATACGCAAGGCGCGGGGGGAGGCAGTATATACGGGTGTAGAACACGTGGGGCTCTATCCCACCGCCGATGCCTCGGCCCAAGAGATCGTTGAGTGGTACGAAGAGACTTTTGATTTCGAGGCCGTTGAGGGCAACAGTTCCTACTTTTTGAGCAGCGATGGCCCTGGCCGCCTGGAGATCATGAAGCGCGAGCCCGATCGCCCCTGCCACATAGCGATACTGGTCAGCGATTTCGAGGCCGCGCTGGAAGATCTGGACGCCAAGGGGATCGAGTACGAGGAACCCAGCATCAAACCCACGCTCAAGGCTGTCTATTTGAAGGAACCCGATCCTGCGGGTCACACAGTGCACCTGCTGTGGTTAGGGTGATCGTCGGGGCGCCAGAAAATGGCGCCCCTTTTTGCGTTTGATGGGCGTCAGGCGAGGAGACGGCGAAAGATTGCCTCTGATAACTCCTCGAGGTCGTCGATCACCACATCTGCTTGCGACAACTCCTTCGCGGAATGGGTGGTGGTCACAGCGACACACTTGATGCCGGCGCGGTGGGCGGCCTCCACGCCTACGACGCCGTCCTCAAGGACGAGGCTGTCCTGCGGAGCCACTCCCACGGAGGCGGCAGCCTGAAGGAAGATGGTGGGGTCCGGTTTACTGTGCGGGAGAAAGGCTCCTGATACCACGGTGTCAAAGTAGTTACCTAGCCCAAAGGTGGCCAGTATGGCCACGATGTTGGACATCTCCCCCGACGAGGCCACCACCTGGCGATATCCCCTTTCTCGCGCCCAGTGCAACCACTTTTGGACGCCGGGCAAGAGATGCACATGCTGGTCGATCATCTCGCGAAAGCGGGTTTCCTTTTCCGCTGCCAGATCACGGAGCCGCGACTCGGGCAGTTCTTCCTCCAACAGTTCCTTCAGAATGGGGATATTGGACATGCCGAAAGTTTCTTCGAATTCCTCTCGCGTGATGCTCCAGCTGTGCTTCGCGAAGAGAGCCTTCCACGCCGAGAAGTGTGCCTCGCCCGTATCGACGAGCACTCCATCCATATCCCATAGCAACGCCTTAGTCACAGTCGACCTCCGATATTTATTTGTTGAGGAGACAGCGCGCATTGTACTATCCGCGGGGAAGAGTATCAATTGGCTCGTTGCGATCCCGGTCCGGCGTTCAAGTTGGCAAGGGCAGACGGTTCTATAGCCACTTTTGGAAAAAGTTCAGGACGGCCGCGCGTCCGTGGGCCGTCTCAAAGTGGCCCGTATCGTAGCGGAGCAGTTCCCATTTTTCAGGGACGCCATGGTCAGCATACACTTTTTGCAGGGCCATATCGATTCTGTCCAACCCGGCCGGTGGGGTGAGGGGGTCATAGTTGCCGGCCAGGGCGAGATGGGGCCGGGGGGCGATGAGGGCGTTGATGCGGGCGGTGTCAAAGTGCTTGAGGAGGTTGGGCACATAGTAGTAGATGCCGTGGCCGTCCAATCCTCTCGTTCTAATGAGCTCGTGGAAATCGGTCAGACAGCAGATGTCCACACATACCTTGACGCGCTCGTCAAGGGCCGCCACCCACCAGGCCATGGTGCTGCCCATAGAGATGCCCATCGTACCTAGGCGAGTAGGGTCGACTTCGGGGCGCTCGAGCAAATAGTCCACGGCTCGCAGGCTGTCATAGACCATCATGCCCCATAGAACGCGCCCCTTCCACAGCATCTCTTTGAACAGTGCCGATTCCGTTCGGCCACGACGTTCTCCAAAGTTCCACGCGTCGATGCAAAGCACGCAATAGCCCAGATCGGTGAGTGCTTGAGCGTAAGGTGGCGATTGCAGAGCGGAGCGGCCATGAATCAGTTCCTCTTTACCCAGTTCATAGTTTCCGCCGTGCGCGTGATTGTAGAGGATGACGGGGGCGTTGGTTATTTCCCCTTTTGGGCGGGCTAGGTAGGCGGGAACGTGCTCAATACCGTTGAGGTCCAGCACAAGGGTTTCCAGCACATATCCCTCGCCGGTTTCCGTGCTGATCGTTTCGGCCGAAGTCGGTCGCTGGCGAGGGGGTAGGTCGCCCAGCAGTGCATATAGAGCTTGCCTTTCTTGTATTGGGTCGCGCGATTCCACGAGGGCCTCCAGAGATTCTATGGGAGACATTGCAAGGAGTATAATCCTCCCTGTCCCTTTCGCAAAAAAGAATGGGGCATTTTGTGATCTTGTGTTATAATAGACTTGACTTAATCCTGAGCGGCTATTGTCCATTGCATGCCGGTAGATCATTAATAATATAAAGGTCTTGGAGAATACAAACATATGTTTAAGAAGTTGCTTGGTACCATCTTTGGCGATCCAAACGAGCGCGAGCTTGAACGCCTGGAGCCCGTCGTCGAGGAGATTAACGCGCTGGAACCAGAGATGCAGCAACTTTCCGACGAGGAACTGCGTCAGTTCACGCGGGACTTTCGGGATCGTCTGCAGCGCGCGACGGCAGGATATAAAGAGGAGATTCAGGAGTGCGAGGAAGAACTGCTCAGTGAGCAGGATGAGGAGCAGCGACGGTTCCTGGAACGGGATATCGAGCGGCTGAAGCGGGAACTGGACGAGGTGGAAGCTGAGATATTGGCCGAGATGCTGCCCCAAGCCTTCGCCCTCGTGCGTGAGGCGAGCGTGCGCACCATCGGGCTGCGCCATTTCGATGAGCAGCTCATGGGCGGCATCGTGCTCCACGAGAACCGTATCGCCGAGATGAAGACGGGTGAGGGCAAGACGCTGGTCGCCACTCTCCCCCTCTACTTGAGCGCCCTTACAGGGCGGGGTGCTCATCTGGTCACGCCCAACGATTACCTCTCCAAGCGGGGAGCCCAGTGGATGGGTCCCATCTATCACTTTTTGGGCATCCAGGTCGGCGTGATCCAGTCTATGGGCGAGGATCCGGAGATGAGCTCCTTTCTATTCGATCCGGACTTTATCTCCGCCGATGACCGCTATCAGCATCTGCGTCCCTGTTCCCGACAAGAAGCGTATCAGGCGGATATCACCTATGGAACCAACAACGAGTTCGGGTTCGATTTCCTGCGCGACAACATGGTGACGGATCTTGATCAGTGCGTACAGCGCGAGTTGCATTATGCTATCGTGGACGAGATCGACAACATTCTCATCGACGAGGCGCGTACGCCTCTTATCATCTCTGGTCCGGCGGAGGAATCGACGAGCCGTTATCGGCAGTTCGCTCAGCTGGTGCGGCGGCTACGCGAGGATGTGCATTACGAGGTGGATGAAAAGGAGCGTAGCGTAAGCCTCACCGAGGAAGGCATCGAAAAAGTCGAGAGGGCGTTGGGCATAGAGAACCTATACGCGCCGGAGCACTTTGAATTGACGCCCTATTTGGAGAACGCTATCAAGGCCAAGGCCCTCTTCAAGGAGGATCGCGACTATATCGTGCGTGGTGGTCAGGTCATCATCGTCGATCCCTTTACCGGGCGGCTCATGCATGGTCGGCGCTACTCGGAGGGCCTGCATCAGGCTATAGAGGCCAAGGAGGGCGTTCCTGTCCAGCGGGAGAGCCTCACCCTGGCCACTGTTACCTTTCAGAACTATTTTCGCATGTATCGTCGCCTGGCGGGCATGACGGGCACCGCTGCCACAGAGGCCGAAGAGTTCGCCCAGATTTACGATCTCGATGTGGTGGTCATCCCCACCCACGAACCCATGATCCGTGTCGATCATTCCGACAAGGTATATAAGACGGAGGAGGCCAAGTTCCGCGCGGTGATGGAGGAAATCAAGGAATGCCATGCCCGCCAGCAGCCTGTGTTGGTGGGTACCTTGGCCATCGAAACCTCCGAGGCGCTCTCCAGGCGTTTGAAGCGTCTGGGTATACCCCACGAGGTGCTGAACGCCAAGTATCACGAGCGAGAGGCCCAGATCATCGCCCAGGCGGGGCGTCCGGGCGCTGTGACCATCGCCACGAACATGGCGGGGCGCGGTGTGGACATCCTCTTGGGGGGCAATCCCGAGGGGCTGGCCCGTGAGACGTTACGCGAAGAGGGATACGATCTACAGAGGCTGGATCCAGGGGTGTGGGAGGAAACCTACCAAAAGGCCAAGGAGCAGTGTGAGGCCGACAGGGAGATCGTGCTGGAGGCCGGCGGCTTGCACGTACTGGGCACCGAGCGCTACGAGGCTCGTCGCATAGACAATCAGCTGCGCGGTCGCTCGGGGCGTCAGGGCGATCCGGGCACCTCACGATTCTACGTCTCGCTGGAGGACGATCTCATGCGGCGCTTTGGCGGCCCTGCTGTGTCCAGGATGATGGATCAGTTAGGTGTGGATGAGAACATGCCCATCGAGCATGGCATGATAAGCAAGGCCATCGCCAACGCACAGACCCGCGTCGAGGGGCGCAACTTTGACATTCGCAAGCACCTCCTGGAATACGATGACGTGCTCAACCAGCAGCGTCAAGTGATCTATGACCAGCGGCGGCTCATTCTCTCCGAGGCGGATACCAAATCCATCGTGATGGATATCCTCGCCGACGAGCTAGAGGCTGTCGTCCTGGAGCACACTGCCAGCTACGACGGGCAACGCGACCTGGAGGGGTTGCACGCCACCATCGACCGCATGATTCACCTTCCCTGGGATCACTCACCGGAGGGGTGGGCCGATGCCAGCGATCAAGAGATCACGGAGGAAGCGATAGCGTTCGCCGAGGCCACGTATAAGGCCCACGAGGAAGAGATGGGGGCGGACAGGATGCGTCAGTTGGAGCGCCTCGTCATGCTGCGCATCATCGACAATCGTTGGGTGCGCCATCTGACGGCGTTGGACGAGCTGCGGCAGGGGATCGGCTTGCGGGCCTTTGGGCAGCAGAATCCCCTGGTGGAATACAAGCGAGAGGCCTTCAGCGCTTTTGAGGCGCTGATGGACGAGATCCGCCGGGATATCGCCAACGTGATTCTCAACACGCGCATAGAAGTGCGGCCCGCCAGGCTCCAGCAGAGGCGCTACACTGGCAGCGGTGAGAGTGGGGCTCAAGAGAAAAAGTCGCAGCCCATTAGGCGAACAAAGATCGGTCGCAACGATCCCTGCCCCTGTGGCAGCGGGAAAAAGTATAAGAACTGCTGCATGCGCAAGGGACTATCGCCCGAGGAGATCATCGCCCAGCGCGAGCGCCAGTCCCGCTAACTATGAAAGGATGCTGGCAGGGCATAGTCTCTGCCGGCACCTTGAGATTATCACTTTGTGGGGTAGGCGACGGGCGTCGTCGTCCGTTGCGGCGTGCTTAGGGCCGAAGGATAGGGGTAGGACTCTGTGGGGCTGGATGCTGTGGGCGCAAGAGAGCGCGTGGCGGTGGCCGAGGGTTGTTCTTTTTTAGCCGCCGTGGGGGATATCTCTTCCGTGGCGCGGATGATGGTGGCCGGAGGCGGTATGTAACTCTTCTCCTTGCCACAGCCTGTCAATAGGAGCGCGC
>JAYENT010000107.1:0-7066 GCA_034722245.1 Chloroflexota bacterium
CGCCCCGAATAAGCTCTCGCGCGGCCCTGGTCGTCGCCCTCCCGCGTCCCACGATGCGGTGCTCCTCGAAAATCGCGGCGATGCGCTGCGCATAATCCTCCACGTCAAATGCCCCACAGGCCACGTAACTCTGGAGGAGCTCCCTCGCAAGCTGAGAATCGTCGGTGTACTGGCCAAAAGGGAATCCTCCTCGCCCCCCGCCGACCCACCCGGCGCGTAGAACATCATCCACGTAGCGCCGACACGTGTCGGGGCCCTCGCCCTCCACGGGAAACCCCAGGGCATCTCCCAGACACTGCCCGATCAGACATCCGCTGAATTGGGCCGAGCTTGGCACAATCATAAGCTCCTTTCCTGGTCCCAATGCATCTGTCCGGCCTTCTACCTATGGGCGAGTGGCTCCAATCGCAGGCACCTTGCCCTCCGCTGCCCACTCGGCCAGCCCAATAGCCCCCAGGACGCCGGAGCGCCCGCCCAACGCGGCGGGCACGATATACTCGTCGATCTCCTTCATGATTTCAGGAACGTGCACGTATCCGTTGAGCAGTTCCTGAACCTCCCTACGTATCATGGGGAATAGCTGCCTTTGCTCCATCACCCCACCTCCCATGACGATGCGCTGAGGCGCCAAGGGCAGGATGAAATTCGTTAACCCAAGGGCCAGATAATGCGCCTCCAATTCCCAGGCGGCATGTTCCGGCGGCAGCGTCTCCCCCGCCTCCCCCCAGCGCTCCTCTATGGCCGAGCCAGACGCGAGGCCTTCCAGACAATCGCCATGATAGGGGCAATTCCCCGCATAAGGATCACGCTCCCAATCGTGGGGCACCCGAATATGCCCCATCTCGGGGTGCATCATCCCATGGATCAAGCCTCCATTCACCATACCGCCGCCACCAATCCCTGTCCCCACGGTTAGATAGATGAAGGTATCCAGTCCTTGCGCCGCGCCCCAGCGGTGCTCGCCGAAAGCGGCCACGTTGACGTCCGTATCAAAGGCCACGGGCACACCCAACGCTCTATGCACAGCCCCGCCAAAGTCTGTATGGCCCCAACCAGGCTTGGGCGTAGTGGTCACATAACCAAAAGTGGGCGAACGGGGATCGGGGTCGATGGGGCCAAAGGAGGCTATGCCCACGGCCGTGAGCCTCTCCTTGCTATTCTGCTGACGGAAGAAACTCACAGCGCGACCAATGCACTTATCGGGGGTCTCTGTAGGAAAACGCACTTCGGCACGAAGGTCATCGGGACCGGTCCCCACAGCACAGACGAACTTTGTCCCTCCCGCCTCAATTCCCCCATAAACTGACATAGCAACAGACTTCCTCCTCATATCAAACCAAGCCAGATCGGATTACGCACAGGGGGCAACAAAGGGTGCTATCCCTCAAGTGCTTTCATATCCGCCAGATAATCCCTTTCCCCAGGTACATGTGGGACGACGAGTCCCCTCTTGCCATCCACCCTTACACGTTCGCCCTCACGCAGTTCACTCGTGGCGCCCCGCACGCCGAAAACCGCTGGCACACCGTATTCGCGCGCCAAGACGGCCGCGTGATCTAGCACTCCGCCTTGCTCGGCGACTACAGCGGAGACAACATCGAACAGGGGGCTCAGCTCAAAAAGCAGCTTACGACATACCAAAACATCTCCAGGGCGAACCTCGCTGGCCTCTCCCAACGTATCCACGATACGCACCGAGCCTTGGGCCACGCCCGGAGAGATCGCCTGCCCACCAAGGGCATTGTCGGGAACCTCCTCGGCCTCTCCCGATCTTCGACCCTCGACTTCGATTCTGTCAGGAGGTGTATACCGCCTCCAACGTCTATAGATCTCCTCCCGCCCCGAGATGGCGCGTACAAGCTCATCGGTAGCCAGATCGCCCTCGAGCCAATTCAAGATCTCGAGGCTACTCAACAATCGAGCAGACGCACAAGAGGTAATCGCCCCTTGTACGTACAGACGACGCCCAACCTCCCAGACCACGTCCCGCTCCATTAGACGACAAAGAGTGACAGCATCATGACAATTGCTGACCAGCACACCATATCCACGTGCCATCTCCAGCACCTGGGTATAGATCACCCTCTGCAGTCGGCCCAATCGCCGCAGGATATCCCGTTCCCTTCTATCCCTCTCTGCCTTATGTTCGACATGCTGCTCGCGCAGCGAAGGCTCACTTTTTTCTCCCCAAGCCAAAAAGCGGTGCCATGCCGTCTTTCTGTCTACTGTGAGGTCACAGATATCCTGCCAAGTGGCTAAGGGGTTGTCAGATACAAATAGATGACGATGAGTGCGAAAGAAGGACCCGAATGCTCTTTCACGTTCATCCACATGGGCATACTCCGCACGTGCCAGATCACAAAGCGTCTCCTCCGCTTTAGTATGTCGATCGTCGGGAGACCATACGAGATCGCGGTAATCGAGGGGTTCATGCAGCCACCACTCATGGAGCCGCCCCAGAACCTCGAAAAGCACGTCATCGACGTTGCCCAGCTTGCCGCACTGAGCCCAGAAGCGCTCGTGAAGGCTCATCACCTCTCGCAACTGCTCAGCCAATTCTGCTGGAGAAAGTGCGGCCAGATCCCGCTCGTTCAAGGTATCTAGGCGAGAGCGTTCCTCGCGATCAAGCGCCTCGCAGTCGCGACCCAATCCGCGTGCCGCGTACAGACAGCGGAGCGCATATACGAGCCCCTTCAGCGGCCCCCATCTCTGTCGCATGATATCGGGAAAGGGATAGCGTCGTTCATAGGGGTAACCACAGAGGTAAAACTCGTCACGGTCAGCACACATATGGAAAAGGGGACTCACATCCCAAAAGTAGGCAGCGTTCAATCGCGGACTGCGGCTGCGATGATACCATGAAAAAGGAGACAATGAACGAGAATCATGATCAGGAGGAGAAGCCAACTCCAAAGTCCCTCTCCCTGCTCCCACATCCTGGCCGCGCAAGGGCAGATAGGGAGGACTCTTAGTCACGGGTCGCACCCGCAAAAAGCAAAGTCGGTCTCCCTCATCCACCGCCCACTCGATGGCTTGATACCCGTGCCCGTGTTCGTCCAGTAGCAACCCGAGTTCGCGCAACCTATCCTCAAAGGGAACATTCCCCTCCCCTCCTAGATAAGGATCTAGTCGATAAAGGCCCTTCCATGGTCCACTTTGTATCTCGAGGAGGAAAACGTCCGCATCGCCAGTAATCGGGTCCACCGTGAGAAGCACGCCCTGAGAAACAGGGCGAATCATGGGCTGAAGGAGAACGGCCATGGACGAGTTGAGCAAATCCACGTTGAAATGCCGCGCATACGACAGCGCCTTGGCGCTGAAAAGCGAGCGCCAACAACCCACCACGGCCTCGACAAGGCTCTCCTCATTATCCACGTTCAGATAGGTGGCATGCTGCCCCACAAAGCTTTGCCGTGGGCTATCCTCGTTCGTGGCAGAGGAACGCACGGCCACTGGTCCCCCTCCTAGGGACCACCAGGCCTGACGTATGCTCTCCACGACCTCGTCGGGAACACGACGCACGCGAAAGGCGGATTCGATAGCCCATTCGGCAGCCTGAAAATGTGTAAGTGTGGTAGGCTGCATCGTCGCTAGGATAGTAGAGACCTCCCCCCGTAATCCCCCCTGCCGCATGAAACGATGGTAGAGATCGGCGGAAAGCACCACCCCCGGCAAGACAGGACAGTGTAACTGCGCTGCCTCTCCCAAACGTGCAGCCTTGCCCCCGTATTGGTTCCCAGCATCCAACGATATCTCTCTCAGCTTACGATAAAGGGACACGCTTCTCCTCAAGCTCTCAGGCAAATAGGACGTACTGCTTCAAAAATGCTTCCAGCGACTGATAGAACGATTCGATGGTCTCGGCCTTGCGCCAACCGTGTCCCTCGCCTGAATAGAGATGATATTCATGCGGCACGCCATTGCGGCGCAGCGCCTCCACTATCGTCTCCGCCTGCTCAACGGGGACAACGCGATCATCCTCCCCCTGGAAAATGGCCACGGGATCTTCTATGCGATCGGCATGAAAGATGGGGGAGCGCTCACGGTAACGATGGGCTGTCTCCGGCAGAGGCCCTATCATAGAGTCCAGATAGTGTTGCTCAAACTTGTGGGTATCCGCGGCCAGCGTGAAAAGATTGGTCACACCATACAGACACACACCTGCTTTGAACGTTCCCGGATAGCGGATTAGGCCCTGAAGTACACTGTAGCCCCCCGCGCTTCCGCCCATGATAACGAGCTTTTCCTCATCCACCAAACCACGCTTGACAAGGCAGCGCGCTCCACTGACAGCATCATCCACGTCCACGATGCCCCACCGCCCGCGCAGTTCGTTGCGATAATCGCGCCCGTAGCCTGTGCTACCGCGATAGTTCAATTCCAAAACGGCATAGCCCCGCGTGGCGAGAAACTGAACACGGGAAGAATACTCAGCGAGGGTCTGGGACGTGGGTCCGCCGTGCACCATCACAATGAGGGGCGGCTTCCCTCCACTATCATATCGATTACCCTGGGGCATGTACAGAAGTCCATGAACGGGACCGTCTTGCTCCGTTTCCCAGGAAATGGGCTGAGGCTCGCTCAGAATGTCCTGGGGGATCATCTCGGTATCGGCGTGGGCGACGACGTGAACGCTTTCAGAGGTCGGGCCGTACACCAGCACCCGTGGGGGAATCTTGGCACTGGAGGCGATGACGGCCACACTCCCCGTCATGGGTGATACATCCACCTGGGAGAGATAGGTATAGGAGGAGAGGGCCTTGATGGGCGACGTCTGCCCCGTCGTCACATTCACCGACCATAGGCTGAAGAATCCCTCCTGATTTCGCAAGTAATAGATCGCTTTGCCGTCGGCGCTCCAAGCATAGGTGCGCATGCCCTGCGCCCAAGCCGGCCTTGCCAGCTCGGCCTCATCCGACACGAGGGAGGAGTGCTTCCCGGTCTCCATATCATAGAGGTACAGATTGTACCACCCACTGACGTCAGAGACATACGCGAGATGGCGCCCATCAGGGGAAAAGGTGGGCTGAAAGATAGATACATCTTCACTTCCTGCCACGACGGTCTCTCCCTTCAAGACGGGGATGCCATCGCTCCCCTCCTTCAGCGTCGCCATGCCCAACGTGGTGCCATCCCAGGGCATGCGGGGATGATTCCATGAGACCCACGCAATATGCTCGCCCCCTGGATGCCACACCGGCTGCATGTAAAAGTCGGCTCCTTGCACGAGCTTTTGCGGCCACCTGCGCCCCTCCACATCCACGATGGCCAGACAGTCCTCCTCGTCATAGGTATGCACAAAGAGCACCCACCGGCCATCAGGCGATACGCGAGGAGAAGCCACCTGGCCAAAGGCAGGAGTAATGGCCTCCACTTCCCCTGCCCGCAGGGGCTTTCGATATAGGCGTCCTTCCGAGCAAAAGTAAGCCTGCCCGTGGGAAACCGTCATATCGCCGCCCCCATACCCCACCCGGGCGCGCACCGAATGCGTGGACGTCAGATCCCTGGAAGCATAAAGATCGAGAAAGCGGCAGACCAGAACGCCGCGGTCCGAGCGCTCCGTCAACCAGACCAGACTCGCCTCCTCTGTGTCCCATGCCAGATCCCGAAGACGCTCGCTCTGTGCTACGCGGGCGGGCGTTATGGGACTGGGCCACAGACCATAGGGCACCGACTCTCTAGACATGATACCTCCTCTCGGATTCTATAGTATACGATTGCTCATTATACTTGACAGCCCATCGGCGAGTAATATACTAGTCCAAGGTGTAGTCAAGTAGATGGCGTATAATAGCTTACGCCCATAGTTTACCAGTATCTGGAGGTAGATACAATGGCTTACATTATCACAGATGAGTGCATAGCCTGCGGTGCGTGTGAGATGGAATGTCCCAACGAAGCCATCTCCGAAGGAGACTTTATCTTTGAAATTGATCCGGATTTGTGCACCGAGTGTGTGGGATTCTACGAGACACAGCAGTGCGCTGAGGTTTGCCCGGTGGATTCTTGCATTCCGGATCCCGACCACGAAGAGACAGAAGAGGAGTTGCTGGAGAAATTCCACCGTCTTCATCCGGACGAGGAGCCGGCCTTATAGCACGGACAAAGTAAGAACCGCGCTACGCCTGGTCGTCAAAGCGCCTAGGCCCGACAGGGATCCAGCCTTCTAAAGGCTGGATCCCTGTTTTGACATCACACGCAGATTTCTGTACACGCTACAAGACATTCACGAGCACGACGCCCTGCCTCCCCATCTGGAGACGCAGAAAATGGCCTCCTTCATCGGTGGAGAAACGGGATATCCTATCTATAGAGCGTAGAAATCCCTTTTCCTATCCCTCCTTCTTCCCCCGCAGGTGGCTCTCAAGCCACTCGTCGAGATCGGAGCGCCGGAAACGCCACGTGCGTCCAATCTTTATGGCTGGGATCTTGCCATCCTGAGCCCAAGAATAGATCGTCGATTCCTTAAGCTGCAGGAACTCGGCGACTTGCTTCACATTCAGCAAAACCTTATCATCCATCTCTTCCTCCAAACTTTGAAAACGATATATAAAGAAGAATTAAAACACAAAGCTTCATCCCAAAGGTCGCTCTTCATCATCTAAAAAGCGAAAAGACGATAAATAGCAAATAAGCCTATACAATTCAACCCTATTGTACACCAGAATGCCTGAATAGTCAACATAAGCCTCAAAGTAGCTATCTTTTCGCCAAAGACGAGGGCCAAAAGGGACAAAACGATCATGCCGCGTTTTGCTGGGAAATCAGATTGCCCAAGGGCAGCGATACGCGCGAGTTCCGAGCTTCCGCCCCATTGTAGCGTGTTTTCATGGAAAGTCACCGGGAAGGGGGGAGAAGAACCAGGTAGAGGAGGCTATTGTCGTGGAACGTCAGCAAAGGGAGCCAACAAAGCATAGCGCCCCAGAAAGAGAAAAACTCCTCCAGGGAGCACTTAGGGTGTAGAACAACATCCAAATAGAGATGCAGAAAAAGTTAGCCCAGAAACGGAACGCGATTATGGACGAATGCAGGCTATAAGATCAATCCTTACGGATCCTCAAAGCCC
>JAYENT010000108.1:0-7928 GCA_034722245.1 Chloroflexota bacterium
TCGGGAGGCGCAAGGTAAAGGCGGTGCCCTCACCCTTGCGGCTACGCACGGTCACGCTGCCGCCGTGGTGACGAGCCACAGCGCGCACCAGCGCCAGCCCCAACCCGCTGCCCTCCACCGCACGGGCGGCCTCACCGCGATACAGTTCCTCAAAAATGTGGGGGAGATCCTCCCCGGGAATGCCGGGGCCGGTGTCGGCCACCTCGACGGCGATCCAACGATCATCCTCAAAGGCGCGCACTTCGATGGCATCGCCGGGACAGGTGAACTTGCAGGCGTTATCCACCAGATTATAGCAGGCCAGAAAGATCAGATCCCGATCACCGGACGCAGGTGGCAACGGCCAGGGGGCCTGAGGCAGGGTGAGGAAGACCTGGCGGTCGGGCGTCTCCCTCGCCAACTCGACCACCTCGACCAGCAGTTCACCCACGTCCACGGGCGCCCGCTCCAGGGGCCGCTGCTCCAGTTCCACGAGTTTACGCAGATCACCGACCAGGCTGTTCAGGCGCATCAGTTGCGCCTCCACGCTCGCCTGGGCGGCGTCCCGCTCGGGGCCATCGTCCACGGAGGCCAGGTTGGCCAGCCCCGCGCGGAGGGCGGTGAGGGGGTTCTTTAACTCGTGATCGAGACGGCGCAAAAAGCGCTGGCGGTCGTCAGCCCAGGCGGCGCGGGCGGCCTCCAGGTCGCGGGCGCGGCGGTGCCTGGCGTACACGGCGACGGCCGCAGCCGGCAACGCCAGCAGCGTCACCAGCACCCCGGCCAGCAGGAACAGGGTGCCCACGTCGGCGCGCAGCCGAAAGGTCAGCAGCGGATCGGAAAAGAGGCCGGACTGCCAGAGCAACGCTGCCAGCAACCCCAGCATGAGTGGGGCCAGACCCACCGCCAACGGCCACCACCTCCGCCATCGCCCGCCATTCATGATGTCCCCTCCACAGGGGCCACAAAGCGGTAGCCCTGTCCCACCACCGTCTCGATGAAGCGTGGCTCGTCGGCATCGTCATCGAGGGCGCGGCGCAGTTCGGCCACCCGAGCGTCCACAGCGCGGGTGGCGACGACATAGTCCCAACCCCAGACTGCATCCAGCAGCCGCTCCCGGTCCAACACCTCCTGAGAATGAAGCATCAGATACTCTAGCAAGGCCACCGCCCTGGAAGTGAGTTCCACGGGCTCGCCACCCTTTTCAACCTGCCGCGCCGTGCGGTCGAGGATCACGTCGTGAGCGCGGAGTCGGCTCGCCACCGCCAACGGCTTTTGCCCAGGAGCCGCGCCCCGGCGGCGCAGCACGGCCCGGATGCGCGCGATCAACTCGTGGGGATCAAAGGGCTTGTTGAGGTAATCGTCCGCCCCCTCCTCCAGCGCCATGGCCCGCTCGGTGGATTCCCCCACCTGGGTAAGAAGGATCACGGGGGTCCAGTCGCCCGCCTGACGCAACCGCCGCAGCACCTCCCGCCCGTTCAGTTTGGGCATCAGCACATCTAGGACGATCAGGTCCGGCGCAAAGGCGGCAGTCCGCTCCAGTGCCTCCTCCCCATCGGCGGCCGCAGCCACGGCGAATCCGGCGCGCTCCAAGAGGGGAGCCAGATTATCCGTGATGGCCTTTTCGTCATCCACCAGTAGAATACGGTTGAGATCCCCTGATAGAGATTGCATTAACCCAACCTCCTCATTCTCTGTGACGCCCCTTCAACCTCCCGGCCTCTCCCCAAAGCGAAAAGGAGGCGTCTCTGAGAGACGCCTCCACTTAATCAATACGAGACGGAGCGAGAAATTACGAGGCGTCATCCTCGCCAGAAACCAACCGATGGCGCAGGGCGTCGATGTGCCGCGCGTCGTTCACCCACCGCACCCATTTACCCTCCGGCGTGAAACGCAGGCAACTGGTGGAAGCCCAGTCGAGCTCGAACCAGCAGGTGCGCAGGCGAACCAGTCCGCCACCCAGAAACTGGCGCAGCATGACGTTTATGGGGCCGGCGTGCGAGACGACGGCCACGCGCTGTAGCTCCTCGTCGGCTATCACGTCCATCATCCTCTGCCACCCCGCCTTCACCCGCTCCCACATACGCTCGTTGCCGTGGGCAAAATGGTCGCTCTCCCAACTGGCCAGATCCTCCTCGGGCAATTCCTCAGGATAGTCCACCAGATGGTCGAGACACACCTCACGAAATTCAGGCATATCCATACGCGGCAAACCGGGAAAACGTCTAGAGATGGCGTCCGCCGTCTCTTGTGCCCTGGGCATGGTGCTCACAAAGAGATACTGCAAATCCCATGCGTCGCACCTCTCCGCCAGGCGCTCGGCCATCTCGTGGCCCAACGCTGTGAGGGGATTGTGCGCCGTTATCCGCGCCGGCGGCTCATAGTCCACGTGGGCGTGACGAAAGAGATAGATATCAACCATTGGTCTCACATATACGCGCGACGGACGTCACCACTCCCCTCCCTCCAACAGCGGAACGGTCGGCTCCCCCTCCAGGTAGCCCAATGAAGCGAGGAACTGGTCCAGTCGGTACAGCGTACGCTCGAACCAGGGGGAACGGTTAAAGAAGCCGTGCCCCTCTCCTGGTGCGACGTGGAGCTCGGCGCGATTGCCCGCCTTTTCCATCAATTGTACAAAGGACTCCGATTGCTCAACCGGGACTATGGCGTCGTCCTGCCCATGAAAGACGACGGCCGGCGGCAGCCCCTCCCGAATATAGAGATTGGGGGAGAGCGCCCTGGCCAGATCCATAGAGCCAAACCTTTCCACGATGCCAGGCAGAGCCTTCGACAAATCCAGAGCAGGATTGAAAAGGGCCAGGGCATTGGGGACCGAGGAGATCGTCTCGTCCTCATCTTCTGCCTCAAATCCCTCGATGATAGCGGTGCAGGCCGCCAGGTGGCCGCCCGCCGATCCCCCCGCGGCCACCAACCGCTGGGGATCAAGTCCCAACTCCTCGGCGTGAGCACGCATCCAGCGGACGGCGCTTTTGGCATCCTCCACACAGCTATCCGGCAGCACGTTCTGGCGCGACTTGACGCGATAATCGGCGCAGGCCGCCACCATACCTCTCTCCGCCAGGTATTGGGCCTGACGCCTGAAATGGTTCGCCGTCCCCTGCTGCCAGCCACCCCCGAAAAAGAAGACTATGCCTGCACGCTTATCGCCTTCCAGCCAATCCGATGGCAAATATAGATACAGGAATAGCCTGACCTGATACGTCACCTTGTAAATGTACGCTCTCTGCGCGTCAATCATCGTCTCACCTCACGTTCCCATCAACGTAAATATCTAGTGATGGAACAGGCGAACGCCCGTGAAGCACATGACCATGCCGTACTCGTCGCAGGCCGCGATGACGCTCTCGTCGTTGAGTGACCCTCCGGGCTGGGCCACATAGCTGACGCCGCTGCGCGACGCGCGATCGATGGAATCGCGGAAGGGGAAAAAGGCATCCGAACTGAGGGCCACGCCCTCCATCTGATCCAGCCACTCCCTCTTCTCCTCCGACGTGAGGCGCTCGGGAACCACGGCAAAGGCCTTCTCCCAGGCCTCTTCCTCGGCCCTGGAAACCTCCTCCAAGAAGTAGCCGTCGATGGCATTGTTCCTTTGGGCCCGCGAGGCGCCCTCAGCGAACTGAAAGTTCAGCACCCGGGGATGCTGCCGCAGGAACCAGAGATCGGACTTGGAGGCCGCCAGGCGCGTGCAGTGCACTCGCGACTGTTGTCCCGCCCCTACCCCCGTCACCTGACCGTTGTAGGCAAAGCAGATCGAGTTGGACTGTGTATACTTGAGGGCCACGGAGGCGACGATGAGATCGCGCAGTCCCGAGGCGGGTAGATCCTCGTTCTCTGTCACGATATTCTCGAAATACGCTTCAGAGAGCATGACGTCATTGCGTGGCTGCTCCAGGGTCAGACCAAATACGGTGCGCTGCTCCATATCCGGAGGCTCATAGTCGGGATCGATCTGCAGAATGCGGTATCCGCCGTTACGCTTCTGCTTCAGGATCTCCAGGGCATCCGTCTCGTAGCCAGGGGCGATGATGCCATCCGAAACCTCGCGCCGCACGACGCGGGCCGTGGGCACGTCGCAGGGATCGCTTAAGGAGATCCAATCGCCAAAGGAGGACATGCGGTCGGCGCCGCGGGCCCGAGCATAGGCCGTAGCCAACGGAGAAAGCTCCAGATCCTCCACAAAGCAGGCTTTCTTCTCGGACTCGCTCAGGGGCATGGCCACAGCGGCCCCCGCCGGGCTGACGTGCTTGAAAGAGGCGGCCGCCGGCTGCCCGAGCAGAGCCTTCAACTCGCTGACCAACTGCCACCCGTTCAGAGCATCCAACAGGTTGATATAGCCCGGTCTCCCATTCAGGGTTTCAAAGGGCAAATCGCCATCTTCCACAAAGACGCGGGCCGGCCTCTGGTGAGGATTCACACCGTAGCGCAGGCTCATCTCGCTGGACATAGATCCCTCCTTTGCTCCTTTGCTATCAAGAACTGCTTGCGTAGGACACACTGGCCTATTGTACGAGGCGCAGGGGGCATTGGCAAGTGAGCCAACGGGGTCGGTGCACGCAAAGTCGGCTAGAATCATCGGGTCTATCAGAAAGGGGCTCTGACGGGACACAGGTAACGTAAGCGCACCCATGGATGCTACCCAGACGCGTCGACGCAGGTCGACGCCCGGCGCGAAACGCCTCAGAAGCCGCCTTTAGTCGGCGCCCCAGGAGTGCATGGACTGAAGTCTCATTGCACAGGCCTTGCGGCCAATTGGGCCACCTTCGGTGGCCTCGTAGAATGGCGGTGCCATTCTGCAGTCCTATGGGCACCTGCGCGGACGAGGAAAGGTTAACAGACTAAAACATTTGCGTGCATCCGACGGAGTCAGCATCGCCTGTTGCCCCGCCATAAGGAAGTGGGGTTGACTCTATCCACCAGCACCGCCTGTTCACGGCGGTGCAGTGCACACAACCAATCGCCATGGCGGATACCCCGGCATCGTGCTATAATAGGGGTTGGGAAGGGGGTGTGGAAACTCGGGTGTCGGCAGGAGGAGGTTTATGAACAAGTACACTCTGCACGTGTTACTGATTCTCGTCGCCATTCTCGGGCTTAATGCGTGCCAGCGTGCCAAGCCGAGCCCCGTGTCAGTTCCCGATACGGTGATCCCCAGCGAGACGTCCGAGGAGGTGGGAAATATGGAATTCGCGCTGGCCCAACCCGTCGGTGAGAACACACATCTCCGGCCCCAAGCCCCCTTCACGGTAACCATAGAGAACTGCACAGGAGATGAGGCCCTGACCCGCGAACACCGCGAGATGTACACCCTGCCCACAGACTACTTCCTGGATATGGAGGTCATGTTGCCCGATCTCGCCGCGCAGCGTGCTGCCATGGAGGCCTTTGTCGAGCAACGCTACGGCATTGAGGACACGAGGCAGTGGCAGGTTGAGAGGACCGTAACGCTAAAGGTCCCCCCACATACGCGAGCCGCCTTCACCTTGCGCTGGCAAGAGATATGGGATCGCAACACCCTGGACGTATCCGTTGATGGACAGGTCATCGCCTCCATTCCTCTGAGCGGCCCCCTGTCAGCCGAACTGGAAAGCATCTCCTCACAACAGCAGCCCTGTGCGCCCGAGGACGAGGGCGTCTCCGAAATTGTGAGCGTACCCAAGACCGCCACATCCGAACCAACGCCAGGAATAGTCACCTGGACGCCAGGACCGGGCAGTGAAAAGTCCATCGCCCTGGTGCGGGATTACCTATATCTGTTGGGAGAGGGAGAATACGAGAGGGCTTACGATCTGCTGCATCCCGTATATCGAGATGCCGTGTCCTACGAGCGTTATGTGGAAGCATACAGGCCGCTGGAGGATATCGAGCTTCAGGCCATCGAAAGCACCACCGTCGGACAGTATATAGAAGCAGTGCGCGTGGGCATGATCATGACCACAAAAGAAAACGGAGAGATGATCCACTCTCCTTGGGAGGGCATCTTTGAAGTGATCATCGCCCGAGGCAATCCCCCCTATCAGCGCCGCATCAGCGACGTGCGTATGAAAAAGCTCGACATAGAGTGAAGGCCCACAAGGCGCTTATTCAGAGAACGGCGGTATGCCAATCCAAAGGAGGCAACTATGGTCAAGGCAACCGAGAATCCTGATGTTATGAGTTCTGTCATCCGTTGGGTGGCGCGCGTCTGGAGCATCGTGAGCCTGGGATTCATGCTGCTGATGGTGGGAGGCGAACTCCTCTCCCCCACAGGGCAACTTCCTAGTGCGGCTCGTGATCTCCTGGGGATGGTCTTTTTCCCTGTGGGCGTATGCGCAGGGCTGGTGGTGGCCTGGTGGCGCGAGGGGCTTGGTGGCGCCGTGACGGTGGGCAGCTTTTTGGCCTTCTATCTCATACTATGGGCTTTTGATGGGCGCTTCCCGCGCGGGCCCTACTTTGCGCTGGTGGCGGCGCCGGGCGTCCTGTTTCTCCTGCTGTGGGGCATCACGCTTATAGAAAACCAGGGCAAACCCCTTCACGACACAACGTAGGGCGGCTTGCCCACTCCCTTATTGTGACGAAGAGATGGCCTCCCACGCGACTTTTTCCGCATACATCAGGTACACGTTGCCCGCACGGTCGCCCAGAGCCAACACAACGCTGTCCTCCTGTCCGATGCTGGCGTCCAGGTCGGTGAAGCGCACCTCCAGATCCCGCTCAACAAAGGGCGGCCCCTGGGCCTGTGCCCACGTCTCGCCCCCATCCCTCGAACGATAGAGGCCCAAAGAGGAAAGGATGTACACGGTGCCATCCTGGTCAAAAAAGGGCGATTTCTGCTGGGCCACGACGAATTCCCCTGGCGGTAAGGAGAGTGCAGCACGTTCAGGGGTGCCGTCCCGCGTGAGTACACGGCTTCCCTCAACGGCGCGAAACACGTCGCCATCCGATTCCTCGCCTAGCAATTGCGCACCCCGAGGAAGCCCCTCCTCCCCAGCGGCCTGGACGACCATCTCCCACGTCTCACCCCGATCCGAGGAGCGAAACACGGACCGCCCCTCCTCCTGGGAGCGGAGATCGTGATAGCGGCAGTAAGCCAAAAGGGTGCCGTCCGTGCCATAATCCTGCGAAAGGACAACCTCTTCCACTTGCAGGTGCGTCAGGCCGAGCCACATGGGTTGCCAGGTGTCCCCGCCGTCGAGGGAACGCCACACCCCAAAGCCCTGTCCATCGCCGTCCCAGCCTCCTGCAAAGAGCGTTCTGTCGTGCCCGTATTGGGGAGATATGACCACCACCAGGTGGGCATCCGTGTCAAACTGCGCCTGGGGCAGGCCTCCCTCCAGTCGCACCCACTCGCGCCCGTCGGTGCGCGAACGGTAGAGAGCCTTCTCGCTCACAGCAAAGAGGGCCTTTTCCTCATCATAGCGCGGCGAAAGACGCAGGCTCGACACGCCGCCCCGCAGGGACGCTTGCTGGGGAGCCACAGGGGGCGAGGGCTCTCCTCCACGGGGACGCAGCACCATCAACCGGGAACCCTCCAGGGCGAAGAATAAACCAAAAGTATCATCATAGCTGTGAACGCGATGGCGGGGTACGTATCCTAACGGCGTCCACGTGTCCGTATCCAACGCGAGCCAGCGGTCGTCCCGCGGCACAAAGCCCTGATCGCCATCCGGCGAGAGCATCTCCAGAAGCAAACCATCGTGCCAGGAGATGACCTCACCATTTTGGGCACCGCGCACGACCAGATTCGCATGGGAAGTATCGCGCGTATAGCGCAGATTCTCATAGATGCGACCATCCGTCGGCGGAAACAGCACCCCTTCCTCACTCACGCCGGCCAGGATGCTGACCGTGTGGCTGACGGGCGCCAGTGTGTCGAGGGAAAAGAACCGTGGCAGGGGGAGTACGCCCTGGCCTTTGCCCCCCGTCGTCGTCCCCATACGCAGGGCCAACACGCC
>JAYENT010000108.1:8028-16174 GCA_034722245.1 Chloroflexota bacterium
TGTATCATTGACGTACATCCTCTCGCGATCGGGCCCCATTACGAGTCCGTGCAGCTCGACGCCCAGTTGTATCGGCTTCTCGGTCTCTAGCGTAGCACCATCGACGGAGATCATCCTATGCCCCTGCCGATCCAGAACGTAGAGATTAGGCCCAAGTCCCCAAGCCAATACCCCGCTGCCGAATCGTCGCTCCTGGCACCCATCCTCACCTTCCAGATCGGTACTCCACAAGTGCAGGATGGGGGCCTGTGCGGGAGGATAAGCGGTGCGTGCGAAAGCAAGACGATCCAACGAGGCGTCGCCCCACACCAACTTGCCCTCGTGCTCACCGGCAAGCGTGAGCGCGTCAGATAGATGCCCCTGCTCCAAACTGTAAAAAAGCACCTGGCCCGCAACGCCTCCCTGCGCCAAGGGTCCCTGGGCCATCAAAAACGCGCCGCTGCCCCCCACGACCAGGGCCTGCACGGTCTCCAGCGGCGTCTCCACATCCCACAGGGGAGTCATGTCCGGCAATTCATAGGCATAGACGACATTCGAGAGGGAGACGAGTAGGACACCCATATCCTCCGTAAAGGCCACGTGCCGCTCCACGGCCTTGAAAGGATACGCAAGATCATCTATTATGTCGAGCCCCTGGGCGTCACGAACCTGCAGCCGATCGGGCAGGGATAGATACAGGCGTCCCCGTTGGGAATCTATCCACATCCCATCCACGTACCCAAGGGAGCGCAGATCGATGTCATACACCTTGCGACCGTCGGCGGCGTCCAGGACAAGGAGGTATACCTCATCTTCTCTCTCGCACACAAGGTAGACCCGCTCCCCTCCAGCGGCCAGGAGGCCCACCGGCGTCCCGCATAGAGGCCAGATACCCTCCACAGTGCCCAATTTGAGATCTATGACCGCCACACAGGCGGTCGCGGCATCGAGGGTCCGATAATGCCGGCAGAGAACGTAGGCTGTGTCGTCGTCCACAGCCAAAGCCATGGGACCGTAGGCGTTGCCCACTGGCAACCCCAAATCCAATTCTGCAAACACGGAAGGCAAAGAGCCCTCAGGCGTGGGAGACGGGGTGGGCAACATCGTGGGGCCGGAGGTCGGCATCGGCGAAGAGGCGGTCGGTGTGCCCCACGGATCGTCGATGCAGCCCGCAGTCAGGAGCCACAAGATGAGCGACACACATATTCCACGCCACAGCAGGGATCGATGCACGCCTCTTCTATCTCCACGACAAGATACAGCGAGAAGTCTTCTCAAGAGAAATGTAGGCGAGCGAAGGACCATCTACAAGGGGGGGGACTGCAACACTTTCTCGTTGCGACAGATAATGCCCCCTTGGTCAAGAAGGCACCTCAGCACGCCCTTTGCACGCCTTCCAACAGCCCTTTCATGTAACCCACGGCAAAGAGCCGTCCCTTGACGTGCCACTCGCCCACCTCTTCCCCCTCCATGGCCGGGTAGTGATCGGGGCGCATGGGACCATCAAAACCAACGTCACAGTAGGCCTTCAAGGCCGCGAACATGTCCGTATCCCCTTCATCGTGAAAGGTTTCGTAAAAGCTAGGAACCGCCCCCCTGACATTTCTAAAGTGAGCGAAGAATATCTTCTTCTGTTCCCCAAAATACCGGATGGTCTCAGGCACGTCCACGCCCATCTCGGCAAAGCAGCCCTGGCAGAAGGTGATCCCATTGTTCGGGCTGGGCACCAGGTCGATCAGCTCTTGGAAAGCCTCCGGCGTGCTCATGATGCGCGCCATGCCCCGAATGGGCGAGATAGGCGGATCATCGGGATGCATGGCCAGCTTGACCCCCGCTTCCTCGGCCACGGGGACGACAATCTCTAGGAAATATGACAGACTCTCCCACAACTGCTCCGCACTTACCTCGCCCGCCTCCGTGAGGGGCGCGTCCTCGAGCAAGGCGTGATCATAGGCCGTGGCCCGCGCGCCGCCCCTGATCCGCTTGTTGCGGGACGTTCGGAACGCATGTAGCACAGGCATCCAATTATAGCAGAGGATGGGTATATCCGCCGCGCCCATGCGTAGGACGGATTGACAGAAGCTCTGAATGTCCTCGTCGCGCCCAGGCAGCCCCAGCATGGCCCTATCCGAGATCGGGATGGTCTCGATCACCGACAGGGTGAGCTCATGACTTTCAACCTTTCGCCTCAGCCTTTCCCAATCCTCCACCGTGGGCATCTCGCCCGATTCCGTACGCGGAGGGCCAGCCACGATGTCGCTCAGCCCCATCTGCTTGGCCAGTCGCAGCTTGGAGTCAGTAGGCTCCCCGATATGCGTTGCGATTCTCATCTTTTCCCCACCTTTCAAGGTCACCGTACGCATATCCTAATGCGCACGGGCTGCGACGTCAAGGGGCCGCGGCTCTCCCGCTTTCGCCCTCTCCCCTCTAATCCCCTCTCCCACATGTGGGAGAGGGAAAGGTAGGTCGGATCGCCAATCCGACCTACCTGCTCGCCTCCACACGGAGAGCATATAAGACTTTTCCTTAACCAGCCCCGCCTGTTCACGGCGGGGCACAGTCCAATTCTCCAAGAGACACAAAAAAGACGCCATGGTAAGCATCCAGCAGATGCTCCCCATGGCGTCTTGGAACGCTGTCGCAAATCAAGGGATGGTCGTGCTATTCCTCCAGCCCACCGAGATCCGCGCTACGATGCATGGTCGCAGCGCCCACGTAGCCACTGCTCGTGACCTTCCCGCTACTACCAAAGAGGCGAATCTTATGACGCACGACCTCTTTGACGTTTTCACGGGAATAAGCCAGGAATTTCCGTGGATCCACGTTTTCGGGCATCTCGGCCATACTTTCCCGGAGACCCCGAACAAAGCCCTGGTTGAGCATGGTAGCCACGTTGATCTTGGCAATGCCGTACTGAATGGCCTCCACCTCGCTTTCCTCTTTTACGCCAGAGGAACCGTGCAGGACGAGGGGGATGTCCAACTTCGCACGGATCGCCTTGAGGCGGTCGATATTCAGTTCGGCCTGGGCTTCCTTCATGGCATGCACCGACCCTATGGCTACCGCAAGGGAATCGCATCCGGTGCGGGCCACAAAATCCGCGGCCTGATCGGGATCCGTCATGGCCGCCTCGACCTCTTCTGGTGCAACATCGTCCTCCGATTGCAGTACGCGCCCCAACTCGGCCTCCACCGGGATGTCGATGATGTGCGCGATCTCGGCCACCCTGGCGGTGGTGGCGACGTTCTCCTCATAGGGTAGCTTGGAACCATCGAACATCAGCGAGGTAAACCCCGCCCGCAGGCAGCGCACGTTCTGAGCAAAGTCCGTGCCGTGATCCAAATGCAAGGCTACGGGAACATCTGCCGCCCCACCGATCATCTTCACCAGGGCCGCAGCGGTTTCCAGCCCCGCATAGCGAATAGCGCCCTGGCTCACCTGCAGAATCACCGGCGCGCGCTCCTCCACAGCGGCCTCCACGATGGCCTGTACCTGCTCCATGTTGTTGGCATTGAACGCTCCCACGGCATAGTGACCTTCCACAGCCGCGCGAAGCATCTCCTTGGTCGATACGAGGGTCATACCGTTAGCTCCTTTCACTGATTGTGCTACAACCATTCTGTACAGTGTGGGGAAAGGGCAACACATAGAAAAGGGGGTTGCCGCCTCATCTCCTCGGCGGGCAACCCCGTCCCCCATTCATATGCTGGAAACCGCTTCCCCAGCTTGTCAAGCGATACCTTCTAAAGTATCATCATGCCGAAGGTGGGATTCGAACCCACACGGAGTCGCCTCCAGTGGTTTTTGAGACCACCGCGTATTCCGTTCCGCCACTTCGGCTGGACACAGTGAAGAGTATAGACAGGTTGGACTGCCCCGTCAAATGTCGAACTCATGGACATCCGCGCTATCATCCGATACGGGCTCAGGTGACTGACAAGAACGGGAAGCTATGGACGAAGCGCAAATCATCGAGATCGCTCAACAGGGCGATGTGGAAGCGTTCAACCAGCTTGTTCGCTCCCATGAGCACCTTGCCTACAACGTCGCCTATCGCATTCTTGGCGACTATGACAGAGCCATGGACGCCACGCAGGATGCGTTTCTGCGTGCCTATAAGGCCCTGGATCAGTTTCGGGGCGGCTCCTTCAAGGCCTGGCTTCTGCGCATCACGACCAATTGTTGCTATGACATACTGCGCGCGAAGCAACGTCACCCCAGCACCTCCATCGACGATCTGGTCGAGAACGCGGAACATAGCAGGATATTGGAGGATCATACCGAGTCCGCAGAGAACGGGCTCATGCGCGAGGAACTAGGAGCGGGTATTCAGCGAGGACTCGACACGCTCCCGTACGACCAGCGCGTGGCGGTCATTATGGTCGACATCCAGGATATGCGCTATGAGGAGATCGCCCAGGTAACGTTGGTGCCCCTGGGAACGGTTAAATCGCGCATCAACCGCGGCAGAAAAAAGCTCCGCGATTATCTTCTCGAACACAGGGAACTTTTGCCCGAGAAATTCCGTCCAAGATATGAATCGGGGAAAGACGGCTAGACAGGATAGCAAAAGATGGGCTTTGGCCTCGATCACAGGTTCACACAAAAGAATCTATCGGCCTACTTGGATGGACAACTGACCGACAGAGAACAAGAGCGCGTGGAGCGGCATCTTGCCGAGTGTACCGACTGTCGGGAGGATTTGGCGACGCTTCGCAGCACGGTGGACTTGCTGCACGCGATGCCCCCCGTTCCGCTGCCCCGCTCCTTTGCGCTGCCGGCCTCAGCCGAGAAAGAGCGAGGGCGCTACCGATTCTGGCGCAGGATGCACACAATGTTGCGAACGGCCACCGCTGTGGCGTCTCTGCTACTGGTACTGCTCCTTTCAGGCGACCTGGCGATAAGCTTGGGATTTGTTCCCCTCGCCAAGCGCACTGCAGAAACCGCCTCGGAGCAAACCCTGGTAGAGACGAGAGTGGTTGAGGCACCTGAAGCCGCAGAGGCCTACGTTCCGACGCCCTCGCCCACAGCGGCGGCCAAAAGAACCGAAGCAAACGGTGTTGCTTCCGCCCCTCCCCGCAAAGGAGCAGAGGAGGCTGTAGAGAAGGAGGCCCCTGAACTAGCGGTGGAGCGTCCGGCTGGAGACGTAAGTTCACAACGTGTCCCCACGCAAACGGCGGAAGCTGTCGAACCCCAAGCCGGGGTGTTGCAGCATGAACGGGCGCTGGAAGCGCCAAAGACACAAGATACTCCCACGGCCACCCTGCACCCCCCCACGCCAACAGCCTCCAAACCGCCCACACCCACGCCTACAGCCACAATGACCCCCCTCCCGACGAGAGAGCAACCTCCCGCCCAACCCACGCGGTCTCCCTACTGGACTATATGGCGGTGGTTGCGCACCGGCTGGCTCGCCCTCACGGGACTGCTTTTGGTGCTCGCCGCTGGTTTGCTCTGGACATGGCAGAAGCGCCGCCTGCACTGACCCACCACGCGCGAGAAACAATACGTTGCCCGGCTGCCGAATAAAAACGCCGATTCAGCTTTGTCTTGTGTCGGCGCGTGTAATAGCCGCTTGCCCCATACTGGATGTGGACCTTTCTGGCCTGTGTTTCCCAGACATAGCGCATCAGCCGAGTCCTTTTTGACCATGAGCCCGCCCTCTGCTATACTTGGTTTGGTATGAGCCGTTAGCTCAGTCGGCAGAGCACCTGCCTTTTAAGCAGGGTGTCGCGCGTTCGAATCGCGCACGGCTCATCTTCCCCGTTTGATCTCTTCACAAGCAAAATAGACCGCCGAACCACGCTATCTGAGATTGCTGCACCACTTGCATATGGGGCACGCCTTCTGCTATAGTATGTTCAGGAAGAGGATAAGGGTTGTCGACGAGGTGGACCATGTGGAACGAGTGTTTTGAGGATGGGGAGATGCAGTCCAGCACGCCCTTTGCGCAGGAGCGGGTGCTGGTGGGCATCGTGCCCCGCCTCGCGGATTGGAAGCGCGTATGCGAAGAACACTGGTACCGCATCCCCGTGGCCAGAGCGCCGCAGCGCATCGCTGCCGAGTACCTGGCCTTCTACCACCCCAAGGTCTTTCAGGAACTACGCTGGACCATTACCTACTATGCACCCATTAGGGCATACCACCTCGTGCGCAGAGGAGAGCTCCTGCCCGAGGAGACGGGTCATCCTCGGAGGGACGATCTCTACTACAAGATCGAGATAGGCCCCCTGCAGAGGCTTCCCAGGCCCATCTCTAGCCGCAAACTGCGGCGCGTGACCTTTATCCTGACCACGCTATCGCGCCTGTACCAGGCCAGGGAGATCAACGATCTCTGGGTGAAGGAGAAGGCCAACGCTCCCCTGGAGAGGGCCTTTCGTATCGGCGAGAAGCATTGGACCACCCCTGATGGCCCAAGCTTCCGTACGCTTCACATTCCCAGTACGCCCTATTCCGCCAGGATCCCGGGCACATAGATCAGCAACGTTAGCAGCGTGTCCGATACCACAAAGACCAAAAAGGTGGGAAAGAGGCTAGCCCTCTCTCGTTGTCTCGCGTGCAGCCAGGTGATGCCCCCCGCCAACCCAGCGATGGCAAAGGGCGCGGCATACATCAGGACGTTGGAGATGCGCAGGGGCAGACACCTGGGCAAGGGCAGCCCTCCCAACCAGTTGGGCTGGAAGAGGTATTTGAAGGCCACATAAAGCAGGATGGAGAGCGCCAGCACGATGCGCGGCCCCCATAGGGCGAGAGAGCCCTCGGCGCGAATGAAACTGTAGATGGCGATCAATGCCAGGGGCATAAAGATCCAGGCGAAAAGAAGGGGAAAGAAACTGGCTGCCTGCGCCAAAGCCCAAGCGAAATCAAAGACGGCAGCCATGACATCGCGCCCCGTGACGCGATTCAGATGGGCACGCACGGCAGGGGCTGTACTGGCATAATAGACATCATAGGTTCCAAACCCCGCGCTATCTATCCAGACTAGGTGCAAATCCTTTCCCGCATCCGCCAGCAGGCTGGGCCGCAGAGAGACGTTCCGCGTCTTGCTCACCACCTGATAGCCCTGCATCGCCCCCTCGCCCCAGATGGTCAGGACGGGCTGGACGATGCTTCTCGTCCGCCCGACAAGCTCCACGGCAAAGGCCACGGCCAACGCTTCCTCTGGTACACGAACGGCGGAAGGCATGTAAACAAAGCTGGCCCCAGCAAGCGCCCCCGCCGGGGCCAGTTGGTGCACGTTAAAGACACTATCCACCACTTCATACGATGGGTCCCGCATGGCCGGAAGCCGTATATTCTGCGGCCTCTGCCCCACCTGGGGTTGCCCCAAAGGAAAGGTCACATAGTATGATTCAGCCATGGGGCGCGACATACCGCCGCCGCGCACTTCGCTAGACCAGAACACGTACGCTCTATCATGGGTCAACCCCAGTTCGGGACCGTGAATAACGACGCCAAGAGGCGCGGAAAAGGCGACCAATTCATGAGGGTCGCGTAGCGCCACTTTCTGCCCATCAAAGGTGGCATAGTAAATGGAGCACTCGCTGAAGCTGGGCTCCTCCCGCCACACCACATGCATCGCTCCCCGGGGATCGACACGGAAACCGGGGGCGAAACCCCGCTCCCGCAAAACGAAGGAATCCCCCGCATCATCCCCCGTGAGTGGCGTATAATACAGCCCCTGACCTTCCCCCTCCGCCACGCCCCAAAAGGCGTGGACCCCCTCGCCGCCCCCACGGGCCATGGCATACGAATCGACCAATACGCCGGGAGGGGAGATCTGCACGGGGGGCGACGCCTGCTCGCCCATCCTGGCCCAAAAAAGGGAGCGCTCTTCCCCAAGGCCATCCATCCAGGCCACATGGAGTTCGCCCTCTTCCGAGGCCGCCAACTGCAGTTTGGAGGGAGCACTGACACGAAACGGCAGGTCGCGCCGCAGGAGAATATGCCCTGCGCTGTCCAGGTGCACAAAGTGCAACCGGGAAGTCTCCCCCTCTGCGGCGATCCACGCTACGTATATCTCGCCCGTCGCCTCATCGACCTCCAATGCCGGCCTATTGTTGAGCGCTGCCTGCCCGAGTTTCTGCCCACGGCTCCAGTCAAAGCTACCTCGCCTGCTCCTCTCTTCGACAAGCTGGCAACCCGCAACGGCGCCCAAGGAGAGGCA
>JAYENT010000108.1:16274-31937 GCA_034722245.1 Chloroflexota bacterium
CCTCCAATGCCGGCCTATTGTTGAGCGCTGCCTGCCCGAGTTTCTGCCCACGGCTCCAGTCAAAGCTACCTCGCCTGCTCCTCTCTTCGACAAGCTGGCAACCCGCAACGGCGCCCAAGGAGAGGCAGAACAGAAGCATCAACGCCAAAAGTCGTTTGACCCGAATACCAGGGAATCTTACCTTATCGCTCATCGATGCTCCCTCATCCAGTGCTGACGCAGATAATCATAGTAAAAGAGGGCATTCTCCACGGGCACGTTGCTTGGTATATGATTGCCCACAGCAAAGATCAAGCCCGCACAGTCCTCGGCCAGGGCCAGCGTGGCATCGACTTCTCGGCGGATCTGCGCCCTACTCCCAAAGGTAAGGGTTCTGGCATCCACCTTGCTGCTAAGAATACAGTGCGTCTGTCCGTACTTGGCCACCACCGACTCCAGTGGCAACATGGGCTCGAAACAGAGAGCGTCGGCGCCGGCGTCCACAATATCATCCACGAACATGCTCCAGTCCCCGTCCGAGGTGTAGACGACCTTCTTGCCCGCCTCTTTGAGGATGGACCAGAGGGCCTTGTAGCGGGGAAAGATCTCAGCGCGGTAAAAGTCGGGGTGCATAAAGGGCCCCTGGCTCCAGACCATGTCGTCGTGGCACATAAAGACCTCGATGGAGGTCTCTGCCCAGGCCTTGTAGTGGTGCAGGCTCTGCTGGTAGATGCTGTCCAGCACGTTTGCGAAACGGGATGGATCGGCCGCCGCTCGCAACAGCATGTCCCAACCAAAGATGGCGATGGCCCCTGAAAAGAGGGTGCGATAGTATCCCCCCGTCCACACCTGTTCCGGGTACTCCTGACGAGCCTGGCAATAGAGTCCCTCGTAAAAGGAGACGAGATCGTCGAAATCGGTCAGCCCATACTCGGCGACGGCGTCAAAGGCCCAGGCCTCCTCTACGTTAGCAAAGGGACAGGGCTTGGGTTCCCGGCGGTCGACGCCGCCCTCCAGGAACTCGGAATGGCCCATATCCGTCACGCGGCCGCGCTCATCCCAGGGCTCGGGGCCATCGTTCGTGGACCAGATGAAATCATAGTTCCAGCGCTCATAGAAGACGGCCTCCCTGTGGGGATGATCATCGGGGAGACCGGTGACGGCGCGTTTGAGCGCGTCGTTGCTGCAGTACTCTGTGTGGGCCAGGCGCGGCGTGGGTTTCAGGTTGAGCGCATCCATGCCGATGCGGTAGCTCATAGGCTATCTCCAAAGACGTATGCTGAGGTGCCCGGCACTTTTATCAGTGCCGGGCACCTGAACGCCTATATGCGATTCTCGTTCACAAAATCCCAGTCGATATCCAACCCCAATCCGGGCGCTTGGGGCATGTGCACGTACCCCTCCGCATCAATGGCATCCACTCGACTTCTGAGCCAAGGCTGAGCCGCCTCGTAGTTATACTGGGGGTGCAAAAGTCCTCGCTCATAGTATTCGCCAGGGATGCCCATGGCGCCCAGGGCGTGGAGGTTGCCATGCCCGCCCCCGTGAACCTCCAGGGCCACGCCGTGGGCCTCGCAAAGGTGGATGCATTTCATCATCGGCGTGAGGCCGCCCAGGGCCACGTCGTAACGGCTGATGTCGCTGGCCTCGTTGACGATCCATTCTGCGCGGGTGAAGAACTGGCCACCCGCCGTCTCCGGCCCCACCACGGGGATGTCCAGTTGCTCCGTGAGCCAGATATAGGAGGACATGCTGGCCTCGGGCATGGGCTCCTCGAACCAGTGAAAGTCGAGTTCCTCCAGCGCGCGCCCGATGTAGAGAGCCTCCATGCGGCTGTAATCGTGGTTGCAGTCGAGCATGAGATTGATGTCGGGCCCCACGCGTTCCCGAACGGCGGCACAGGCGGCCACGTCGCGCTTGGGGTCGGGGCCGATGGGCGCCATCCAGGTGTGCAGCTTGAAGGCCGTATAGCCCTCCTCCACGCAGGCCTGGGCAAAGTCCGCATAGTGCTCGGGCGTATCTAGGCCGCCGGGTATCTCGTCCCCGCACATGGTGCTAGCATAGGCGGGCACCTTGTCACGATAGGCCCCCAGCAGCTTGTACACGGGCAGCCCGGCCACCTTGCCTGCTATATCCCACAGGGCCAGATCGATGGCCCCCAGGTAACGATCATGAAGGGCAGGTCCCCGCATGCGCTGAAACTGCCGCAGCTTCTGCCAGATATACTCGCGATGCAACGGATCCTCTCCCAGGAGAACCTGTCGCGCCGTTTCCAACATGGCCGGAGCACCCCCCACGCTATAGCCATCTACCCCCTCATCAGTGCTGATGTGGGTGATGGTGCCTTGCGCCTCGTGCTCTGGACCCGGATGCGAGTGTCCCTCCGCGTCGCGCATAACTCTGGAAGGATAGGTGAACCTGATTAATTCGATGTCACTGATTTTCATATTCCCTCCTGTATGGTCATGTTTCCGAAGAATAGACGCCTACTACATCTCGATGGGATAGTCCCCATGCGCCTCCACAAAGTCAGTTACCCAAGCGATACGCTCGATGAGCGAGTCGGGCATCACGTTGTCCGCCACGCCGAGGATGAAGGCATTCCCTGGCGCGATGGTGCGGAAGAGGTCATACATGTAATCGTGGAACTCCTCCTCGCTGGCGCTGGGGGAAAGGAGGGTGGAAGGCAGACCGCCCCAGATGATGACCCTGTCTCCCCATGCCTCGCGGGCCTGCTCTACCGTCACGGGCACCATGGGCGCGGTCACAAAGCACTCCACCATATCCCAGCCTGCCCGCTCTATCATGTCCAGGATGCGCGAGACATCGTTGTCGGCGTGCATGGCCACCGACTTACCATGTTCGTGCATCAGGGGCATAAACTCCTCATAGTAGGGGAGAATATACTTTTCAAAGAGTGAAGGTGGCGTGACCTGCGACGCCAGGTGCGCGCCGTGTAGCAGCAGCCGCGCCGGCGACTCGGCGACCAAGGGCCACATCCTCTCTTTCTGCACCTCGGCCATGGTTTTCAGCAGATGCTCCACCTCGCCGGGATGATCGTGTAGTTGGTAATACGCGTATTCGTAGCCGGCCAACTGTTGCGCAAAAGAGTGAAAAGGGCACGTCTCCCACGTGTACCAGGGGCAGCCCCTCCTCGCCGATGTCAGCGTCATAGTCCTCATATGCCTCATAGGTCGGTATCCAGTGCGTATGCTCCACAATCCATTCCCATACTTTGTAATCCTCAGGCCCTTTGAGAAAGTACTCCTCTACCCGCCCTGGCAACCCTTGTCGATCAAGAATTTCGGAGAAGCCCATCACCTGACGCACAGAGCCCACCGGCGTGCGATACTCTGTGACGCGCTTGCCATCCTCCTCGCGCTCCACGTACTCTACATCCTCGTACTCTGTTTCATACACCCGACCCTCTCGCGCTGGCGTACCAAGTCGCAACTCTCGCTCCACCTCTCGCAGGGACAACCCCTTCCACGGAGGGGGCATGGTATCCGTCCGCAGGCGGGCATTATACCACAGCAGCAGACGGGGAATCCAGGGAATGCGATCGGGTGGCTTGTGATCGAGAATGGCGAGCAAGCGCTCGCGTGTGTTCATAGTTGGCCTCCTGCGATGTTACCTTGGCACTTATCCACACAATTACAGTCTGCTCACGTCACGTCTCAAATCACTTCTCTACAGTAAGTTAGGTAAAGTGCCAGGCAGCCAAATGGTTACCGTTTTTTCGAAACAATCAACAAATATCCACAAAGAGATAACGGGAGACGTCAGGTGCACGCAAATGCTATTAGCGCTGCCACTGGTCAAGTGGCTCAAGGTGTGCGAAAACTAAGAGAGATCTCGTAATCGGCCCCAGACTGGCTCTCAAGTTCTTGCATATGCCCCTCGCACAGGCGTAAGCGCCCTGTGCTACGATGAAAGCGCTAGCGCTTTCCTTCAGCGTCCCGTGAACGGGACTTGTCGGCTGTACACACATCACAATCACAAACAACGACGCCTCGAAAACCCCAGAAGCCCGCTTCAGTGGGCGCAGCTAGGTAGCGCTGCGGCTTTAGCCCTGCGCGGCGAGGGGATCAAGAGAACCGTGCTTTATAACACTGAAAATCCTCTCTAAAAGTTGTAACTGAACCATTAACAGACTTTGTGCATCCAGAGATAACAGGCTACGCCTCGCCCTTGGCTTCCGACAGCAGCCACTTGCAGGCGTCGCCAAAGATACCCACGTCCACGCTCAGGGATATGTACTGCACGCCCACATCGGCCCAGCGGCGTGCCGCCGCCGCATCGTCGGCAAAGGTACCCGCCCACTTGCCAGCCTCGCGGATCTTGACCACGGCCTCCTCCATGCCCTGAACGACCCGTGGGTCGTTCACCTGGCCGGGGATACCAAAGGACTGGGAGAGATCGTAGGGGCCAAGAAAGATCACGTCGATATGGGGCACCTGGATGATCTCCTCCAAGTTTTCAAGCCCGGGGATACCCTCGATGTGGATGATCACCATCTGCTCCTCATTGAGGCGATCGGTTATGCCCTCTTTGCCGCGAACGGTATACTCTCCGGCCCGGGTAAACAAGGACACGCCCCGCATGCCCAGGGGAGCATACTTGGAGGCCCGCACGGCAGCCTTGGCTCCCTCCACCGTCTCGATCTGGGGAATCTGCACCCCCGCCGATCCGATATCCAGAGCCCGCTGAATCTGGGGCGCGTCGTTCTTGCGCACGCGGACGATGGGCGAGAGACCGCCAAGCTCCCCCGCACGGCACAAATCCTCCGCCGTCTCCACGGAAAGGGGCCCATGCTCCATATCCACGATGGCGAAATCGAACCCCGCCAGACCGGCAATCTCGATAAACGAGGGATACGTGCAGTTCATAAATGGTCCGTACACGATTTCACCCTGTTCCAGTTTACGCTTAAGCGCGTTCTCTTTCATGGCCTTTCTCCTTCAAATGACGTTCTTCACAAACGGCTAACGAGCATACTGTAACGTAGCATAAGCCCAACACAGGCCCTCGTCAAGCCGAAACTAGCTCCAATCCAGCAGCCTTTGGCCAGCAGAACGCGTACATTGCCACGGTTAGATTTTAGATGGTAGAACGCGTACATTCCCGATCACAAGCCTTTCTTTGCGCTCTAGAGCATATTCGTGTAAACTAAGAGGGTAGGTCTTATGTGAGTCTCGGGACACGCCCGCTTGCAGCTTATACTGGCGACTGAGGGGCCATCTGTTCATCGGGGATAGTGAAGCGCCCGAATGTGGTTCGACGACTTGACAAACAGGGCCATGTAGAGCTAAAGGAAACACGGAATAGTTGTCCTTTGTGCGTGTCCCATCTGTTGGTGGGACCATTTGCCCTTGATTCATATGCATGGGGCAATTTGTGGTGAGGGAAGGAGCATATGGAAGAGGAACTGCACGAAATTCGGAACTGGGCCAATCATGGAACGCTCGGCCAGTTCTACAACGAGATCATCGCTCGCACCGGCGGTGAGGGCTACGAAACCGAAATGGAAGGCAACGTGGTCACATGCTACAAGGTGCACCATGAGGGCGGCTTTCTGGGCATTGGCAGAAAAACCGAAAAAGAGGTGGTACTGAAGGCCATCGACAACGAAGACGGCACCATCAGTATCCCAGAAGAATCCGCCGACGAGGAATTTGTGACACTTCTGGCGACTAGGCTCAAGCAGCACTGATCCCTGAAGAGGAAATCTCCTCCAAGAAGGGACGCGCTGACCGCCAACGTGCCCTTATCCTGAAAATTGAGATATAGAGAGTATAATGAGAATGCCCTCTGCTTGAGTACAAAGGAGAGGGGAAGGGGGTTGTTTGCTCACAGCCGAGATCAAGAGAGGAGAACAACCCACTCATAGGGACATCCCTACCCGGCAGCCCCCGCGCCGGCTAGCGCCCCGCTGGTAAGAGCGAACTGCAAATTATATCCACCGCAGGGTCCCACCACGTCGAGAACCTCGCCGGCAAGGTGCAGATGGGGAATCACCCGCGAGGCCATGGTTTTGGCCTCGACCTCTGTTACCGGCACGCCGCCCGTGGATAGCTGGCACACCTCAAAGCCCCGGGTCCCCTTGACGGCAACCGAGAGGTCTGCAGCCAAATCGAGCACGCCTTCCAGATCGGAGGCGCTGAGAGCGTCCATGGTCACGTCATCGCGAAGCCCGGCCATATTGATGAGAACGGGAGGGATCTTGACCGGCAGGACGGCCCCCAGAATCACCCGCAGGGGAACGGGCTTTTCCCGAAAGCGGGAGATGAGGGGCAGCAGCGCGTCGCGAGTATAGTGCAAAAGATCGACGGAAAGGGTCAGGTCGGCATGGGGGCGCGTGCTAATCAGGTGGCTCAGATCCATGGCCGCCGGTCCGCTGAGGCCATAGTTGGTAAACATCATGTTCCCCGCTGTGCGGCCCACGACGTCGTCACCCTGCAGTAGCGTCAGCCCCACATCCAGCCGCACCCCCTGCAGCTTGTGCAGACGCCTGACATCAGCGACGACGGGAGCCAGGGCGGGCCGCACGGGAAGCACACGATGCCCCAATCGCTCCAACACCGAAAAAAAGTCCCCCCCGGAGCCCAGGGCGGGATAAGCTTTGCCTCCCGTGGCCACGACAGCGCGATCCACGGTGAGCGTATGCGAGGGGCCGCCCACCTCCAGGATGAGGCACCCCGCCGCCAGGCGCACATCGCTTATCTTGGTCTTGAGATGCACCTCCACGCCCGCCAGATGCAACATGGCTGCAAAGGCTTGAGCCACGGTGGCGCCCGAATCGGAGAGAGGATAGCACCAGCCATCGTGGGTAGCGTAGGTGGGGATGCCCAGTTCCTCCAGACGGGCTATGGTCCTCTCGTGTCCCCACAACGCAAATGCCGTCTCCAGGAAGGCCCTGTCGGCGCACGTGTAGGCCTCGGCCGCCACGTGGCGGTTGCTGATGTTGCACCGTCCCCCGCCCGTCACCAACAGTTTGCGCCCCACCATGGGGTTGGTATCGAAGAGCAGCACCTGGGCGCCGCGACGGGCCGCCTCCAGAGCGGCCATCATTCCCGCCGCACCCGCACCCACGATGCCAATGCGCCTACTCATACTCTTTCACCAGTTGAGCGAAACGGACGGCATCCCTGGCAGAGGTCATGATGCCCCCCGTGTATCCCGACCCCTCCCCCAGGATGTAGAGGCCGGGGGTGGAAAGGGACTGGCAGTCGTCATCGCGGGGGAACTGCACCGCACTTGAGGTGCGCGTCTCCACGCCGATGAGAACGCCCCTGTCGATGAAACCCGGGATGGTGCGATTGAAGCGCGACAGCCCGGCGCGCAGGGCATCGGTGACGAAATCGGGCAACAGGGTGTCCAGCCGCGCGGGCGCCACGCCTGGCTGGTACGTCGTCTGGGGGAGGGACGCTGTGGGCCGCTGATGGAAAAAGTCGGGTGCCCGCTGCGCGGGGGCCACGTAGCCACCCCCGCCGGCCTCGTAGGCCCGCTGCTCCAGATCACGCTGGAAGGCGATGGCCTCCGTGGCCGATTCCAGGCCCACCTTTTTCGGATTCACGCTCACCACCAAGGCGCTGTTGGAGGCAGCCCCGTCCCGCGCATAGCGGCTCATACCGTTGGTCACCTGGCCCCCGGGCTCGCTGGCCGCGCAGACGACCCGTCCCCCCGGGCACATGCAAAAGGAGTAGACGCTCAACCCCCTGTGATGGGCCGTCAGCTTGTAGTCGGCAGCGGGGAGCACCTGGGCGGCCTCTCGCCCGTATTGCACCTCGTCGATGAAATCGGCGGGATGCTCGATGCGCAGTCCCAGGGCAAAGGGCTTGGGACGCACGGCCACTCCCACGTCCTGCAGCATGGCCACCGTATCGCGCGCGCTGTGGCCCATGGCCAGGATGACGGCGTCCGTGGAAATCCGGTGTCCCGACACCGTGATGGCCTCCACCGCCCCATCCTGCAGATGTAACTGCGTGAACTTACCCCCGAAGCGGATCTCGCCACCCAGGGCGATGATGCGCTCCCGGAAATCGACCACCACGCGGCGCAGATGATCAGTGCCGATGTGGGGCCTGTGGCTGTAGAGGATCGTCTCCGGCGCCCCGGCCTCCACAAAGGTTCGCAGGATGAGGCGGTCCAGGGGCGAGGACTTGCCTGTGGTCAGCTTGCCGTCGGACCAGGTGCCCGCTCCCCCCTCGCCAAACTGCAGATTGGACTCGGGATCCAGATCGCCATCCTCCCACAGGGCCCGCACCGCCTGGGCGCGCCGATCCACGCGTTCACCTCGTTCATAGATGATGGGCCGGTACCCCTTGCGCGCCAGGTGCAGACCCAGGAACATCCCCGCCGGCCCAAAGCCCACGATGCGCGGCCGCTCCGGCAGCGCTATGTGGGGCTTGGGCTGAGGGATCGGCTCCGGCTCGTAGGGTTCCACCTCCCCGGAGGCCAGCAGCTCACCCAGGCGCGGCGCCTCGCGCGACACAGTGAAGCGCAGATTGTACACGTAGGCGATGTTGCGCTTGTGGCGGGCGTCGAGGGATTCCCGCTCTACGATCACCGTCTCGATCTCGGGCAGGTCGAGACGGCGCACCAGGGCCTGTCGCAGGCTCTGGGGGTCGTATATCGATTTGCGCAGTCCCCTGTAGACGTATTCCATCGTGTCACATGGTACCACGGGCGCGGGGGAAGGCAAAAAGGGCTACCAGACTTCCAAAGTCTGGGGCGAACTTGTTCGCACGACTTCGGAAGTCTCATCGAACCCCCGCCTCGCTGCACACGATGCGGGGAATCTCATCGTTCTCATCCCCGCGCCTGGAGGCGTTCTGCTCCGCGGGGGCCAGGTTGTACTGGGAGTAGATGCGTCCCAGATCGCGGACGAGCGGAACGCCGTGGGCACCCCGCTGCTGTAGGCGATTGAGCTCCGTACGCACCGCCGGTCGGTGGATCGACTGCCCAAAGACACGTCTCAGCAGCCTGATCTGCTGCCGCAGCCCCTCGTCTTCGGTCTCGTCGTAGAGGATATTCAACTCTTTGTGGACGTAGCGCTGGGCGCGGGTCTGGGATACCGTGTGTTCCCGCTCGGCCCGCCTGTCCTCTACCTGCGCGTCGAAGCGGCGCTTGATGGCCATGACCCGTTCGTTGTGATCAGAGGGCAAGGGGGCTGCCGGCGTATCGGGCGCGCATTCCAACCAGGCCAGGATACGGGGGATCTCTCGCGTGACCACGTTCCCCTCGGCGTCCACGAGATAGAGTTGGCGATAACGCCCCGAGCGACAAAAGAGATACGTATATCCATCGCCGGTGGAACGGGCGCAGCGCACCCCATCGCGTAGCGCGGCGATGCGCTCATAAAGTTCGGGATCGTCCTCCTGCAGATGTCGGATGATCTCCTCCGCCTCGTTGAGGTCCACGAAATCATCCTCGTCCGCCTCGGACTCGAACGCTCCAACCTCGCCCTCCGCATAGATGGCGTACATGGCCTCCTCGTTCAATCGTTCATTGGGGTCGAGAATGGCCGCATCCTCGCCGATGGTCTCGTGGATCTCCTGTATGCGGCGCGCCAGGCGCTCCTGCAGCCCCAGGTTCCTCTCCAGGCCCGTCTCGGGCAGGAAATTGTAGGCATAGATGGTATCGTGCTCCGAACCGATGCGGTCGATGCGTCCCAGACGCTGGATGAGGCGCACGGGCGTCCAGTGCAGATCATAGTTCACCACCTTGTCGCAGTCCTGAAGGTTCAGGCCCTCGGCCAGGATGTCGGTGGCGATGAGGGTATCGATCTCTTCACCGCCCACGCGCTCCCGCTGCTGGGGGTTCGCTTTGGGTGCAAAGCGGGCCACGGTGGCGGCCTTGTTCTTTTGCTGGCTATAGATCACGTCGGCGTCGGGATAGAGAGAGATGAGGTTGTCGTGCAGATATTGGGCCGTGTCCGCATACTGGGTAAAGATCAACCGCTTGCCCCTGGAGAGGGCGGGCTTTTGCAGCCATTGCAGCAGCGTCTGGAGTTTTTGATCCTTCTGTGGGGTGATGGGCTCCACGATCTCCAAAAGGCGTTCCAAGATGCCGATATCCTGCTCTATGTCGGCTCGCAGGCGGCGAGCGTCGAAATCCCGCGCCTCATAGTTGCGGCACGTCTCCTCCAGGGCCTCCACAAGCTGCCACTCTTCCAACTGATCGCTCTCATAGAGTATCTGCTGGGCCTCCTCGCCAGCGGGCACGATGCCCCTGTCCAGGGCGGTCAAGAATCCCCGATGGCTGACGAGCATGCGCTGGACCGTCTTGCGAAAGGCGTCCACGCTGGACTCGAAGCGCTTGAAGAGCATGATGCGCATCAACCCCCGCAGGTTTCGCCCCGCCGTCTGCAGTTCCCGGTAGGGCGGGCGCTGCCGCTTGGCCGCCAGCACATAGTTGCCCAGGCCGTAGCGCGCATAGGTCAGCGAGGCGTCGTCCCTCGCCCGCGCGTGGCCATCGGCACCACTGATGTAGCGTCTGATCCGACCGTAGAGCCCCTGATAGGTATCCTCGATGCTGTATTCGATGTTGGTCAATTCGCGTTGGGGAAAGAACTGCTTCTTGTCGCCCACGCGGACATAGGCCCGGCGCTCGCCCCGTTTGTAGGGTCCAAAGCGGTTGGGATCGATGCGCTCGTCCGTCTGGGCATCGTAGCCGTACCAGCGCAGCACCTGGGCCCGCCGGCGGCGGATGAGGAGGTGAGACAGTAGGTCGGGCAGGCGGCGCGTTCCCTCCTCCACGCGGTTAAAGAAGGCTCGAAGATGGGGTGGGTCGATGGGTAGGTCGGTGACCTCGCGCTGGTGAAAGAGCTTGATCTGATAGTAAAGATCCCAGCCGGAACTGTTGCGCGGAGTGGCGGTGAGAAAGACGCAGCGCCTGTCGCCGGAGGCCAGGTAGCTCTGCAGCACGCGATAGCGCTGGGTATCCGGGTGGCGAAAGTTGTGGCTCTCGTCCACCAGCACCAGGTCGCGGTGGCGATAACGATAATCGTGCAGCATCCACTCCGGCCCCCATTCATCGTCCTCGACCAACATGCCCATGGAGAGCACATGAGCGTTGAGATCATAGATCTCACTGTAGCGCTCCCACATATCGGTGAGAGAGGCGGGACAGATGATGAGGGGGCGCGCCCGTTCCACCTCGGCAAAGTGCTTGAGAATGGCTGCCCCCACGTAGGATTTGCCCAGGCCCACCACGTCGGCGATAAAGCACCCGCCATACTCGCGCACCATGCCGATGGCGCGGCGCACGGCGCGATCCTGAAAGTTGGTCAGGGCCTCCATGATGTCGTGGTGCCACAGGAACACCTCCTCGTCGGCCTCCGCCAGGCGTCCCCGCACCAGCTCGTACAAAGTCTTGAGATAGACCTCGTAGGGGGTGACCTCCGCCAGTGCCCACGAGGCCCGCATCTCCTCCATGAGCCGCTCATCGAAAGGCAGCGCCTCCTCCCACAGCTCCTCAAACCAGCGCGTCAGCTCGGCGTGGTTGGCGTTGCCGTGCACGACGACGTTCAGTTCCGTGTTGCTGCTGACGCCGGCCAGGGACAGGTTGCTGGAGCCCACGATGGCGATCCCCTTTTCCTCGCGGGGCAGGGGCTCGCCCTGGGCGTCGTAAGTGGGACCGTAATCAAAGATATAGGCCTTGGCGTGCAGGCGCCCCCGAGCATAGATGCGCACGTGAAGGCGGCCCTCACGAATGAGGCGCACCAAGGTGCCGATCAGGCGCTCCGATTCGGCGGTCTGATCCAACAGGGCCGCCGTCTCGCCGATATTGGCCGCCGTTCTCTCGGCCCCCGCGTTCATCTGCGCGCGGCCGGGGTAGGCCACCGCCTCGGCAGCGTCCTCCACCTGCTCCAGGCGGCGGTAGCCCTCGGCGATCTGCTCGATGGTCTCCCGATTGGAGGTATTGCCGATCAGGAGGCGCAGCTCCTCCACGTTCTCCAGCACGTCGGAGACGGCCTCCAGGCCGGAGAGAAAAAAGTAGCCTACGGCGAACTTGGCCGCCTGGGAGCCAGGCAGGATGCGGCGAATGTGATCGACGAGCTTTTCGTTGCGGTTGTCGATGATGTCGTGGGGCATTTGCGACTCCTAATTGGCGCTGGCTAGTGACGCATAGTATAATGGGTTCACAATAAGCAAAATCAGGGAGAAAGAGCGATGGTCGAGATGGCCGAAATGACGACAAAAGACACCCTCAGGCTGCCCGCCGAGATCGCGTCCCGTTTTCAGGCTTCGGACCGCTTCGTCGTATGGATCGACGGTGACACGCTGCATCTCAAACGTATTACACCCCCGCCGGTGACCCGCATCGTTGCCGAGGGACCACAGGAAGAGCCCATGTCCATGGACGAGATCAACGAGATCGTCCACGAAGTACGGCGTCAGCGATGCCCAAGGGAATGCCGGGCTGACTGGGTGCACGCAAATGTTGTAGATGACTAGCCATCCTCGTCCGCGCAGGCGCTTCTAGGACTGCAGAATGGCGCTGCCATTCTGCAAGGCCACCGAAGGTGGCCCAACTGGCCGCCAGGCCTGTGCGATGAGACTTTAGTCCATGCACCGCCAGGGCGCCGCCTGAAGGCAGCTTCAGAGGCGCTTTGCGCCGAGCGTCAACCTGCGTCGACGCATTTGGGCAGCGTCCAAAGCCGCGCTCACGCCACTTCTGCCCCGTCAGTTTCTTTCTGCTGACGTTTCTGGTCATTCTAACAGACTTTGCGTGCACCCCGCTGACTGATGGTCTTTTCATTTGAGACAAAGCATGTTACAATGGCTTCACCGTGTACTTTCTAGAAGCTCGTGCTTTGGGCGAGTAATACCTCAACGAGGTTATGGGTGTTCGTTTACTGTGACACAAATGTATATTGTCGGCCTTTCGATGATCAGTCACAGTCTCGCATCAAGGCAGAGACTGAAGCATTTTTGGATATTCTGCAAGAAGTTGAGGAGAACAAGATAACACTGGTCTCATCTGATATTCTCGTTTCAGAAGTCAGGAGAATTCGCAACGCGTCTAAACGCCAGTTGGTGGAGCTTTACCTGGCACATTGCGCTCGGCACATTCCTGCGAGTGTGCGAATTCTACACATAGCCAACGATCTGGTCAAACAATGTCATCTCAAACCAAAGGATGCTTTTCACGTTGCTTCTGCCTGCTGCGGACACATTCGACACTTTTTGACCTGTGATGATCGCGTGACCAAAAAGCGTGAGTTGGTATCAAAGACAACGATGCAGTTGGGTTTTGAGGTAAGTATTTTGAATCCTCTAGAATTCCTAGACCTCATTCGGGCGAACGACTAGAGAAAAGGAGAATAAGCCATGCAACAGAATGTAGAAAAATGGCAGCATCTCGTAGACAAAGTTGGCTTGGCTAATGCTACACGTATAATCATGGTCGAGAATCCGGGACAAGGCGACTCGGTCACTGAACTAGATGACGCCTGGGAAGGCATGAACGTCTCCCAGATTTATGAGACGATCCTTGCGGAAAGATCCCTTCCTCTCTCCGCTCAGAAAGCCTTGGAACTCTGGGGCGAACCTAGAGCAGGCGCGAATGCGAATACTCCGTTGCCTTCGCCTACTGAGGAACCTGCCACAGCGTTCCTACAATCGGCTGTGACTGGAGGGTGCCTGAGAGGACAATACCCGTGGGCAACATGATCATAGCCATTCAGACACTGACCGGCATTGCCATCGCGGTCGAATCGCCACACCTGGCCCAGCCTGAGGAAACGCCCAACATTATCCCTGTGAATCCGCTTACGGTGTTGGCGTATCACGAGACTCTTCCCCTGGGCGAGCAAATGGTCGAGACGGTTCTTCGGCCGCAAGTCGATCTGGATAGTGACATAATTTCGATTGCCACGCAAGCGGACCATGCGTTTCGAAAGTTTGTAGCGCAGGAGGAAGTCCAATCTCCCATCGGGTTCCTGTTCTTTGGCTATACGCCTAAAGGAGAGGGTACTATGCTCGGTTGGTTCTATGCCGACGATCAAACGAGGACGACCCGCTTTTTCCCTTATTGTACAAGTCGTCCTAATCCCGTCGTAGGATATCTGGTAAAAAAGGTCTATACACCCGATATTTCCCTGACAAAGGCCCTGGAACTCGCCGCGTACGCCATGACTCAGAGCAAGATTGTGCTTGCCCAGAGGCCAACTATCGAATACGAGGGATTTAACTTGGTAGCTATCCACCCTGAGCGGGGATTCTTTTGGCTCGACAAGGAAGCCATAGAGTCTATCGTTAAACACAATGAAGAGAGAGACCGTGCACTTTGCATCAAGTGTGCTGACCTTTTCCTCAATGAAAGGTAATAGGAGAGTAGCCCCATGACGTTAGCTATGGCTCTGCGCGCCTATGATGGGCTGGTATTGGCCACCGACAGTCGGGCGACCGGTGGGGCGCATCAATCTGAGGATACCTCGGAGAAGTTTCTCCAGGTCAACAGAGATACCGGCGTTATGACCTACGGCTTGGCAGTGCCTGGCTATGCCGGAATAAGCCGTCTGGTTGAAACTGTCAAGAGTAAGCGTGAAGAGCTAACATACTTTAGACCGATCGCAGAGGCCGCGGGTAGCGTTTTTAGAGCCGAGTATAAGGAGTGGCTGACCAGCCAGAAGCAGCAGGGCCACGAAATTCCAGAGGAACTCAAGGTCGGTTTCATTCTGGGTGGCTACGACAGCGCAACCAATCAATTCAGCATCTCTCATTGGGAGAGCCCAGAGTTCCAGGAACGGCAGTACGACGGCGATTTGCTGGCGGCCCAATGGCATACAGCCCGATTCCTCCTGAATAAGCTGTTCTATCCAGAGATTTCTGTGGCACAACTCAGGGAACTGGCCGTTTTCCTATTGGTAGAAACAGCCATCACCGAGCCAACAGTCGGTGGACCTCTGCAACTGGCGACCATCACTCTGGGTCAGGGATTTCAACGCTTACACGAAAAAGATATCAACGAGATCCTGCAACGCAGCCAGAAACGCTTTTGCCAGTTCCGCAAGATCCTCTTGGAGGTCTTCGCTCTCTAGACTTCCGACGTTTCCCTTGTACTCGAATAGACTTGAGGAGATAGAACAATGTCCTCTTCACCAGGAAAACTCGATCAGCATTGGCCCTCCCAGGTAAAAGCAGTTACCCTTCGGGAAATCCTGGAAGAGACACAAGGACGCGAGATCCTGCTCGAGGAACGCATCCGCCAGATGGCACAACGATATAATTGTTCTCTGGAAGAACTGGAGGCCCGCCTGGCGCGGGGCGAAGGGAGGGAGCACCCCGACTGGGAGGACTCGATCGAGTGGCGCAACGCCGTCGAGGCGCTCCAGCGCGCACGTACCCTACAAAACATCCTGGAATGGCTGGTCAACTCCCTCGCGCCGTCGCCCACTTCATAGCGCATTGTCCCTATGCGCAATCCGTCCACGACCTGATCACGAAACAACGCGTCGTGTTGGATGGCGACTATACGTTCGACCTGCGCTTCAACGAGACGCAGGGTAAATACAGTTACACACTGGTTCAAAGGGGACAGCGCATCATCGGTTGGGACAACGCCCCCCCACCATCCGGACCTGACCAACTTTCCCCATCACTTTCATCGCCAAGATGGTACTGTCACTCCTTCTTCTCTAACCGGTGTGCCGGCGGTTGATATCGAGATTATCGT
>JAYENT010000109.1:0-31815 GCA_034722245.1 Chloroflexota bacterium
TACGTCCAATACAACACGAGCCTTGAACTCAGGTTCGAAGGTTCTTCTTTTTCCCATTGTCATTCCCCTTTCTTGGACTGACCCTATATTAACTAACGTGGGTGTCCAAATCTAGGGGGTCACTACATACCGTTATCTCCACTGTGCGCACATACCTGCGAGCCATAGCTTTCATAGATAAGACTCTGCCAGACGATCTTATCGTCTCTACAGGCTTCAGCGTGCTAAGCCCTACCAATGGTGTAGTACCAAGGTATCTTTGGCGTATGGTACAGTCACAGGGATTTGTTGATGCGGTGATGGCTCATTCTGTTGGTATAGGGTATCCTGCCATTCCAGAAACTCGGTTAGCAGAACTCCCCATCGTTGTCCCTCCCCTCTCCGAACAGCGGGCCATCGCCGACTACCTGGACCGTGAGACGGCGCGCATTGACACGCTCATAGAAAAGATCGAGGCGATGATAGAGAAGTTGCAGGAATACCGCACGGCGCTTATCACGGCGGCCGTCACGGGCCAGATCGACGTGCGCGGCGAGGTGGTGCGGGAGGAAGCGAGGGCGTAGAGGAGGAACTGTCTGACCTTTGGATCTCTAGTTGCGTCGCACTTGATGGGCGTGCTCTGGCAACTTGCTCTTGTTATATGCAGAGTATGCTTTTTCCACTTTAGGTTCTCGCGAAAGTGCGACGCAACGCATGGACCTTCTTTCAGTAGAGCCAATTCTTGAAGGATTGATGACAAGTGCCACGCAACTCTCTTGTTTCAGTGCAACCAACCTATTCCAAATAGAACGTGTGGGGCAAGCCAGTGGCCATTGACGAAGCAGCGTTCGAGACGACAATTGTAGAAGCTCTGTTGCAGGAGGAATCAGAGACAGCCGAATCCCATCGCTTGCGCGAGAGGGGCATCCCCTACCATGCAGGGTTGATCCCTGGCGGCTATCGGCAGCGTTCCACCCACCCCGGCGACGCCCACTATGACGAGGAATTTTGCCTGGATGCGCAACTCCTCGTCGAGTTCGTGACGGCCAGCCAGCCGCAGGCCTGGGCCGAGCTAAAGAAACACTATGGTGCAGATCGCGTGCGCGACGAATTTGTGCACCTGGTCGCCAGGGAGATTGAGCGACATGGCACGCTGCACGTGCTGCGCCAGGGCGTGCGCACCATGGGTCAGCACATACGCCTGATCTATTTCCCGCCCGCCAGCGGCCTGAACCCTGAGCTACAGCGGCTCTACGAACTGAACCAATTCAGCGTCATCCGCCAGTGGGCCTATAGCGTCAAGGACAGGGACGTCGACTGGCAGCACCGCAAGCGGTTAGATCTGGGCATCTTTGTCAATGGTCTGCCCCTCTTTACCGCCGAACTGAAGAACCCTCTCACGGGACAGCGCTACCAGCACGCCATTCGCCAGTACAAGCGCACTCGCAGCGACCCACAGGAACCGCTCTTTGACCCGCTGCGCTGTCTGGCCCATTTTGCCGTGGACCCCGACGAGGTCTGGTTCACCACCGAGCTACGTGGCGACGACACGCGCTTTTTCCCCTTTAACCGCGGGAGAGGACTGGGGGCCGGTAACCCGGTCCCGGACCACGACGCCTTTGCCACCCGCTACCTTTGGGAGGAGATCTGGGCCAAGGACAGCGTGTTGGAGCTCATTCGCTCCTTCATCTATGTGGTCGCGGAGCGCGACGATGAGGGGCGCCGCAAAAAGAACGGCGAACACGTCATCTTTCCCCGCTATCACCAACGCCAGTGCGTGCGAAGGCTGGTGCGCCACGCTCGTGAGCACGGCGCGGGGCAGCGTTACCTGATCCAGCACAGCGCGGGCAGCGGCAAGAGCTACACCATCTCCTGGCTGGCGCACCAACTGGCCTCGCTACACGACGAGGAGGATGAACCCGTCTTTGATTCCATCGTCGTCATCACCGACCGGCGCGTCCTGGATCGCCAGCTACAGCGACACGTCAAGGCCTTTGAGCAGGTGCGCGGACTGGTGCAGCACATTCGGGGCACGTCACAGGACTTGCGGCGGGCTCTGGAGAAGGGCAAGCGCATCATCGTCAGCACCATCCAAAAGTTCCCCTTCATCTCGGACGAGATCGCCGAGTTGCCCGGCCAGCGCTTTGCCGTCATCATTGACGAGGCACACTCCTCCCAGGGTGGCGAGCAGAGTCGTCATCTCAAGTCGGTATTGGCTGCTGACAGCCTGGCCCAAGCCGCGGCGGAGGAGGACATCGAGCTACCCGATGCCCAGGACTTGCTCGTAGAGCAAGCGAGGATTCGTGGAAGGCAGCCCAACGTCAGCTTTTTTGCTTTCACAGCTACCCCCAAGGAAAAGACCCTGGAGCTCTTTGGCACCCAACAGCCCGACGGCTCCTATCGCCCCTTCCACCTCTACTCCATGCGTCAGGCCATCGAGGAGGGGGTCATCCTCGACGTGCTCAAGCACTATACGACGTACAAAGCCTATTGGACCCTGCACAAGACCATTGAGGGAGATCCGCGCTATGATCGGAAAAAGGCCTCGGCCACCTTGCGGCGCGCTGTGGAGATGGAAGAGGAGGCCATCACAGCCAAGCTAGAGGTCATCCTGGAGCACTTTCAAACGCACGTCGCCCACATGCTCGACGGTCGCTCCCTGGCCATGATCATCACCCCCTCGCGTTTGCACGCCGTGCGTTATCGTCTCGCGCTGGATCGCCTATTGCGCGAGCGCCATCTTCCCTACAAGGCCCTGGTCGCCTTTTCGGGTACTGTCAGGGACAGGGAAACGGGCCGCAGCTACACCGAGGCGGGGATGAACGGCGTACCGCAGAGTCAAACCGCCGAAATCTTTCGCGAGCCAGGCTATCGGTTCCTGGTGGTGGCCAACAAGTTCCAGACGGGTTACGATGAAAAGTTGCTTTGCGCTATGTACGTGGACAAAAAGCTGGGCGGCGTGCGCGCCGTCCAGACCCTCTCGCGCCTGAATCGTCCGGTGCCCGGAGAGTACAAAGAGGCCTACGTCCTGGATTTTGCCAACGACGCGGAGGTGATTCAGGCCGCCTTTGCCGACTATTACGAGACCACGCTACTGACCGAAGCCACCGATCCGCATCTGCTCTATGACCTGCTCAACAGCCTATCCAGCGCCGGTTTCTTTACCATGGCCGAGGTCACCAAGGTGGGCGAACTATTGGTCACCGACGGGTCTGAAAGCGAGGAACACGTCCACCCTCGCGTGCACAACATTCTGCGGGATGTGGTAGAACGCTTTGTCGAGGCAGACGAGGCGGATCAGGAAGCCTTTCGTGATTACCTACGCGACTATGTGCGGCTCTATGCTTTCCTGGGCCAAATAGTATCCTTTACCGACGCCGACCTTGAAGCCCTCTATCTTTTTGGCCGGCTATTACTCGGCGTGCTGCCCTGGGCAGGCACAAGCTGGCCCCGCGAGCTGCTGGAACAGGTGGATGTCGCCGCCTATGACGTACAGCAGACCTACGATGGGTCACTATCGCTCAAGCCAGAGGGCGAACTGGAGCCGCAGAAGAAAAAGGGACCCAAGCAGCCCGAGGAAGAGGAACTGGTTCCCCTATCCGACATCATCGCTCTGTTGAACGAGCGCTTTGGCCTCGAAACGAGCAACGAGGAGGCATCCCGCTTCCTCGAACAGCTGGAAGAACGTCTGGGAGAACAGGAAAACCTCGCTCGCGCCATGGAGATCAACAGCCCCGAGAATGCCCGCCTGGCCTTTGAGCACAGCTTGAACGATTCGGTACAGGACATGCTGGACGTCAACTTCAAGTTCTACAAGATGTTCTGTGATGATCATGATTTTGCGCAGTTTCTGACCGAGGCCCTCTTTGCCCGCTATCGCCAGCAGATAGAATCGCAATCGGCTGTGTCCCAAGAGCACGCAGGGAGCCTATCGTAAACGCATACAACGTAAAAAGGCCTTTCCCATGCTGGGAAAGGCCTTCGGTACTTGGTGGCGACGACTGGATTTGAACCAGTGACCAAGAGCTTATGAGTCTCCTGCTCTACCACTGAGCTACGTCGCCCCAAAAAGGAGTAGCGGGGCCAGGATTCGAACCTGGGACCTCTGGGTTATGAGCCCAACGAGCTGCCACTGCTCCACCCCGCGTTAACGTTCATTATTATAGTATATGTCCTCGTGCTCGTCAAATCCAAAGATCAGCCTCTGCCATGCTCTCCAGTGGGGATTGTGGAAAAGGGGCAGTTCTCCGGCTACAGAAGGGGCCGAAAGCACATGCTTACCGGGTGCGGGCGTCAGCGGTGGGGACGACGCGGGCGTGACCTGCATGACGACCACACGCTCGGCCCCGTCGGGCACCCAGCCCGCATCGCGCAGCACCTTATCCACCCAAGCCTCCGACTGCCGACGCCTTATCTCCGCTTGCAGCGCTTCCTTCTGCCGTTCCATCTGGGTGATCTCTCGTTCGAGTTGATCGCGCCAGTTCCGGAGGCGGTAGGCCTCTACCACCTTGGTGGTAAAGGCTACAACAAAAAACAGGGCCAGGGTGAAAACGACTACTCCAACTATCTGCGCCGTGGTGACGCCCCGTGTGGTTTGGTCTTTGTTCATTCGCCCTCTCCTGAAATGCTAGATAGATGATATAGAGCAAGGGACAGATCGTCAATTTCTTCCTCTTGGTTACGCGGCAATCTCTGGCGCCGGAGAGAATAGAACGACGTTGAACTGGTATTTCGAACCTGGTATAATAGAGCCTAGATGAAGCTCTACGTGGCAGAATCCGCCACTGGATAATAAGGGGGGAGACATGGAGCCCTTGATTCTCGTGGTCGACGACAACGAGGATGTCGCCGAGACCATCGAGCGCACGTTGGAACATACGGGATTCAACGCCGTGGTGGCCCATCGCGGGGCCGACGCCCTGGAGGTGGCCCGTCAAAGGCACCCCGACTTGGTTGTCCTCGATATTATGATGCCGGGCATGAGCGGCATCGACGTTTGCCGTCATTTGCGCTCTAATCGTGAACTGCGCGATGTCCCCATTCTTTTTCTCACGGCAAAGGCAGAGATTGGGGACAAGATAGAGGGATTTGAGGCCGGGGGCGACGACTATCTCACTAAACCCTTCAACCTTATCGAGTTGGAATTGCGCGTCAAGGCCCTGTTGCGGCGAAGGGAACAGATGAAGACACCGGAAGGTCGGGACAAGGTGGAGGCGGGACCTCTCGTCCTCGACTGCCGCGTGTTCGAACTTACGACGCCCGACCGAACGATCCTTCTTACACCCGTGGAATTTGAGCTCATGCATTTCCTCATGAGCCATCCAGGTCGGGTCTTTTCCGCCGAGCAGCTTCTGCAGGAGGTGTGGGGCTATCCGCCCGGAACAGGCATGCCCGACCTCGTTCGCGTGCATGTGAAGAACATCCGCGACAAGATAGAGCCGGATGCCGGCGAACCGGTCTATCTGGTGAATATTCTCCGCCGTGGCTACATGGTGCCCAGTGATACCTGGTAGTAGGGTGGGTCCCTGAGGAAATATGCCTAAAGCCCGCATTCTGGTGGCTGACGATGATAAGGCAGTTCTTAACATGTGCGTTCGCACGCTGGAACGGGCCGGCCATGAGGTGACGGGGGTGGAGAGCGGTCCCGAGGCCCTTTCGTGTGCCCGCGCTCGATCCTTTGACCTTTTTATCACCGACCTGAGAATGCCCCAAATGACAGGGTTGGAGGCCTGCCGCGCTATGCATGACCTCAATCCCCATGTGGGGATGATTATCATGACGGCCTTTGGCAGCATGGAGTCTGCCATCGAAGCGCTGGAGATCGGGGTCTCACAATTTGTGCTCAAGCCCTTTCGGCCGGGCAAGCTCTTGGCGGCCGTGGAGCGTGCCCTGGCCAAGAGACAGAGAGAGTGGGAAAATGCTCGGCTGAGAACGCTTGTCCCCCTCCTCGATCTAAGCCGCGCTTTTATGCACTCGACCGATCTCGCGAGTATTCCCAAGTGCGTGGTGCGCATTGCCAAAGAGGAGACCCAGGCCAGCAGCGCCTCTGTCATGTTGCTGGATGGCGATGTTTTGACCATTCATGCTGCTGAAGGGTTGCCCCCCGATGTGGTCGCCGAGACGCGCCAGAAAGCGGACGAGGGCATCGCTGGCTATGCTATCGTCCATCGCGAGCCCTTGGTGCTTGAGGGTGACCTGAAGCATGACGCGCGGTTCCAGCCACAGGAGGGCTCAAAGCGGATCGAAACCGCCGTGTCCTTGCCTCTCATTCACAAGAATGAGATCCTGGGCGTACTGAACGTGTCCAAGATGGGGAAGGGCTCCACCTTCACGAAGGCGAACGTAGAGTTCCTATCCATTTTGGCGAGCCAGGCCGCGGCTGCTATCGACAACGCTCGTCTGTTTCGCGAGATACAGGACGCCTATGAGCGTCTGGAGGAGCTGGATCATCTCAAGAGCGAGTTCATCAGCATCGCCTCCCACGAATTGCGGGCCCCCCTTACCGTCCTGCTCGCTTATGCCACGCTCTTGGGGACCCAAGCGCCAGGGTCCATGCGCGAGCACCTAGATCAGGTGGTGGGCTCGGCGATGCAGCTCAAATCTGTCATCGACGAGATGATCAGTCTGCAGCGCATTGACACCGGCCAGACGCAAATGAACCTGACGCACGTGGACATCAAGTCGGCGCTCAACCATGCCGTCGATGAGCTGAAACCGTTGGCAAAGAGTAAGGAACAGATCATCAGTGTGGGATCTATCCCTCAGGCCACCGTACGCGCCGACGAGCAGATGCTCGATCTCATCCTCCGCAATCTGGTATCCAATGCCATCAAATTCACCCCCGAAGAGGGGACCATTTCCCTTTCCGCCGAGTCAAGAGAGCAGGAGATCATTGTCACGTTGCGCGACACCGGAGTGGGAATTCCACAGGAGAAACTGGGGCGCATTTTCGAGCGCTTCTATCAGGCTGAGAAAGCCCTGCGCAGGGAGCATGGCGGCATCGGCCTAGGGCTGGCCATCGCCCGGGAGATGGCGGAGCTTATGGACGGGCGCATCTGGGCCGAAAGCGAGGTGGGAAAGGGGTCCACTTTCTACTTATCGCTTCCTAGGGAGCAATGACCGCGTCCATCCGACCCATAAAACGACAAACCCCCTCGCAAGAGGGGGTTTGTCACCTTTTTGTCCTAGCAAATACCTCGGGGAGGCGATGCTAGGACAATGCGCGTACTACTGATTGAATCCATACACATCACCTCCTTCTGTATTGGGATGGCAAAGTTAAGGGATATCTTCATCTGAGAACCAAGTGTTCTCATTATGAACGATCAGCGGTATCCTGTCAAATGTGGTGATCCCGCCGTGAAGATTGTGTCTTCCCGCTGTTCGTTGTACGCTATCGTAAGTGTCCTGGTTATGGTATAATGCATGAGAGTGGAAATAGTCATTATGGAGGCATTGTGCAAGTATTACAATCCACAGAGCCGGACTTTCCGAGCCCCGAGTGCTGGGATGACTGGGTCGCACAGAGCCCCAGGGGACATCTGTTGCAGACGTGGGCATGGGGAGAGCTAAAGGGCGCTTTTGGATGGACTCCCAGACGCCTGGCCTTGGTTGAGGATGGAGCATTCCTCGCCGGCGCACAGATACTGTACCGGCATTTTGGCCCCTTTACCCTCGGTTATATTCCCAAGGGGCCCCTCCTGGCCGAGAAGAGCCCCGACATTGAGGATATCCTGTGGCAGGCTATTCACCGTCAGTGTCGTGGCATGCACGCTATTGCCCTCAAGGTAGAACCCGAATGGTATGACGAAAAAGATCATAGGCACGCGTGGCTTCGAGGACACGGGCTTGTTCCCAGTTCGCAGTGCATACAGCCACGTCGCACCATCATCGTCGGCCTGGAGGCGAGCGAAGAGGATATCCTAATGCGCATGAAATCCAAGTGGCGCTATAATGTGCGTCTGTCCATACGCCGGGGGGTCGAGGTGTGCAAGGGTGAGGAGCATGATGTGGAGACGTTCTATGACATGATGCGCACCACAGCCGAGCGAGGGGATTTTGGCATTCACAGCCTGGCCTACTATCGGCGGGCCTGGAAACTCTTTGCTCCCCAGGATCGCGCGCGCCTTTTCATGGCCTACTATGAAGAAGAGCCATTAGGCGGACTGATGGCCTATGCTTTCAACGGCCAATCCTGGTATATGTACGGTGCCTCCTCAAACCGACACCGGAACCTGATGCCCAACCATCAGCTTCAATGGCGGGCCATGCAATGGGCCAAGTCCAAGGGCTGCACGCAGTACGATCTTTGGGGCATCACCGACGTGGATCCCGACTCTCCCACCGCAGAACTGGAGGGGGTGGAGCGTTTCAAGGCTGGCTTTGGAGGAAAGATCGTGCGTTATGTGGGAGCCTATGACTATGTATATTCAAAGCCTCTCTACTGGCTGCTGCGCAAAGTGTGGGCCTATCGCCAAGAGGCCCGCGGATAAGCGACTCACAAGCCGTTGAGCGCGCATGCCGTCATGTATAAGACAGCGGGTATGGATTTCATATCCATCCCCGCTGTAAAAAGGTCGCCGGTTGTGCGGGTAGGCTAAAAACCCTGCTTGGCCATATACACCATCAGGTCGGCACAGCGTACGGCGTATCCCCACTCGTTGTCGTACCAACTGATAACCTTGACCATGTTCCCGCCCAAGACCTGACAAGAGTCCGCATTGATGATGCTGGACCGTGGATCGCCCTTGAAGTCTGCGGAGACAAGGGGCTCCTTGTTGACTCCCAGAATCCCCTTCATCGGGCCCTCTGCCGCTTCGTCAAAGGCGGCTATGAGCTCTTCTTCGGACAAGGACTTTTCCGTCTCCGCCACAAAATCCACGACAGAGACAGTCAGCGTTGGCACGCGCATGGCCATGCCATCGAACTTGCCCTTCAGATCAGGAAGCACCAGGGCCACGGCCTGAGCCGCTCCCGTGGTGGTGGGGATGATATTCTCCGCCGCCGCCCGTCCCCGCGTGGCCTTGCTGTGCGGCATATCCTGCAACCTCTGGTCCGAGGTGTACGAGTGAATGGTGGTCATCAATCCCTTGACGATACCCCAGTTATCGTGGACCACCTTGGCTGCGGGCGCCAGGCAGTTGGTGGTGCAGGAGGCGTTGGAAATGATGTGATGAGTTTCAGGATCATAGTCTTGCTCGTTCACACCCAGGACGATGGTGATGTCCTCGTTGGTGGCCGGAGCGCTGATGACCACCTTTTTCGCGCCACCTTCCAGATGCGCGGCGGCATCCTCAGCATCACGGAATACGCCCGTGGACTCGAGCACTATGTCCGCCCCCATGTCGCCCCATGGGATATCAGCGGGATTACGTTCCGAAAAGAACTTGGTCTCTTTGCCGTTCACGATCAGGCTATTTTCCGTCTCCTCGACGGTTCCCTCAAAGCGTCCGTACGCGGTATCATAGCGAAGCAAAAGCGAGAAAGCGCTGGGGGGATAGAGGTCGTTGATCCCCACCACATCGATCTCGTCCGCGTACTTGGTCACCATGCTCTTGAACGCCTGACGTCCAATGCGACCAAAGCCGTTGATACCAACCTTGACTGCCATCGCACACTCCTTTTCCTTTACAAGGACTAGACGAAATCCACAGGTTCCTATCTGCTACCTGCGTAGTGAAAACCCAAGTTGTAGCCTACTTTACTGCATACTAACTCACAGTATAGACTATTTCAGAGCGTACGTCAAAGCGAAACACGCTGCGAAACGTAACGTTTTACGCTATCTTTCCTAGATCAGAAGAGCATAGCCTCTGTGAATTCCTGCTGGAAATCTGCTCTGGCGGAGAGCTCCAGGTATTCCACGTTGGCCAGAATGTCGACTATCTCCCGTCGTGAAGTGCGGGAGAGTAGGACCTCTTTGGCTCCCGAGCCGGCCGCATTGCCCACAGGGATGATCTCAGCCTGGGGGAAGTTGGGGATCAGGCCGATGCCCAGGGCGCTTTCCGCTCGAATATAGTTGCCGAATGCCCCCGCCAGATAGACGCGCTTTACGTCCTCGCGCGCACAGCCGAACTCCTTCAGAAGGATTTCGATGCCAGCCCGAATAGCGCCCTTGGCCAGTTGGAGCTTGCGCACATCTCGCTGGGTCACGCCAATTGCCCGTCCTCCTGCGCCCTGGGAGGCGTCGACTAGAGCAAAGGCGCGTTGCTTGCCCTGTTGCCTCATTCGGTGTGCCAACTCCCCCTGACCGTCCCCTCGGAGCTCCTCAGGATCCTCCATCATACCTGTAGAAGAGATCACACCCTCGCGGAGCATCTCGGCCACCATATCGACCAACCCGGAGCCGCATATCCCGCGCGGAGCCGTCTCCCCGATGGTGTGCCACCTTACATCTCCTTCCTTTATACGGATCACGTCGATGGCGCCAGTGGCGGCCCGCATGCCGGAACTGATATGTGCGCCCTCAAACGCTGGGCCAGCGGCCGTAGAACAGGTGATGATCCGCTCTCGTGAGCCAAGGATCATCTCGCCGTTGGTGCCAATATCGATGGCCAATGCGATCTCGTCGCTCTCAGCCATGCCTGTTGAGAGCAGAACGCCCACCGTATCCGCCCCCACCCATCCAGCTATATTGGGGAGCGTGTAGATCTGGGCATCGGGATAGATGCGGATCCCCAGTTCCGACGCCTTCAGAGAGAGAGGAGAGATAAATACAGGAACGTATGGAGAATAGGCAAGCGCCTCCGGGTTGATGCCCGTAAACAGGTGTTGCATGGTCGTATTGCCCACCACAGTCACGGCGAAGATGCATTCAGGATCAACAGAAGCCATCCCCGTCGTATCCGCGACGATACGGTTCAGCGCCTCAATGATCTCCCTCTGCAAAAGCTCCAAACCCCCTTCCTCGCTGTTCGCAAAGTCTATGCGCGACACCACGTCCTCTCCGTATCGCGTTTGGGGGTTCAGCAAAGAGGAAACCGCCAGCTGCTCGCCCGTCTCCAGATCCAGTAGATAGCCTACAACCGTCGTCGTGCCGATGTCAAAAGCCATCCCCAGAACACGCTCGGGAGCGTTGCCCGCTCCCACATACACAACGTGGCCATCAATCTCGATAAGGGTGACCGCGCCGTCCTCGGCGCGCAACGCACCGGGAAGCTGTCGGAGCGCTCCTAATGTGAACACCAGCTCATTGCCCCCCTGCGCGCGCCACGCCTGAAGCACATTCTCTACGTCGCTCACCTGGTCTTCTATGGTAGCCGAGGGCACCTGCAGCAGATGGCGATGCACCCAGGGATCCAGTTTAACGGCACGTTCGATCCCTTCCGAGAGGATGCTCACTTCCGAGATGCGGGATTCCTCTGGCACCGTCACTTCTAGATCAGAGAGGGGAAAGGCCTGACATGCCAAACGGTATCCCCTTTCCAGTTCCTCTTGGGTCAACCCACGGAATTCCAGGGGGGTAGGGGGAGAGACCTCTCCATGGACGATTACCTTACACTTGGCGCACGTGCCACGTCCAGCGCATGGAGCTTCGATCTCCACACCGGCCGCGTCTGCCGCTTCCAGTAGCGTGTTGTTCTTTTTCACCTCCACGGCGATGCCGCAGGGTTCAAATGTGACTTTCATTGCGCTCCTTCACAAAACGGAACCCTTCAGTTGCTTGCCTTTTCGAAAACGACAAGATGCGACAGCCCTAGAACCTGCAACGGCGTCCTCTCCAAAAAGTAGCTCACCCTACGGAGCACTGTCCCCAATAGCCGATGCCGAGCGATGACGTTATCATAGCCAGGGAATACGCAGCGGTGCACCACGAAGCGACCGGGTAGCCCCTCCAGCAGACGGCGGATATCGCGCCACGTATAGGCGCGAACGTGAGGACAAAGACGGTCACGCCACAGGGTGGGCAAATAGTTCACTAGGGGTATATTGCCGAAGTGATACTGCCCTTGCCAATATACCCCGTGCGTCTCAAAAGGGTACCAGCGGTTGGGCACAAAGATCACCAGGCGCCCGCCAGGTCTCAGTACCCGATAGGCCTCGCGTACGGCCTTCTTATCATCATCTACGTGTTCCAATACCTCGTGCGAGAATACGATATCGAAAAAGCTCGCTTCAAAGGGCAGCTGCTCCGCTGGGGCACATTCTACATGGGATAATGTCTCATGCGCCTTATAGACCTTTTCCGGATCCACGTCCACACCATATACGTGTTCTGTAAAGTCGCGGAAGCGGAGCATATAGAGCCCCAAGCCGCAGCCAGCGTCCAGAATGTGCGCTCCCTCAAGGTCGACGTATTGACGAACGAGGTTCAGGCGGCGTTCCTGTCCCTGGCGCCACACATAGCTAGGGTGACCCCATTCGATGGCTTTTTCGTCACATCCCATTATCATCCTTCACTCAGAATATGATACTACCATGGGACACAACGTGCAAAAACCTGGCGGGCCAGCATACGTACCTTGGGCCAATTTTATCCGTGTGCCTTCCTTATCTATAATGGGTTGCTGTATCCCGTGACACGAGGGCAAGCACCATTAGGGGTACTAGTTCGTTGAGCCATTTGGAGGCCATCCATGAAAGAGTTTCCCAATCCTGCTCTGCGCGTGCTCGTTGCCGCTCCACGGCCCCTCTCGTTACCGAACGTGCCGGGCCGCGGCGGCGTAGAGGCCGTGTACGAGGCCATAGAGGCCCAAGGCAGCCAAATGGAGGCGGAATGGCTTTGGCCGGCTACCTATAACGTTCTCGTCGAGCGTCTCGCGGACTTGGAGGCGCCCGACGTTGACGTCCTCTATTTAAGTATCGTTGTCTCCGAGAGCGACGAAGGGCTGGCGTTTCACTTTGAGGGAGCGGGCGACGAGGCGGACCTGGTAAGTGTGGACAAACTGGGCGCATGGTGCAGCGAGGCTGACCTTCCCTTGTTGATGCTGCAGCCTGTAGAGAAGGACAAGGGTGTGGAGGAGGCCATCCATGAGCACATCATGGAACTCGCCTCCTACTGTTCGCTGAATGTGATCCTTCTCTCAGGGAGGATGTCCCTACAGACACTGACGACGGCGACCACCGATCTTTTTGCTGCCCTTCTGGCAAAGGAGCCCCTGGAACACGCGGTGGCGGGAGCGCAGCATGCGCAGGGGAGCGTCAATGCCATCAAGCTTTTTTCGGCACAAAGAGATACCCCTCTCGTGCGCGCCACGGGCGAAGCCTCCGGCGGGGTCAGCAAGATTATCCGTTTCCCCGAAGGCGGGCTGCAGCCCGCCTGGCGCTCTCTGCCTTCCGCGTCGGAAGTGGGGGGCCTGCCGCCCGAGCCCGACCATACCTTTGTAGGGCGGGGCGAGGAACTCGCCCGGCTTGAGGGGGCTTTGCGCGAGGAGAGTGAGGGGGGACCGCTCTGGCTATGTGGGTACGAGGGCATGGGCAAAACGACGCTTGCGGCGCACGCGGCCCGTTGGCTGGTGCGGACGGGACGTTTTGAGCGCGTCGTCTATACAAATTTCCAGGGAGGGGGATTGTCCGAGTGGCCGCTGCACAATCTGGGCAAGTGTCTTGTGGACGACGGCTTTGCGCCCGGGGATAAAGGCGCGCTGGAGGCGGTGGAAGAGGCTCTGGCGGAGACGGCCACTCTCGTCCTTTGGGACAACGTGGAAGCCGTGCTGCCCGGTGGGGCATTCGCTCTGGAGCCCGAGGAGAGGGCCAATTTGTTCCATTTGGCCAAGCGCGTCGGAGGACACCAACGATGCGCCCTGTGCATCCTGTCCGATACTCCCGATGTGCCCAAGGAAGCCCGCGCTCTGGGACCGCTATCCTTCACGTTATACTTAGGGCCGCTGGGTGGGGAGGACGGCCTTTGCTTACTTGATATCCTGATGGGAGAACCTAGGGGTGGCGAGGCCGGCGATTCTCAGTTGGCCGCATTGGTTGACGTCCTGGCTGGACATCCCTTAGCCCTTTGTGTGCTGGGTTCCTTGCTGAGAAACTATGACATTGAGCAGATGATGGCGGGCTTGGAAGAGATCATGCCCGGCGTCCACGAGGGAGAGGCTCACTTACGGAATGGAGCGATCATCCTGGCGCTGGAATACCTCATGCGCTCCTTCGATCAGGAGGTGCGCTACAAGCTCTCTGGGTTGGGCCTTTTTGCGGGAGGATTGGTCGACTTTTTGGCACCGCGGATACTTGACCTTGAACAGGAGACCTGGGAACAGAATAGAAGAACGCTTGGCTCTGCGCAGTTGCTGCGCACGCGTGTCCTGGAAGGGATTAACGTGCCCTTTGTTCGGCTGCATTCTGCCCTGACGCATCATCTGGCCCGGCAGCTGGGTAGTCAGCAGCGGGAAAAGCTGGAGGAGCGATACTATGGCAGCTATTGGGGCCTCCTAAAGTGGTTGACAGAGAGAGAGAATGAATACGTCGATGCCGCTAGGACGTTGGCCCGCCACGAGTTGCCAAACTTTCGGCGGGGGTTCCGGCGCATACTGGAGACCGGGAACCTAAATGCCGCCATGACCTATATGCACTATTTGCAGCATTTTCTCCACTTCCTTGATCTGCCTGCCGAGAGGGACGCCGTCGCAAAGCAGTTCGCGCAGGCGGCTTCCGAAAAGGTGCCGGCTGAAGGGCCTCTGAACCGCTCAGCGTTCCAGTTCCTGCTCGGCCAAAGCGAGCGCCTTCTGCAATCCGGTCGTATCTCCGAAGCCGGCAGCCTGCTCCAGCAACTAGTCCAGCGCATCAGTGAGGAGGATGGCCTCTCGTACGGGGGAGAGGCGGCGGCCCTGGACCGCGCCGCCGCCCTGCACAGATTCGGGCAATTGTTACAGAGCACGCAACAGGTCAAAGGGGCCTATGGCGCCTATCGGAGGGCCCTCGAGTCACTAGAAGGGGTGGAGGGAAGCGAGGTGGCACAATCGGAGCGTGTGGCGCTTTACGAGGCCTCGGCGCAGGTACTGCTGGGCGCTGGGCAGCCTCAGGAGGCCGAAGAGTCCTGCAGGAGCGGGCTGGAGATCGCCCAAGCTCTCGATGATCGCGGGGCCATGGGGGCCCTGAACGCGCAGTTGGCGAATATCGCCCTTATGCAAGAGAAACCAGACAAAGCGCGAGCAAACTTGGAGACGGCGCTTATCCATTTCAGGGCGGCGGGGGATAAACTCAATATGGCCAGAGCCTGGGATCGGTTGGGAGGCGTCGCCCGACAGACATCGGACCTGGAAGAGGCTCAGCGTTGCTATGAACAGGCCTTGGAAGTGGCACGAGAGGCCGACAACGCGGCGTATGAAGCACAGATGCTGCTGCGTCTGGCACAGTTGGCCGCGGAGCAGGGCGAAACACAAAGAGCCGAAACGCACTATCAAAATGCTATCGAGATCTATGAGGAGCATGATCAGAGAGCGCCTCTGATCGCCAGCCAGATGAAGCTGGCAGAATTCCTGTTGCGCCAGGGAGAGCTGGAAGAAGCACGGGAGCGAGCGGAAGCGGCGCGGCGTGTGGCTGAGGATCTGGGGCCCCGTTTCAACCCCTGGGAGATATACGTGCTGCTGCAGCGCATCGCCGAGGCGCGAGAAGACCTGGGGGCGGAGGGTGAATGGCGCCGTCGGGCACGGGAGGCGTTCGCTCGCTCGCCCCAAGCAGAGGCCGTGCGCAGGCGATGGAGCGGCTTGATCGACGGCGTGGCCAGGAGCGCGCGGGGCGAGGCCCTTGATGCGGAGAGGGTGAAGACCATTGAGGAACTGGAGGCCAATGACGAGTGGCAACGACTGGCCCAGGCCATCTGGCGCATACTGGGGGGCGAACGGGGCGATACGGTCTATAAGGAACTGGATCACATTGAGGGGGCAATCATACAAGGTATCCTGGAGGCCATAGAACATCCTCCAAGGGAACGCGAAGAGGGAGACGAAGGATTTTGATTTGCTCTCCACCTTACGCTGGAGTATAATTTTAAAGTGAGTTAGCCCCCTTAGCTCAGATGGATAGAGCACCGGCCTCCGGAGCCGGGCGCAGGCGTTCAAGTCGCCTAGGGGGTACCTTCATTTTTCGGATATTCTCTAGAGGCGCTGGACGTTCAAAAGCAAAGATAACTAGTAGTGTTGACGGAGACCAGTAGCCGATATCCCGTTCCCGAGAGAGCTGCCGATGCTGGGAGGGCGGCGAGCGGGATCGGTGAATCCCCTCTTGAGCTGTTCGCGAAAAGGCCTCCAGGGGGCCGATAAGCGATACCGTTTCCCCTCGTTATGGGGAGACCCCGTGAAGGGGTTTGAGGCTTGGCATTTTGGAATAGCAAGCAAAGATAGGTGGCACCACGGGAGCAGGCGCCTCTCGTCCTAGACGAGAGGCGCCTTTGCATTGGGCGAGGATGGCGGCGTCATACGATTAGAGGGAGCAAAAGAGTATACTATGATAGATCTGGCTTACATTCGCGAGAACCCCGATGAGGTCAAGGCGGCGATGGAGACATTACAGATGTCGGCCCCCATCGACGAGGTAGTGGCGTTGGACGAGCGACGTCGGAATCTGCTCCAGCAAGTGGAAGCGCTGCGAGCGAGACGCAACCGCGTTTCCAAAGAGATACCACACATGGAATCTGGAGAACGGGAGAAGGCGATCTCCGACATGCGTGACGTGGCAGCCAGGATAGATGCTTTGGACGAGGAATTGGCGCCGGTCGAGGAGCAATTGGAGAAAGCCCTGCTCCAAGTGCCCAACCTCCCCGACCCAAGCGTGCCCGTGGGAAGGGACGAAAGCGAGAACGTGATCGTCGATCAGGAGGGGGAGCTTCCTGTACCTACCTTTGAGCCCCTCCCCCATTGGGATCTCGGGGAAAGGCTGGGCATCATCGACTTTGAGCGGGGGGTCAAGATATCGGGCAGCCGCTTCTACATATTGAAAGGTTTGGGGGCCAAGCTGCAGCGCGCCACCATTCGCTGGATGTTGGACGTGCATACGAAATACCATGGCTATACGGAGGTCTATCCGCCCTTTGTGGTGCTTCCCAAATGCCTGTATGGGACAGGCCAACTGCCCAAGTTCGCTGAAAATCTATACTATGATGCCGAGGACGATCTGTGGCTCATTCCCACGGCCGAGGTCCCTGTGACTAACATGTATCGCGATGAGATACTGTCGGAACGTGACCTCCCCATCTATCATACAGCCTACACCCCCTGCTTTCGCCGCGAAAAGATGTCCGCGGGCAAGGATACGCGCGGCATCAAGCGCGGCCATCAGTTCGACAAGGTGGAGATGGTTAAATTCGTGCGACCAGATGAGTCGATGGATGAACTGAAGACCCTCATTGAGGATGCGCGGGATATCTGCCGCAGGTTGAGTCTGCCACACCGTCTGGTGCAGATGTGCACGGGAGATCTCAGCTTTACAGCATCTGTCAAGTATGATATAGAAGTATGGTCCCAGGGCTGCCAGGAGTGGCTGGAGGTATCCTCCTGCAGCAACTTTAAGGATTTCCAGAGCCGTCGGGCAAATATCCGCTATCGTGGCGAGGATGATGGTGACGTGCACTATGTGCATACGCTCAACGGTTCCGGGCTGGCGCTCCCCCGGGTCATGATCGCCATCCTGGAGAACTATCAACAGGAGGACGGCAGCGTTGTTGTGCCCGAGGCGCTGAGACCCTATATGGACGGGGTGGAGGTCATCAACCCATGATGGTAGGACACGGAGAGGGCAAAACGGCTTTTCTGGCGTTGTTGCTTATTCTCTTTTCATGTTATCATAGAGGGAGATGAAGTCGAGGGGAGTTGGAGAGTGACAGATCGGCAGTCTGTCTTCGAGGGTGATCTGTATTGGTTGCGGGATGCCCTTCAGGGCATTTTTGCCATAGAGTCCGTCACGCCAGGAGCCAAGGGAGGGCGTGCCGTGCGCGTTGAGGGGCATTTCCTCCTGGAATCCTCCAAGGCCTATGAGCGCCTTGCACCGATTTTTCGGGGAAGGGGGCACACGCTTTTGTTCCGTCGTGAGGGAGACGATGCTATCCTCTATGTGGTGGATGGTATCATCAGACCGGCGCCGAATAGGAAGTGGCTTCCCATACTGCTGGCAGTGCTGACCGTCCTCTCTATGCTATTTGCCTATGTCTTTTTCTGGGAGATCCCAGATCCCTCGCTCTCCAGCGTCCTACGCAACCTCCCCAAGGGGATTCCTTTTACCGTGAGTTTGTTGTCCATACTCGTGGGGCACGAGCTGGGGCACTATTTCATGGCCCGTCACTATGGAGTGACGGTGACCCTGCCCCACCTTATCCCCTTTCCTATCAGCCCCTTTGGGACGATGGGAGCGGTGATCCGCATGAAAAGCATCCCTCCGAATCGGCGGGCCCTACTCCGCATCGGGGCCGCTGGGCCCATAGCGGGCCTGGTTTTGGCCGTTCCCATCCTGATTCTGGGATTGAGCCTTTCTCCCGTGGCCCCCTTGCCCCGTGAGGGAGGCTACATAATGGAGGGGTCCTCGCTCCTCTATATGCTCATCAAGCGGTTGGTGTTCGGACGTTGGATCCCCTCTCGGGGGATGGATGTTATGCTGCACCCCGTCGCCTTTGCGGGGTGGGCGGGACTGCTAGTGACCTCTCTGAACTTGATCCCCGCTGGTCAACTGGATGGGGGGCATGTCCTCTATGCGCTTATCGGTGATAAGGCACGCTACGCGAATTGGGTGATAATCGGGCTGCTGGTCATTCTGGGCATCTTTTGGCAGGGCTGGCTGCTCTGGGCGGCCCTCATCTTTGTATTCTCCCGCAGTCGCGTGAAGCCCTTGGACGATGTATCGCCCATCACAGGTAGAGATAGGGCCATTGCCATCGTCGTGCTGCTCCTTTTTGTTTTGATCTTTATGCCCCTGCCTTTGCGATTTGTGACGTAAGGGGAACTTATTGGTATTCTGAGACCGTCTAGAAGGGGAGAACGAAAATGATAGGCGGGGGCGATATGTACTGGCAGAAGTTACTTATAGGTTTGGCGGCCGCTATCCTGCTCGTCTTTGGGTTGGGAATCATCGTCTACGTGGGCGTTGCTCGCGACCGCATCATGCCCACACCGACTCCTTCCCCCACGTCCACCCCGTTGCCCTCCCCAAGCGATACCCCCTCGCCTTCCCCTGTGACGCCGCCCCTATCGCGGGTTTCCGGAACCGTGCGCGAGTATTCCCCCGGGGCGCTGATCATCATCATCACCCCAAACGAGGGGGATGTGGAGCAGATCATCGTTCCTGAGAATCTGGAGGTGATGTGGGATACGGGGGAGCGCGCCTCGCCGCGCGAAATAGCCCCCGGGCAGCAGATAGAGGCGGAGGGGGAGTTGGACCGGCTGGGCCGTCTCATCGCTCAGCGTATCGTTATCCAGCCCATCCAGGTATCTCCCACTCCCACCGCTACGGCGCGCCCCACGGCGACCTTTACCCCTGCTTTTCCAGAAGGACTCTGGGAGGGGAAGTATTATGATAATCCCCATCTGGCGGGAGACGCGGTGCTGTCCCGCAGGGATGAGACGTTGGACTTTTCCTGGGGGGAGGATTCGCCCGATCCCAAACTGCCAGCGGATCGTTTTTCTGCCCGCTGGCGGGGGCGGTGGACGTTCAGGGAAGGCACCTACCGCTTCCACGCTCACGTGGATGATGGCGTGCGCGTGTGGGTCGATGGGAAACTTCTTATCGATCAATGGCAGGATCAGTCAGCAACTCAGTATGCTAGGAATCTTTTTCTCAGTGGGGGCCAACATGAAGTGGAAGTGGCTTACTATGAGAACGGGGGACAGGCGCGTTTGCAGGTGTGGTGGGAGTATCAGGGCACCTATTCGGATTGGCGGGGGGCCTACTACGATAATGCGGATCTGGCCGGGGAGCCCGTCTTGGTGCGCAACGATGAGAACGTGGCCTTTGAGTGGGGAACGCATGCTCCCGCAGCGGAACTGCCCGCCGACCAATTCAGCGTGCGTTGGGATCGGGTGCTTGCTTTCAGAGAGGGGGCCTACCGCTTCTATGCCTCTGCGGACGATGGCATCAGAGTGTGGGTGGATTCGCATCTCCTTTTTGACGAGTGGCACGATGCGGGGAACGAATATGTGGGGCACTTGTGGTTATCGGGGGGCTCTCACGACGTGCGTGTGGAATACTATGAGGCTGCTGGGAGCGCGCATGTGCGCCTGCAGTGGGAGCGGATCGAAACCTTCCCCCAATGGCGGGGGAGCTACTTTGCGAATCCCGATCTGGAGGGCGATCCCCTCCTGGTGCGCAATGACAAGAATATAGACTTTGATTGGGGCAGTGAGTCCCCCGCTCGCCCTTTACCCGTGGACAACTTTTCCGTGCGCTGGCGCAGGACCATCTCTTTTGAGGAAGGCACGTATCGCTTCTGGGCCGCCGCCGACGATGGCGTGCGCCTCTTTGTGGATGGTGAGCGTCTCATCAATGATTGGCGCGACTCGTCCGCCAATCGATTGGAGGCGGACGCCGCGCTTAAGGCTGGGAAACATGAGGTGGTTGTGGAGTACTATGAGCGAGGGGACAGGGCCTCGATAGAGGTGGGATGGGAGCGCCTCGCCACTCCTACACCTACGCTGACGCCCACCCATACGGCTACCCCTACAGCTCTGCCAACGGCCACGGATACGCCGACACTGACACTCACACCCGTCCCTCCCACGGATACCCCGACCTTCACCCCCACGTCCCCGCCGCCGACGGCCACGGATACGCCGACAGCAACTCAGACCCCCTCTCCTACGCCGTCTCCTTCCCCTTCGCCCACTGCTACGGAGACGCCGACGAGCACACCCACCGAAGTCGTCGAGGAGACGTCGACGGGGGAGCAATGATTCCGATGAAGGTGGTTGTCCTTAGGGCGCGCATGCACGACTATAGGGCTCGGGTCTTGCGTACCCTCTCGTCCTCTTTTGAGAGTGGAGTCGATTCCCATGTTCTATGATACGCTGACCATGTCAGCCGTAAGGGATGAGATGGTCGAACATCTTCTAGAGGGGCGGGTGCAGCGGGTGGTGCGCCCATCAAGGCATGCCTTGGGACTGGAGATCTATGCGGGGGAGCGCTATCAGCTGCTAATCAGCGCGGAATCCCGCGCCGCACATATGTTTCTGGCAGAGGAAAAGCTGCGGCGTGGCACAGAGACCCCCTCGCCGCTGCAGCTTCTGATGCGCAAGTACGTGCGGGGCGCACGGCTCAGGGCGCTGGTGCAGCCACCCTTTGAGCGCATTCTGCGACTGACCTTTGAAGGGGCGCAGGGAGAGGTGGTGTTGGTATGCGAGATTATGGGGCGTCTGAGCAACGTGATCCTTTTGGATGCCAACGACGTGATCATGGGCGCCGTCAAGCCCGTGCCCGCCTCGGTCAATCCCTACCGCGCCATATTGCCCGAGGAGCCCTACGTCCCACCCCCTCCTCAGGACAAGGAGAACCCCTTGCATCTCACCCCTACCCTCATGCAAGAGATCGTGGAGGAGGAAACCGGCGATTATCTGTGGCGGCGCCTGGTGCAGGGCGTCTTTGGCATCAGCCCTCTCTTGGCGCGGGAGATATTCTATCGGGCGACGGGGACGGTGGACCCCGATTTTGACCTGCGGTGGGAACACTATAGGGTCCTCGTCGCCGTTACCCTTGATCTCATGCGCCTTCCCGAGACCCATGACTGGTCGCCCTGCGTCGCCTACGAGGGCGAGGGGGAGGGGAGACAGCCCGCCGTCTATGCTCCCTATGAGCTGACCCACCTGCCCGACCGAGAGAAAGTGGCAAGCATAAGTGTGGCCATCTCGCGGGTGCTGAAGGCTCGTGAGTCCCTCGATGCCTATCGCGAGGTGCGAGCCCGCCTGCATCGGCTGATCGACGATCAGGTGGAACGTTATGAGGGACGACTCGCTTCACTGCAGGCGTCTCGGATTTCCGACGAGGAACTGGCGCGCCTGGAGGCCAAAGGGAACGCCATTCTGGCCATGATCTACTCTATCCAGCCCGGCCAGCAAGAGCTAGTGGTCGATCTATCTCAATTTTCCACGGATCTGAACGACGCGTCCGACGAGCCGACGGCGATTCGCTTGGATTCCGCCCTGTCACCTGCCGAGAACGCGCAAAAGTTCTTTGAGGAGTACAAGAAGAAGAAGGCCGCCGGGCGCAAAGTACCCCGGCTGATTAGGCGGACCAAGATGGACCTTGCCTATCTGAAGCAGCTGCGTACGGAGGTCGATCTGGCCGAAGATCGGCCGGAGTTGGACGAAGTCAAGGAACGCCTGGAAGAAGCAGGATACCTGCCGCCCGACAAGAAGACGCGGTCCACGGGGCAGGTGCGGAGTCCGATACGCGTGCGATCCGAAGACGATATGTTGATCCTGGTAGGGCGCAACAGCCGCCAGAACGACGAGGTGACCTTTCGTGAGGCCGCCCCCGATGACATTTGGCTGCATGCCCACGACGTACCGGGCTCACACGTCGTCATAAAATCCGGCGGGGCGGAGGTCAGCGAAGAGACGCTTCTACTTGCCGCCCGCTTGGCCGCTTACTATTCGGCGGCCAGACAGCGCTCCCGGGTGCAGGTGGACTATACGGAGAGGCGTCACGTGCGTCACATCAGGGGTGGGCGACCGGGCATGGTGACCTATAGGCAGGAGGAGACCATCGTCGTCTCTCCCCCCAAGAGATAGGCCATCTTATGCTTGGACAATCAGCCACCCATGCTGGGGCTAAAAGACGTTCACCGCTGCGGCTTTGAAGGCCAAATAGAATCGTTTGCCCTCTTGTACGTTCATCTCCTCCAGGGATCTGCGCGTGATCACACAGACGAAATCCGTCGCTGTGTCCTCCTGTGCATCGGGGGGTACACGCAAGGTGACATAGATGATCGTCCCCCGATCGGCGATGTCTATGATCCGTCCCTGGAAGCAGTTTCGGGCGCTGGAATGCAGCACGTCTTGGGATAGGATGATGTCCTCTGGACGGATAGAGACGTGCACGGCCCCCTCATGTTCCGTCACGACGGCCAGGTGTATCTGCCCTACAGCAATCTCTTTGTAGCCATCGCCGTCCGTGCCCTGAATGTGTCCTTGAAAGATGTTGCGCGTGCCCACAAAGCGGGCCACAAATGGGGAGGCGGGCCTCTGGAAGACATTCTCTGGCGTTCCCACTTGTACGATCTGCCCCTCGTGCACCACGGCGATGCGGTCTCCCAAAGCCACGGCCTCCTCAAAATCGTGCGTGACGTGGAGTGTCGTGGTACCCAGTTTTTGGTGGACGTTGGCAAGTTCTTGCTGCAGGCGTTGTCGCGTCTCTGGGTCCAGGGCGCTGAGGGGTTCGTCTAGAAGCAGCAGGCGCGGCTCGACGACGAGGGCGCGGGCCAGCGCGACCCTCTGTTGCTCGCCGCCACTTAACGTTCTGGGATTGCGGTGGAGAAGATGGTTGATGTGCAGCATCTCACTCATGGTCTCCACCTGTTCGTTGATGGCGGCGTGGGACACCCCGCGCAGCTTGAGCCCGAAGGCGATGTTGTCAGCTACGCTCAGGTGGGGAAAGAGGGCATAATCCTGATAGACGAAGCCGATTTTGCGCTTCTCCGGTGGTAGAGACGTCACGTCCTGATCCTCGATGAGAATCTGCCCCTGATCGGCCTGATACAGCCCGGCGATGGTCTCCAGCAGTATGGTCTTGCCCGCACCCGTGGGGCCGAGTATGACAAAATACTCCCCTGCCGCCACCTCCAGATCGATCTCCCGCAGGTGAAATTTGCCCAGATCGACACACAGGTTGTGGATCTGAATCTTGCCCGTATTCGTCATGCTTCCCCTCGCTCTCGTCTCTCCTGGCCGGCGATCAGGCGTAGCACGATAAAGGTCGCCAGGCAGATGAGGATGATCAGGGTCGCCACTGGGCGCGCATAGCGCAGGCCGTATGACTCAAAGCGCTCGTAGAGCAGTACCGGCGCGATCATGGGATGGTAGGCCAGTATGACCACGGCTCCGAACTCGCTCAGCCCCCGCGCCCACATGAGGATCATCCCCGATAGGATGCTTCGCCAGGCCAGGGGGAAGGAGACGCGCCAGAAGGCGGCCCAGGGCGAGGCCCCCAGCGTGCGCGCGACCCGTTCGAGGCGGGGATCCACGGCCTCAAAGCCCTCCCGCGAAGAGTCGACCAGGAAGGGGAGGCTGACAAAGAGCATGGCGATGACGATCCCCGGGGCGGCGGATACGAACTTGAGCCCCACCAATCCGAAGGCTTTTCCCAAGAGCGAGCGGCGTCCAAAGACCATGAGCAGGGCGATGCCCGCCGCAGAGTGGGGCACGACGATGGGCACGTCGATGATGCCCTTGACCAGGCCTTTCCCAGGAAAATCGATGCGCACCATCAGGTAGGCCAGGGGCACGCCACATACGAAGGCGACCAAGGTGGCCAGGGCCGAACTGTAAAAGGTCAATAGGATCGCGCGCCGCACCTCGGCCTCGCGCAGCGTCTCCAGCAGGATGCTTGGGCTAGAGGACGTCACGGTGCGCAGCAAGGGCCAGGCGACAAAGAATATCAAAAGTGCCCCTAGCATGAGATAGAGCACGTGCATGCGATTGGCGAATAGGTCTTGAACCCCATTTTTCATAAAGGGAAACGTATGCTCCTGTCGGTATCTCGATTATAGTTGTAACCTGCAACTGGCGCATCGTCGGGTGTTTCTATCGATTGTGCTCCCTTGCTCCATTCTTTTCCTTCTGTCATGGAGCAAGGGATCTTGCCAAAGCGGGTAATCGCTTCGCTATTCGGATACTGTTTCAGCCGGCTCGACCATATCCTTCAGTTCGTCGGGCAACTTGTCCACGTCAGCGGAGACGGCGGGCACGATGGGAGGCTGTCCCTGTTCCTCCATGATAGCCTGCCCGTCAGGACCAAGGAGGAACTCGACAAAAGCGAGGGCCAGTTCCGGGCTGGGAGCGTTGTTGGGCATGGTCATGCCATAGACGATCGGTTTACCTTTTTGGATGATCGTTTCGCCTGGCTCGGAGCCGCTCAGTTCCACTGTGGCCTGGCTGTAAAAGTCAGCGTGTTTGACCATGCTGAGGTTGATTTCCTCGGGTAACTCGACAAAATTCAGCCCGTGCTGCACGGCCACCGAGCGGTACTCGAAGGCATAGTCCATGTCGCCCGATTCCAGCAGGGCGATGAGTTCCACCGACTTGGGGCGGATGTTCTCCGGCGGGCAGCTCTCATCCAGCCTGTCGTACAGCCCAGGCTCATTGTAATGTTTCTCTGCCAACTGCCAGACCATGAGGGTGCGGTAGCCGCAGGGATCGGCGTCAGGCTCCGAGTGCCCGTGAATCACGCCGTCGCGGAGCAGCACCTCATACCAGTTGTCGCTGTTGATCTCGTCGGCGAACTTGGACTGGTCCGTGTAGGCGATGACCATGGTGTTGCGCGCAAAGCGTACGTTCCAGTCGGCATAGTCAGGGACGAGGAGGTTGTCGATGACGGTATAGTCGGCCGACATGATCAGGTCCGCCTGACGTCCCAATTCGCTGACCTTGCGCGCCGTGGTGCGGCTGCCGGCGGCCTCGGTCTCAAAGGTGACATTGGGATGATCGACCTGAAAAGCCGTGGCTAGTTCGTCCACTGGCACAGTTAAACTACCGGCATGGAAAATGATAAGCTTGCCCTCAAGGCCGGTCTCTTTGGCCGCTTCCTCTGTGGGTGTTGCTGTCGCCTGGGGGGCGGATGTAGCCTTCTCGGGGATGGGGGTTGGTGGCACGGATGCCTCTTTCTGACAGCCAGCCACCAAACATGCCAGTGTGGCGAGGATAATAAAAAGCCAGACGAGTCGTCTTTTCATTGTGAGTCTTCCTCCTTCTACAGTGATGGAATGATCGACGAGATCTGTCCCGTCGCGCATCCGACCGTCTCCTTACCATGCCGCTGGAAAGGAGCACGTGGACGTCCTCAAAGGAAGGACTCACACGAACGCGATCCCCTTTCCAAATACGGGAGGCATGCCCGTTTCCAGTCATACCCTATCGCCCATACTCCATGGGTGAGAACCTACAGGAGGATGGGTCGGAGATCTGTCGCACATCTTGCTTTATGGAATTTCGCTCCGCTGAGACGAGGTCATAGCGGCATTCGCCGCTCGGTACTCATCCCAACTGGGCCAATAGCATATCAGATTTCTAGAGGCTGTCAAGTGCCGGCTTTAGCATTTGCCTATGACCCGCATCAACCCGAACCGGCACCCACACCCACTGCTGTGCAGGGAAGGAACCTATTTAGGGCGCCAAAGTCGGCCACCCGCAAGACCCCCAGCGAAACAAAAAGTGTTTCTTGGGAGGCTGCAAAGATCGTTTCATATTCGAAATGCGATACCTGTCAGCAAAAAAGTTCTGCTATACGGTCCTTCTTCCGATAACTAATTGATAACTAACTCAGTATTGTCGCTTGTTTCCGGCTCAAGATGCATGTGTCGATGGCCCATTTTTCTAACGCACAACTCCAGGGCCGCTTCTGCCGCCCGTTCAAATAGGCACACCCACGACTTCCGGTTCCCCTCCCGCGGTAACGATGGGAGGTCGGATCACCCCACGGACGCTGCCCGCGTATCTTTTACTTGCCTTTGTGAAGGAACCGGAGATGGCGCCAGTGGCTTCCACTTTTGATCGTGTTCACGCTTCCGCAGTATGGACACCGCCACCGGTCCCGTGAGGAGCGACGGGACAGTTTCCAAAGGGATTAGACAAACTGTCTGCCTCCTTCTATGATGTTCATGGGCTTTGCCGCCTCCCGGGGTAAGTGGCTGCCTCCAGCCTGGCAAAGTCCTCTGTTTTTCGACTCGACCTTGTCCCTATCTCACCGACACACTTTGCAGCCGGGTTATGTACTTTGACAGTGCTCGGCGGCGACATATAATCGATAGCAGAGATAGAACAAGATGAAAGGAAAGGGGCAAGCATATGGCCAAGGAAAAGACGATAGGTTTCATCGGCCTGGGTATCATGGGGACGCCCATGGTCGGTCATCTCATAGACGCCGGCTATGAGATCGTTGCGTACGATGTCGTGGATGAGGCGCTGGCCCGTGGTGTGGAGATGGGGGCCGTGGCTGGCACGTCTGCCAAAGATGTCGCCAGCAGGTCGGACGTGGTGATCTCCATGGTGCCCGATTCTCCCGACGTGGAGGCCGTCTATCTGTCTGAGGACGGGGTTCTTGCGGGCGTGGAGCCGGATACCCTTCTCATTGACATGTCCACCATCTCCCCTGTGACAGCCGTGGAAGTGGCCGAGGAGGCGGCCAAGAAGGGATGCCCCATGCTTGATGCCCCTGTAAGCGGGGGCGATGTAGGCGCTAAGGAGGCCACCCTATCCATCATGGTGGGCGGCGACGAGGAGACGTTCGAGCGCGCCGTGCCCATCTTCGAGTTGCTAGGTACGCCGACCCTTTGTGGTCCCTCTGGAGCAGGGCAGACGGTCAAGGCCTGCAATCAGATTCAGGTGGCGCTCAACTTTATCGGCATGGCCGAGGCGCTGGTGCTGGGCACAAAGGCGGGTGTGGATCCAGAGATTATCATCAAGGTGCTCAGCGGCGGCTACGCACAGACGCGGGTCATGGACGTCCGCGGTCCGCGCATCGTCGAAGGTGACTATGAACCGGGCTTCCGCGCCAGGTTCCACTACAAGGATCTGAATATCATTCGTGAGGCGGCCAGAGCGTACGAGGCCTCGCTGCCGGCATCAGCTTTGGCGCATGAACTGTTTACCTCCATGCTGGCCAATGGTTGGGGTGACCTGGATCACTCGGCGGTGGTCAAGGTGATTGAGAAGTTGAGCAATTGCCAACTGCCGGTGAAAGAATAGGCGTTGCGATCAGGCAAAGGGGGCGATCCTACTCATAGGATCGCCCCCTTGTACATTATAGGGATAGCGCTGTACCGCTGGCGTTTTTAGCGTTTGAAATCGACTTCCTGATTCAGGAAATGATTGAGGGGCCCGTGTCCCTGTCCGATCTTGAGGTCCACGGCCGCCCGTATGGTCGCCGTCAGATATAGCTTGGCCGTTTGCACCGCCTCTTTGACGGAGTATCCTTTGGCCAGTTCCGCTGCGATGGATGAAGCGTAGGTGCAGCCCGTGCCGTGGGTGTTGGGTGTATCCACGCGCGGCATCTCGAATAGAGTGATCTCCTCGCCATCGTATAATACATCAATGGCATCGGCAGCCTCAGGGAGGTGGCCGCCCTTTACCACGACGTTGCAGGCGCCCATCTCGTGAATGATCTTGGCCGCTTCCCGCATGTCGTCCAAGGTTTCTATCTCCAACCCTGTCAGGACGCCGGCCTCGTGGTGGTTGGGAGTGACGACGTAGGCTAGGGGCAATAGTTCCTTGATGAGCGTGTCCCGTGCCTCTGGGCGTAGCAGCGGATCGCCGCCCTTGGCGACCATCACCGGATCTACGACGAGACACGATATATCGTAGCGTTGCACGCGGTCCGCAAGCACGTGGATGATCTCGCTGTTGGACAGCATTCCTGTCTTCCATGCGTCAGCTCCGATGTCATCCATCACCGAGTCGATCTGCTGGCCCACAAATTCGGCCGGTAACTCAAAGACCCCCTGCACGCCCAAAGTGTTTTGTGCGGTGATAGCCGTAAGGGCCGTCATGCCATAGACGCCACGGGCGGCAAAAGCCTTGAGGTCCGCCTGGATGCCCGCGCCCCCGCCCGAGTCCGACCCCGCGATGGTAAGTACTTTTTTCACGTATGCCCTCCTTGTCGGATATTGTCTATCGATGTATTACGTCGGTTGCACGATGATGAGCGTTCCCACCAGCACTACGGCCACACCCAGCGATATCCAGTCGACAACTCGCATTCTGTAGTTGCGCCTGAAGGTGCGCCCTTGGCGGCCAAATCCGCGAGACTCCATGGCCACAGCCAATTCCTCTCCCAGTTGGAAAGCCTGGATTAGTAGCGGGGCTGCCAGCGCCGGGTAGTGTCGTAGCGCAGCGAAACCTGGTTTCAGGGGGATACCCCGTGCACGCTGCGCGTCGAGGATATTTCGAATCTTGCGGCTGATCAGGGGCACAAACTGCATGGATGTGCTAAGCACGAACGCAATCTCGTAGGGTAGTCCGCTCTTTACCAGAGCGTTGCCCAAATCCTGGGGCGTTGTGGTGCGAAAGAATAAAAAGAAGGCAGAAGTGAGCGCCACTAGTCGAAGACTGGCCGTCAAGGCGGTCCTCAGATCGAAGGCCAGCAGGGAGATGATGAACCAACTCGCCGTCATCACAGCCACAGGACGCAGCCACTGCGCATACTGCTTCATTTCACCGGCGGCCACGGTACTCACCACTATGAGACCAAGCTCTAGAAGCAGCCAAGCGTTTTGATTTGAGCTGGCGATCAGCCCGGCATAGAGTATGGTAAGCAGCAAACACGTTCGGGGGTCGAGAGGGCCCTTGCTTTCCTTAGGGGGCAACATGGATTTCTGCTCCTTTGCCCAGGGCCTGCCGGATGCGAAAAGACTGTGTAGGCTTTAGGTTCGCCTGGCGCATGGCTTTCGTGTCGTTCATCACGTCGTCAGGCGAGCCGTCGGCTCGAATTTTCCCCCCCGCCAGCAGGACCCATCGGTCGGCGCACTGTTCCGCAAAGTCCAGATCGTGGGTCACCAGGACCACCGCCCGCCCCTGATCCTGCAGTTGGCCCAACAGGTCGCCTAACGCCTGTCGAAAGGGCCAGTCCTGCCCCACCGTTGGTTCGTCGAATACGAGGATTTTGGGCCTGGCGGCAAGGGCAGCAGCAAAAGAGACCCTCTTTTTCTCTCCCCCGCTGAGCAGATGGGGAGAGCGATCCAGCAGGGGCTGCAGATGAAACAGTGCGATCAGATGCCGTAGCCAATCTTCATCGTAACAGCCCAACGTTCGGGCCCCCACCTCGATTTCCTCTTTCACCGTGGATTTGAAGAACTGGTCGTTCGCGTTTTGAAAGACCAGGCCCACGTGGTGGGCCAGTGCAGAGGTGCCTGCTCGGCGCGTATCCTGACCAAGGACCAGCACGTGTCCATGATCTGGTTTGTACAAGCCGTTGAAGTGTTTTATGAGGGTGGTCTTGCCGGAACCGTTGGCCCCCACCAGAGCCAGACACTCGCCCTCGTGCAAAGCAAAGTTCACGCCTCGCAGAATGGGCTTTTCTTGAAAAGAGAAGGCGACATCGCGTATTTCGAGTAGGGGCTTGCCTTTCGGCTGGTTTTTCGCTTGCTGAGCGGGGAACAGGTCGGGAGGCAACGACTGACTTCCTGTCGCCGCGATCAGGGATTCCACGCTCAGGATGGTATTTCCCAGGTTCAGAGCCTTGCCCACACGCACGGCAGCGGGCGGCCTGAGGCCAAAGCGCGTGATGTCCCTGGCTAACACGTCCTCAGGGAGGCCTTCCAGCACGATCCGCCCCTGGTGCAGCACCACCATGCGCTCGGCGTCGATGACGGCGTTTTCCAGTCGATGTTCGACGACCACCACTGTCGTGCCTCGATTATGGATCTCGTTCAGCGCCCTGCGCACGCGATCCACGTTTGCGGGATCCAGACTGGCATAGGGTTCGTCCAGAACCAGAACTGGTGGGCGCGGGGCAAGGGCGGCGGCGATGAGCACCAGCTTCTGCTCTCCACCGGAGAGCTGATGAGGATTGCGCCTCAGCAAGTGGGTGATCTGTACGGCGTCCGCAATCTCTGTGACGCGCTCGTTTATTTCGCCTTGAGGCCAGCCCAGGCTCTCCAGTCCAAAGGCCAATTCCCCTTCTACTGTGCTATTGAAGAGTTGTGCCTCCGCATTCTGGAAGACGATGCCCACATGGGCGAACAACTCGCTGACGGGATGTTCTACCGTGTCGAGGCCATCCACCCTGACCTCTCCCTCGAGGTGTCCCCCATAGAACTGGGGGATCAAACCGTTAAGAGCCTGGCAAAGGGTGGACTTTCCTGAACCGCTGGGGCCGCAGATCAGGAGATATTCACCCGCTTCGATCTCCAGGTTCAGATCCTCTAGTACCCACTCCGGGGGGCCACCCCTGTAGCGGTAGTATAGGTTACGAGTCTGAACGACGGGCTCAGTCACTGGTGCTTTGCCCTTCTTCCAGTTCGACGTACCCTGCACGCCTGAGAATGCTGAGCGCCAGCAACCCTAGGACGGATCCCAGGACGGTACTGGCGAGGAACGAGGCGATAAGCACGCCCACAGCCATGGGCTTTTGCATGAACACTGGTGCGACCAGCCATCCGCTGACCAAGGCGCCCAGGATGCCGGTGCCCACAATCTCGCCCAAGGCTGCCCAGTAGACGTTGCGCGTGTAGCGGTAGACATAGCCGGCCAAGAGTGCTCCTATCATCCCGCCGGGGAAAGCCAGCAGCGTTCCTACCCCTAGAGCATTGCGAATGATGGCGATGATGGCCGCGTTGATCATGGCCCACCATGGTCCCAGCAGGATCGCCCCCAGGACGTTCACAAAGTGCTGGGTCGGATTTACCTTGGCGATCCCAACGGGAAACGACGTGAAGGGGGATAACGCCACACCGATGGCCACCAGGATCACTGCCTGAGCTATCTTGCGCGTGTTCGTTCGCATCGTTTGCCTCCCGTTTGATGTTCTGGTCACTGGATTTTGTGGGTGAAATGGTGCCAGCCCTTCGCCTCTAGTGGTATCTCCTCCCCATCTTCCAGCGCCAGCCAGCGCCCTTTTTCCAGGGGAAGAATCTCGCCAACAATCGTCACCTCTGTGTTCGTCTCCCGTTGGACGTCGGCCATCAGCTTTTTTGCTGCCTCTGGAGGTGCGGTGAAGCACAGCTCATAGTCATCGCTGGCTCCCAGGGGCAGCTGCCAGGCTGGCTTG
>JAYENT010000110.1:0-31577 GCA_034722245.1 Chloroflexota bacterium
TCCGGCTCCTTTGGATTTTGTCGTAACTCAATCCTAGCCGGAGACTATGTTTTTGTCTACTCAACCATAAATGTGCATGACTTCAGTGTAAAGTTGCAGTCCTGAACTCGGTGTGGTAGGATAATAGCCAGTGCTTGGAGGAACCAATTGATTTCTGCCAGCGATCCTGCGGCAGTTTCTACTAATGTTAGCTTTATGCGCGAATCCTCTTCCAGCCAGTCTGTGGATTCTGTGAGGTTAGTTTGCTCGTTGCTGTCTGGCTGGTTATGGTTCGACTTCCCGCTTCGCGGCGCAATAAGCGTGAATTGTAATCCTCCAAGCACTCTTTTTTCCGTACGGAATCTTCGGGATAGACCATGAGCCTCTCTCTTACCACAAGCGATGACGCCCTTGTCGAGGGATTCTTTTCCTTACAGACCAGGGAGGACATTGCCGAGTTGCTTGACGTTAGCAACAGCAAGCTAGTCTACCATCTGTATACCGTCCCTCATCCAGAGCGATATGCAGTCTTCGAGATTCCCAAAAGGTCAGGAGGCCATCGTGAGATCTCAGCACCTGCTACGGCGCTCAAGATAATTCAACGCAAGCTGAATCAGGTTCTGCAGCAGGTTTACGAGCCGAAGGCTTCAGTGCACGGTTTTGTTGCTGAGAGGAGCATTGTCACTAACGCAGAGATGCATTCTAGACAACGGTACGTCCTCAACGTTGATCTGAAGGATTTCTTCCCTTCTATCAACTTTGGCAGAGTCCGGGGCATGTTCATGGCCGTGCCGTACAATCGCCCAGCCGAGGTTGCGACGGTGCTAGCCCAGATTTGCTGCTTTGACAATCAGCTTCCACAAGGAGCTCCCACGTCGCCAGTCGTATCCAACATGATCTGTGCGAAAATGGACAGCCAGTTGCTGCGGTTGGCACAAAGGAATAGGTGTGTCTATACAAGATATGTGGATGATATGACATTCTCTACCTCGCTCCCATCTTTTCCGAAGAAATTGGCGAGACTTGGTTCCTCGGGACAGGTAGAGATAGGATCTGAGCTGGAAGGGATAATCGCAGAAAATGGTTTCGAGATAAATGATCGAAAAGTGCGCTTACAGACGAAATACGGAAGACAGGAGGTCACGGGCCTGACGGTCAACGAGTTTCCCAACGTAGACCGCAAGTTCATTCGCCAGATTCGTGCCATGTTGCATGCCTGGAAGGAATTCGGACTCGCCGCTGCCGAAGACGAGTTCTTCAGACGCTACGATAAGAAGCATCGCAACCCGGATAAGGAGCGGCCATCATTTGCCCATATTGTGAAGGGCAAGATAGAGTTCTTAGGAATGGTAAGGGGTAAAGACGATAGCTATTACAAGAACTTCTGCGGTAAGCTATGGCAACTCGCTCCAGAGCTTGTGGGTGAATCACCAATCTTCCTCGCGGGCCAGGATGATTTATCGAGGCCTCTGATCGTGACTGAGGGCAAGACCGACTGGAAGCATCTGAAGGCAGCATTGGCGGCTCTCAAGGCAGACGGATACTTTAGAGAGCTCGATATTGAGTTCTTGGATGATGAGGAGGCCAGGGGCAGCGCTGACCTAGAGCAGTTCTGTGAGCAGCATGCAAAAGCACCTCAGAACAGAAAATTCATATGTGTTTTCGACAGGGATGAACGTGGCAGGCTAGAGAGGGTCCATGCTGATCCCTTTAAGGATTGGAACAATAACACCTTTTCCTTCGCCATACCAGTGCCTGATCATCGGAAAGACACTCCAGTCATAAGCATAGAGTTCTACTATAGGGATCAGGAGATTTGTCGGGAGGACGCGAATGGTAGACGTCTATTCCTGAGCAGCGAATTCGACACGGAATCCGGGCGACACAAAACTGAGGACCTCAATTGCACTTTGCTTAACAAGATAAAGAGACCCGACCAAGTAAAGATAGTCGACAAGCGGGTTTTCAACTGTGAAAGTGAGAATGTTGCATTGCCAAAAGATGATTTCGCGACGTACGTGCTGAATCAAGAGGACGGCTATGCCGATTTTGATTTCTCTGCATTCAAGGCGATCTTTGACATAGTATCAATGATTGTAGAGGAGGATTAGACGGTAGCGATTCCCTGCTTTTGTAAGAACAAGACTATCTGTGGGTGGAATTGTCTTCCAAAGCTCAATTGGTGATTCCAAAACCAGTGAATGAGAGCGCTGAAAGAGTCGATTTTCCCCGAGCACCTGTCGCGCAGTGATCCACTGCTTTTCTCTTCAGCGCGGAACCCACAACCCCCCAGCGAATGCAGACAACAGCAAAGCCTCGCCCATCGGAAACGTATTGGCCCATCAAGCTGCAGGCAACGTAAAATAAAAGGCCGTCCCTCTCCCCACCTCGCTCTCCGCCCACATGCGGCCGCCGTGGCGCTCCACCAGCGACTTGGCGATGGCCAGGCCCAGGCCCGCGCCGCCATCATGTCGGTGACGGGCCTTGTCCTCGCGATAGAAGCGGTCAAAGATGCGCTCAAGCTCCTCTTCCGGAATGCCCGGTCCGGTGTCCCTCACGGCAAACGAGACCCCCTCATCGGACATGGCAGCAGAGAGGACGATGGATCCCTCCTCTGGCGTATAGCGTAACGCGTTGCTCAAGAGGTTGTGCAGCACCTGGGCGATGCGGTCGGAATCCGCGTTCACCAACGGAAGATCATCCTCTACATCTAGGGTCAGCGCCACGCCTTGCGATTCCGCATCCGCCCCATGGGCGGCCGCAGCGCGTTCCAAGAGCGCACCGGGAGATATCGCTTCGCGCTCCAGGGTCAGCTCGCCAGCATCGGAGAGGGTCAGCGTACGCAGGTCGTCGATCAAGCGGTTGAGCCGCCGCGCCTCGTCATGGATGATCTCGTAGGTCTCCGCCGAAGCGGGCAATACGCCGTCGACCAACCCCTCGGCGTGCCCCAGAATCAGGCTCAGGGGCGTGCGCAACTCGTGGGCGATATCGGCCGTCATCTGACGCCGCAGCTCCCGAGACGCTAATAAGTCATCGCTGAGCTGGTTGAAGGAGCGGGCCAGTTCGCCCAGCTCATCGTCCGAGCGCACGGGAATGTGCTGATCCAGATCGCCAGCGGACATGGCCCGCGTCGCCTGCGTGAGTTCTCGCAGGGGCGAAGTAAGAGAACGCGCCACTACGACGCCCAGCAACAGAGCGATCACCGTACCACTCACGGTGCCCAACCCCAGAGCCAAATAGAAGCGGTTCATAAAACGCTTCCAGGGCTGATCCCGCATGGCAGGCCCGTATTCTAATAGGAGGCGGCCCACTTCCCGTCCGTCCACGAGAATAGGGACCCCCTCTTGGTAGTCCCGTAAGGGAATCATCTCCCCCCTTTGATAGCCGCGGCCACCCCACACCACGCGTCCCGCTGCGTCAACCACAGCGATACGATTGCGAACGGCCACAGCGTGCGGCATCCGGGGCGGCCCCAAGGCCCCATCAGGGAGGCGCTCAAGGCGCTCCCATCCATCGCCGGTGCGATACGCTTCCGCCAAGCGCTCTAGAATGCTGGCGCGGTTCTGGACCGTCAGAAAGAGGTTGAACTCCTGGGTCGTCGTCCACCATACGTAGGCGGCGGCCAGGAGTGTGCCCACAAGGCTTATGGCCAGAAAGGCGATGATCAATTTCGTGTGCAGCGATCCCATCGTCTCTACTCCTTGGCAAAGCGGTAGCCCACGCCATAGACGGTCTCGATATAGCGGGGCTCGCCTGGATCGGGCTCGATTTTGGCCCGCAGGTTGCGGATATGCACGTCTATGGTGCGCTCGTAGCCCTCATAGACGATGCCCTGCAACTGTTCCAGCAACTCCGTCCGCGTAAAGACGCGGCCCGGCGTAGTCATCAGGGCCGAAAGCAGGTCGAACTCGGAGGGCGTCAGATCCACGGACTCATCCCCAACGGAAACGCTATGGCTGCTGCGGTCCAACACGATGTCCGCCGCGCGTAGCACCTCCGCCTGGGGCGGCGTCATTCCCGCCCGGCGGAGCACGGCGCGCACGCGAGCCACCAGGACCCGGGGGCTAAAGGGCTTGGTCACGTAATCATCCGCCCCTAGTTCCAGCCCTGTCACGGCATCGGCATCCTCCACACGCGCCGTGAGCATGATAACGGACGCGGGATGCTCATCCTTTTGGTAGGCTCTCATGAACTCGTATCCGTCCATCTCGGGCATCATGATATCGAGGATAATGAGATCGGGCTTTTCCTGCCGGGCCCGCATCAGCGCCTCGCGCCCATCGGCGGCGGTGATCACATCATACCCTTCCTTTGTAAGATACGTGCGCAGCAGGGAGCGCATGCGCTGTTCGTCATCGGCGATCAGGATTTTGTTTGCCATTTCCACTATCCTCTATGGGCAAATGAACCTCACAATAAGAAACCGTCATGCAAAGTATCACTCAGGATTATATGTCAAGATCTGACCTATCACCAAACCAACGTCTGCCTCCGTCACGCAGCTTTCGAGGCTAGCAACTCGATGAGGGCATCCAGCAGCTCAGCCTCGCTGGCCCCTTTCAGCAGTTCTTCGTGGTCCAAAAGTGTGCTCTGCAGATCGGCCTCGGCTTTTGTCGCCTGTACCTGGGCATTGATCAGGGCCTCGCGGGCGTCCGAATCGTCGATCCGCGCCAGCACGTCCCCGTCCTTCACCTCATCCCCAGCCTCCACGTTGACCTCGGTCACCGTGCCACCGACGCCAAAGCTCAACGAGCGCTCATCGGCGGGAATGAGGGACCCCGATCCGGTGGCGGCCAGCACCAGATCCCCGCGACGCACTCTGGCCGTTGGCACCTGCGATTCCTCGGCTTCCTGCTTTTGTGGTCTGGACGCCCAGTAGTAATAGCCACCTGCAACCGCGGCCACGAGTACCAGGACGACTAATATCCACCGCCTTCTCTTCCTTCGTAACATAGTGATCTCCTGTAATTAGATTTCTCAGACGTTCACAGGATCAATTATAGGGATAAGTTGTTAAGAAGTTATGAAGGACTTGTGCTGAGATTGTTTGGACGGGAGGGAAAGGATGTATATGAAGAGCCTGGTGAACCTACGAGATTGACCTCAGAACGCACCTCTCGCTATAATGTGAAAACGATGAACGAGTTCGCATGGATGATCCCAGAAGACGATAGAGGTCAATGATGCAAGAGAATAAAGTGGGAAGCGGGCAACTCATGGGTATAGCCCTGATCAGCACCAGTGTACTCACGCTGGAAGTGGTGCTGACGAGGGTCTTCTCCGTGACCTTATGGTACCATTTCGCCTTTTTGGCCATCTCTTTGGTGCTGATGGGCAGCGCCACGGCCGGCGTCCTGCTCTATTTTACGCCCGACCTGGCTCAGCCGCAGCGGGCGCGCCGCTGGGTGCGAGGCGCCGCCCTCGCCCTGGCCCTCTCCATCCCCGCGACCTTTGCCCTCTATCTGCAAATGCCGATGCACAAGATACTGGCCACCGATCAGGGCATCACGGTACAGCAGATCGGGTGGCTTCTGGCCCTCTACGCCGATCTCTCCCTGCCCTTTCTTCTGGCTGGCGCCGTGCTTTCCCTGTCATTGGCCGCCTGGCCCCAGCAGGCAGGGCGCATCTACTGGGCCGATCTCAGCGGGGCAGCCCTGGGCTGTTTGCTGAGCATCCCCCTTCTGGAACATCTGGGCGGCACCCAGGCTGTGCTAGCCGTGGGAGTCTTGCCTGCTTTGGCTGGTTTGCTCTTCACCATAACGCGCTCCTCCTCCGTCAGGCGGTGGGCACGGAAGATGACCCCCGTGGTGCTGACGCTGTTGCTCGTGACCGGCTTTACGTTGGGAAACATGCGCTGGAACTGGATCGAGGTGACCAGTAGCAGAAAAGGGGGCGAGGAACCTACGCGCACGTATGAAAAGTGGAACGCTCACTCCCGGGTGACCGTCTACAAGCCGGTGAACTGTCCCTTCTTCTGGTCGGTGGACGACGAATACTGGGCAAAGACCATCGCTGAGGGAGGCCTCTTTCATCATGCATTGCTGCTCATTGATGCCGTGGCGGGGACGCCCATTCAGCACTTCGATGGCGATCTGCAAAAGGTGTCGTTCCTGCGCTACGACGTGACCTCCTTTGTCTACCACCTCCTGGAGCGCCCCAACACTCTGGTCATCGGTCCTGGTGGTGGACGGGACGTGCTGGCCGCCCTGGCCTCGGGCGCACCCCACGTGACCGCCGTAGAAGTGAACCGTGCCGTGATCGACGCTGTGCGAGGCCCCTATGGCGAGTTTTCTGGCCGCCTCTATGATCGGCCCGACGTGACCCTAGCCATCGCCGATGCGCGGGGATTTGTCGCCCGCAGCCCCGAACGCTACGATGTGATCCAGGCCTCCCTCATCGACACCTGGGCCGCCGGAGGCTCGGGTGCTTTTGCCCTGTCGGAGAACAGCCTTTACACCGCTGAGGCCTTTCAGACCTATCGCGAGCACCTCACGGAAAGAGGGATAGTGGCTGTCTCTCGCTGGTATCAACCGGAGCGCCCTGCGGAAACGCTGCGCTTGGTCTCCACGGCCATGGCCGGGTGGCAGCGAAGCGGCGTGATAGACGCCTCTCAATGTGTGGCCGTGGTGGCCCGCACCGCATCCAGCGCCGCAGGCGAGGGGCTGGCCACCGTTCTGCTCAAGCGCACGCCCTTCTCAGCGGAAGAGGTGCGCCGTTTGGAACGACAGGCGGAGGAACTGAATTTTCTACTGCTCTATGCGCCAGGGCGTAAAGCCTCGAACGAAGCGCATGCCTTCATCACGGCAGCGGATCGGGCGGCTTTTATCGATCGCTATCCCTTGGACATCTCTCCAGCCACAGATAATCGCCCCTTCTTCTTCAATATCGTGCGATTGGGCGATGTGCTGGACTCCGCCCTGCGCAATAGCACCACGTATCGTGTGAGCATGGAGGCCGTCGTCATTCTGGCCGCCGTCCTGCTGATCACCACGGGCTGCGCCGTCTGCTTCGTTGCGGTGCCTCTGCTGGTTGGCCGCCTCCGAAAGCGGACGAAGACGCCACCACCGCGCATTCTGGCCTATTTTGCCCTACTGGGCCTGGCGTTCATGCTGGTAGAGGTGCCCACCATCCAGAAGCTGACCGTCTATCTGGGACATCCCACCTACTCACTGGTCGTCGTTCTCTTCACCCTGCTGCTCTTCGGAGGCCTGGGCAGCTATTGGTCGAACCGTTGGGATGCCGAAAAAACGGCGGCCCAGCGCATGCCCCTGGTCTTTTTGGCGCTGACCGTCCTCATCGCCCTGCACACTCTCGCCTCCCTGTGGCCTCTGCCCCAGACGATGGTCCTGCGCTTCCGCGTGCGTCTGCTGGTGAGTATGGGGCTTCTGGCGCCCTTGGGCTTTCTCATGGGCATCCCCTTTCCCACGGGCATTCGAAAGATCGGCGCCACGTGGTCGGGCATCATCCCCTGGATATGGGGCATCAACGGCATCACCTCCGTGCTGGGGTCGGCTCTGGCCACGGCCTTGGCCATTCAGGCCGGATTTCGCGTCACGCTTCTGGTGGGCCTGCTATGCTACGCGGAGGCTGGCTTTCTGATGTGGGTGAAAAGGAGAGCGCCACAGAGGAACGCGAGACGGGTTACCGCTGGAATCGGGGCGTGGAAGACGAGCGGCCGGTGAATGGGGGACTCTCTTAATCTTTTGATCCCTCTTCCCCCACCCTAAAGAGGTGGGGCTGGTTGGGCAATTCTGCAAAAATGCATGAAGAATTGTCGTGCACTTTTCCAAGGGGATCCACACGGTGTATTTCTCGCCGGCACCGACTGTTCACGGCGGTGCGGACGACGCAGCAGCATCAGACAAGGAAGCGCATCCTCCATGCTGCCAAAGCCACCTGCGGCGACCTCTGAGCCCGCGCGCAGTAGTTTACAGTGTCGCGCCTGGCCCCGCAAGCAGCACCTTGATGGCGTTCTCCGGATGCCGGGCGACATTCTGAAACACCTCTGGCGCCTGATCAAGGGGATAGACGTGGCTGATAACCTTTTCAAAAGGCCAACGGCCCGCGTCCAGCCACCGCAGCGCGGCCTCAAAGTCCTTGGAGGTGTAGATCTGAGAGCCCACGACTTGAAGCTCTTGCAGCGTCACCTGCAGTAGATCGACGGGCGTTTCGTCCAGGAACAGGGCTGTGACGACGATGCGCCCGCCCCTTTGCACGAGATTGATGGCTTGCTCCATGACGGGAGGCGCGCCACTGGCGAGGAGGACGGTCTCGAACTTTTCGGGATAGTCCTGTAAGAGGGCCCTGTCGAGATCCTCTTGCCGCGCGCTGCGCCTGTCGTCTATGCCCATTGCTTTGGCTATCTCCAGGTTGTAGTCGTAGAGGTCAGTGAGGACGACCGTCTCTGCGCCAAGGATCTTGGCCGACAGGGCCGTGAGCAGGCCAATGGTGCCCCCGCCTAGCACCAGAACGCGGCTGCCAGTACGCACCTTTCCCTGAGCCACGGCGTGCGCGGCGACGGCCAAGGGCTCGGCTAAACAGCCCGGGCGCAGGCTCGTATTCTCCCCCAGCTTGTAGGTGATGCCCGCGTCGGCGCGGAAATAGTCGGCCATGGTGCCAAGCCAGTCTCCCGTGCCGGGCACCTCCTTGTTCACGCAGAGGTTGGGCAACCCCCGCTCACAGAACGTGCAGTGGCCACAGGAAACAACGGGCATGACGGTCACGCGGTCGCCAAGGGAGAAGTCGTCCACGTCCGATCCCATGGCCGCCACCGTCCCCGATACCTCGTGCCCCAGAACCACGGGCGGCTCACGGAAGGGGTGGCGTCCCCGAAAGGCGTGCATGTCCGAACCACAGATGCCCGCGTAGGCCACCTCTATCAGGACGTCGTTCGCCCCCAGGCGCGGCGTCTCGTGCTCTACCACGGCGACCTGGCCCGTCTCCTGCAGCATAACCGCCTTCATCACATCCTCCTCCATCCTACGTCTTGCCTCCAGTGGCATCCATCTCCTGATAGAGGAACCATCCTCCCTTGCGACTTCCCGTCCTCCCTGGAGCCCGGTCGTAGTACAGCTCAAAGATGCGGCCTCCGTCGGTGCGCACCCGATAGTAATCCCGCCCAACACCCCACGAGCCCCGCCGCGACGCCGTCGCCGCGTGCTCCGGCCGCACATTGCGCGCCATGCGATCCCGACGCCCATAGTCGTGCCACTCGCGAAGCATCTCTACGATGTGATATGTGCTCCCCCGCCAGGTGAAGTGATCGGGACAGCCCGGCTTCTTTTCCAGGGGCGGCGCCTCGTCGAAGGCGACCTCAATCGGTTCGCTGATAAAGCGCGTTGGCGGCATGCGCTTAGCCATCTCTGTTACCTTCCCGCTCATAGAGGACTGCCCTGTCACACCGTCTACAGAACATGAATTGCTACTTTTCTTCTCAAATCAGGTCTTCGGCAGCCTCCAAAAAGTCTTTCGCCATAGCTATAGCTTTCTTGGCGTCTTCCCGCGTTACATGGACGGTTGCCCCATAGTCCCCAATCGCTCTCAACTCGAAGAGCCAATTCAAGTCCCTACCATATCTCTTGTCCAACCTACCCGTTCTCACAAAGCACTTATGTATAGAGCTTATCACGCCACTGTGGTTACGAAACTCTAGCCCTCGGCTGAGTAAGAGGGCCGTGGCAGCACAGAACGACGCATAATAGGCTCGTGAAGCTACGAAATCATAGTAACCACTTGAGAGCAATTCTCTGGCAGCCCCAATGGATGCTCTAGCTCGCCTCAGGTTGGATGCAATTTCCCGCGCGAATATCTGGTTTACACAGCCTGCCCTTCCCGCTTGGCGTTACGATAGAGTTGGACACTACCTGCCTCGAACTCGTCCACCGCCGCGGGTTTGGCGGAAATCAGGCGACTCGAGTCAAGCTGTACAGAATATAGGAGATCGATGATGCGGCGCAACTCATCAAGGTAGTCAAAGGGTCCGCTCAACAACACGAGCAGATCAATGTCGCTGTCTGAACTTGCCTGCTCGCGGGCCAGGGAACCGTACAGAACCAATCCTTTGAATCGAGAGCCATAGTGCCGTTCAAGGACGCTCTTGCATTTTCTCAGTACTTCATCTTCTGTTAGCATGCCTGCACCCCTCTTTGCCGGGGTCTCGGTAACGCCGTGACCCCGGTCAAAAGCGTCACGAGCTGCTGTTCGGAATGTACTTGCGGATCTTGCGCGCCAAGTTGGGTATGGGCATGCTCTGGAGCCACACTTTACCCGGGCCCTGCAGCGTGGCCAAAAAGAGTCCCTCCCCTGCAAAAAGGGCGTTGGTAAGTCCCCGCACTGAACGGATGTCATAGTCCACGCTGGGCTCATAGCAGGCGATGTGGCCCGGATCCACATCCATCCGCTCGCCGGCTTCCAACGTATAGTCGCGCACGTCCCCGGCGATCTCCAAAAACGCCGTACCTGGCCCGGTGATCTTTTGTAGGATAAATCCCTCGCCGCCAAAAAGGCCCGCCCCCAGCCGCTTGCGAAAGTGCATCTCCAGGTCGACAGTTTCTTCCGCCACCATGAAGGCATCCCTCTGGCAGATCAAACTTTGGCCCACCTCCAGTTCAAAGACCAGGATTCGCCCAGGCGCCTCGGGTGTAAAGGTCACCATGCCCGGCCTTCCCTGGGCCTTGTAGCTGGTCATGAACAGCGATTCGCCCGATAGCTTCCTGCCCAAGCCCTTGAGCAGCCCGCCACGGGTGTTCGTGTCCATCTCTATCTGACCCGTCATCCACGCCATACCCCCGCTCTCCGTATAGACGGACTCGCCTGGTTCCAAATAGACATCCAGGGAGGGCAAAACTGTACCGGTAATTTCGTATCTCATCACGTCCCCCTTTACATGCTCATTGTCAAGACAGAAACCCCTGTGGATGCCATTATAGTACCAATGTCCCAGTTCTCCTATCCTGAACTGGATTCATTCATCGTAATGTGCGGTCAGAAGTGCGTGAATGCTCTCCGCACGCTTGGGGCCGATGCCATACACGCGACGGAGCTCCCCCTTCTCGGCGTTAAAGAGGGCACGCAGCGTGCCGAACTCCCTCAAGAGCGCGTCAGCCATTTTGGGACCGATGCCCGGCAGATCCTCCACGACGTATCGCTTCTGAAGCTTGGGCAAGGCGCTGCGCCGCGCGCGATGAGGGGATATCTCGTACCCGAGTCCCTCCTGTTCATGCCGAGCCATGGTGGCCATATAGGCCGCCGAGTCCTCCGCGTTCTCTGTGCGCAGGAGGGATATGCCCTCCAGGACGACGAGATAGGAGAGGGCGCCGCGAATGGCGTTGGGGTGCACGTTCGAGGCCTCGTAAAGGGTCGGGCCTTCCACCAAAAAGAGCACCAGTTCGTAGGCCCCTTTCAATTTCTTCACCTGGGTGAAAAGGCGCCTGTCGATGATGGAGGACGATGTCGCTGTCCGGTTGGCCCATGGAGTGCCTCCTCTATGCCTCGTCTTTCCCATGCCGATGGCCGCCATCGCGCATGGACGGGGGAAATGCGTCGGTCGCCCTCTCAAATCGCTCCATCGTCCTGTCCAGGTCGGCGTTCAACTCTACGAGATAGCGTTCCAGGGACGCTCGCACGACGTCCACAAAAGCGTAGAAGCGCTCGTTCCAACGCGCCTCTTCCTGCCATGAAAAGCCGGTCAGCGGCCCATCGATCATGGCCGCCCGAACAGCGCGACTCAGTTCCAGTTGCACCCCGCCCTGGGCAGGGCAGTTGAAAAAGAGCGCCGGGTTGTGGGCCGCCACCACGCCGGATAACTTGCCCGTCTTCCACCCCGCCGCCTCCAAGGCCTCCCGCAGAATCCTCTGCAGCCGCCGGTTCTGCCCTCCCATGCCCACGACCTCTGTCTCGCCATCTATGCCTTCCACACTCAGGGCCACCTGGCTGCGCTGCAAAAGGGCGTGCAGACGCACCTCGTCATAGCGCGACGGGGGAATCCGCAGCGCGTCATTCTCTCGGGAGCAAAGCCCTTGAAAGATGTAAAGATTGTGCTCGCCTTCAGCGATGGTCGCCGCCAGCTCGCCCGTCAGGGGCTCGATACTGCCGCCGTGAATCGCGGTGACGGTCACCTCCCCGCCGCGTTCCACGACCGTTAGGTCGTAATCGATGCCCTTTTCTGTGTTCAGTATGAGGGTGGAGAAATCACGATACGGTCTTGCCACGTTACACAAGTCCTAAAGCGTCCAGTACATCAGTCCAAGCGATACGCGCGGAACCGATCAGATATAGGCCACAGAGCCGTCGGGCTTGATGGAGAACCCTCGGTGCCAGGGCTTGTAAGGATGCTGGGCATAGTATTCCTCGTTCAGCTCGATGCCAAAACCGGGCTTATCGGGCAACTGCAGATAGCCGTCGACCATTTCATAGGGCTCCTGCACCAAATCCTTGCGTGGCGACTCGATGTCCAGATGGTACTCCAGGATCAAAAACGTGGGAGCCGTGGCCGCAAACTGGGCGTTGACCGCCGTGGCCAAGGGCCCCATGGGGTTGTGCGGCGCCACCGCGACGTACTCGGCCTCGGCCAGGGCAGCGATCTTTTTCATCTCTGTGACCCCGCCGCAACAGCAGATGTCGGGCTGGATGATATCCACGCCCTCCACCCGGAGCAGATCGCGGAACTCCCATTTGGTGTAAAGCATCTCTCCGGTGGCGATGGGCACGGGAGATTTGGCACGCACCGACGCCATGGCCTCCACGTTCTCTGGCCGCAGGGGCTCCTCCACGAACATGGGCCGGAAGGGAGCCACCACCTCGCACAGTTCGACGGCCTTGGACGGCTCCATGATCTTGGCGTGGGGGTCGAGGCCGATCTCCATCCCATCTCCCAGGGCGTCGCGCAGGATGGTCATCTTTTCCTCCACCCGCCCCAGAACCTGGGGCCAGGTCAGATTGTGCATGTCGGGGGGTAGCGGGTTAGTCTTGATGGCCGTGAAACCATACTCGTCCCGCAATCGCAGCGCCCCCTCGGCCGTCTCTTCAGGGGTAACTCCTCCGGGATTCTGGTAAACCTGAATACGCTCCCGGCACTTGCCTCCCAGAAGCTGGTACACAGGCGTATCGAGCGCCTTGCCTTTGATGTCCCACAGCGCGTGATCGATGCCACTGAGAGCCGAATTGACCAGCGAGCCCCCTGGAAAACGGGAGCCGATATAGAGCTTCTGCCAGATGCCCTCGATGTCCATGGGATCCATACCCACCAACCAAGCTTCGAAATAGTCAATGGTCTCGGCCGTGGACTTGTCGGGGCCCACGCTGTAAGCCTCGCCGACGCCGTGGATGCCCTCATCGGTCTGCACTTTGACAAAGCAGAGGTTGCGGCTTCCCACGTCAACCAGATATGTGTCAATGCCCGTGATCTTCATTGCATCATCCTCCCCTGAAATCGACGTCTACACAATGGTGCCAGCGCCCTATTTCTCCACGTCCAACAGCGCGTGAACTCGCTGGCGCAGGCGCTCGGCGTCTATGGGCTTGTGTATAAAGTCATCGGCGCCAGCCGCAAGAACCCTCTCCAGATTCTCATGGGTCCCATGGGCGGTCACCACGAGGATCTTGATGTCCGCCAGATCGGGATCGCGACGTATTCGACGACAGAGCTCAAAGCCATCAACGTCGTGCAACATGAGGTCAAGGACCAAAAGATCGGGCGCAAAGGCCACCATCTGCAGCCCGGCCTCAAAACCATCACTCGCTGTGGCCACTTCGACCCCTTCCAAGGGTTCCAGCGCCCGCGTGGCGACCTCGAGGGCGGAAGGATCGCCGTCCACCACCAGGACATGATAGGCGGACTCGCCTATGCTATCGCCATCTTCTCCAAGCACGGCACCTCCTATCCCTCGCTACAGGTCGTCCGAACGCCTGCCGCCCGACGCGGCGCTCAAGCCCATACCCGCACCGCCCACGATGGCATTCATGGCCCGCAGCCATACGTCACCCTCGCCGCCATATTTCTCGTGGCGAAAGCGATGATCGCGCTTACGGATGAACTCGTCCAGGTCCGACAGCATGGCGCGATAGCGAGCCACCTGGGGGCGAACCAACCGTTCTACGGACGCATCATCCTTGGCACGCCCGAGGGCCTGCAAGAAATGGGGCAAGCAAAGTCCTTCCCCCTGCGCATAGGCCTCGTGGAATTCCTCGTCATCCAAATAGGCCACCAGCAGACCGAGATAGTCATCCTCGGCCCTCTGGGCCACGACGCAGGCAGGGCACGATTCGCTGGTTTCCAGGCGACGCAGAGAGGGCGAGCTAGCCCAGTCCTTGCCCAGCACCTTCCCGAGCAGCGAGGCTGCGCCGCCATGACGCACCTCTTCAGCGACGTCGGCGGTCTCGCGAATGATATCACGATAGATGAGGGCGATGCCCAGGGCACGTCCCGGCTTGCTATACAACATGCGCACGTGTTCCTCGCAGAAACCGCGTGCGGCTTTGAGTTCCGCCCGCACATCGGGATCAAGGACGGCCTCATACAGCACGCTGTCCAAGTAATGATCGACAACCTGGTAAACGAGACGACAGATGGGGCAACCTGCCTTATCCTGGGCCTCCAGGAGTTCGAAATAGGGGGTATGCTTACCCGGCTTGCGGGTCAATAGACATCCTCTCCAGCACAAGATAGTGTGAGGCAGTATATCACGTCCCCCAAAGGGGGTCAAGGGGACGTGGGCTCATTTTTCAGGGGAGGGGTTTAGCCTTTGAACAAAGTGAACTTACCGGCAGTAGGAAGGATGTGCAGAAGAATAATGAGAAAGGAAAGAATTCCGCAAAACAACGCAATCAGCGGTTGAGCGTCGACGAAGAGGATAAAAAGCGAAGCTGCCAAAGGGCGCCTGTAAAAGTTACGTCCATAAATATAGAAGTCTCTGTAGCTTTCGATCCATAGAGACTGTCAAGATCTCTAGACCGAGACACCTTCCAGGTCGTAATTGCCGCTATTGAACTCGACTAATCTTGGCCAATCTATCGCACCAGTGGGCTCACAGAATCTATCGATAAACTCCCTAGTGAACCTGTTAACGACTTTACCTTGCTCCTGCTCAAAAGTCTCGTTATGCTGCTTTGCCCGATACCCGATGGGCTCGATGATGTCGGTGTACAGGTCCTCGTTCTCGCTAATGAGATACCAGAAATTCTGCCCCACCACCTTCCAACATCCGGGGAATCGATAGTTGAAGTTGGTGCGAGTGTCCCCGTAACAGATTCCCAGCACCGGGCGCACGGTAGCAGCCCTTCTTGACTGCTTTATGCGAATGACAGCGCGCTGCAGATCCTGTTCCAGCTTTCTAATCTGAGAACTGTTTCCCCAACTTGGACCAGATTTGATCGAGACCACATAGTGTGTATCCTCTTTGACAAATTCCAGATCAACGCCCTGGGCGGCTGACTTGTGGCCTCCGCAGGTTTCTCCCGCGATAAAGACGGCGAGATCTTCGAGAAAATCACCAAAGTGCTTTTCCTCGGATGAGGAAATATATGCTCCCAACAGGCTTTCCATTAGTTCCCCAGCGCTTATGATATTTTTTGCTTTGAAAAGATAAGGGTTCTTTTTCCTGAGAAGCCCATCTAGCGTGAGATGCTTCAAAGAGTCAATACGAGCCTGGTGAAAACCCACAATGTTCTCGTTCACGAACTGACGCACTCTATCTAGATCTAACGGGTTCATTCCACATTTCCCTCTTCGCGAATTCCGTGATGTTCAAACAAGAGAGGCTGGATATACGCCACTCTCTCCCTTGCCAGATCACAGTACTCTTCTTTGATATCAATCCCAACATAATGGCGTCCAAGCTGCTTGGCCGCTGCGGCCGTCGTGCCGGAACCAACAAAGGGATCTAGCACAACGTCATCCTCAATGGTAAAGAGCTTTATAAACCAAGTGGGCAGATCGATAGGGAAAGCGGCGCTATGATTACGGTTTGAACACTCTGTCGCCATATATAGGACATTGTCCGGATAAACCATCTCGCGATCCAGCCAATTCGAAATGTTTTTACCAAATCCACTGTCAACTTTGGACTCGTCTCTGGTCTTGTCAGTCTCGCTAAGATTGGCCAAACGGCTTTCCGCCCAATCTCCTACAGGAACCATAACTGCGTCCTGATACATATTAAATTTGCGGCGCTTGTTAAATTGCAGGAGGCGTTCCCATCCATCTCTAAAGCGATTAGGCCATTTGCCAGGATAAGAGTTCTTTTTGTGCCACACAAATTCTTCGGTCCAAAGCCAGCCCTGTTTCCTCATCTCCAATATCAACCGTAATACGTACGTGTGCCGTTCCCCGTTGACGACCCTTTCTTTTATATTCAGGATAAAGGTCCCCCTGGGTTTTAACACGCGCAGGAACTCTTGTGCCTTGGGAATGAACCAATCCACATACTCGCTTGGTTTCACACCGCCATACGTCCTCTTGCGTTGATCCGCATACGGTGGGGAAGTGAAAATCAGGTCGACGCAGTTGTCAGGGAACTCTTTGAGTATCTCCCCGCAATCACCATGAAGGATTCGATCTAGGAACTCCATATTGACTCCTTCACCATCTATCATCATCCCAGCGACAATTGTATCATGATTCTCGACCGACTAAAAGGCGCGCGAGTAAAACTCAATCCTGCAGACGTGATAGTATTGCACGGGGACGCTGCACATCGCTCAAACGCGCCACGCGCCCGAGACCATCGGTGCCAGGCTCCACAAGCCCCCCCACCTGGGCGTAAAAGGCATTGCGGGCCGAGCGTTCTGGAAGATGCCTCCTTGCCCAGTCGCTCTGAAAGCCACGCCCCAGGGCCCGCTGCATGAGTGTGTGCCCATAGAGCCAATCGGCCCCCTGTAAAAAGTCCGTAAGGAAAGGACGAAGAGCCTCATTCTCGAAATCATCCACCAGCCGCTGGCCCGCTTTATTCATCTCTGTACCTGCCAGTACGGGCAGATCCAGGGCGCGCGCCAGGTTCAGCGCCTGGTGCAGCCTTTCCACCTTCTGGGCGCGCAGTTGGGGATCCTCTATGTTCCAGTTGCGATCCGGAATCACTGTGAGGGCCGCCATGCCCCTGTCCACGAGAAAGTGCAGGAGTCCGTCCAAATCCTGCTCCCCCTCGCTCATACCATCCAGAAAGGGATACGAAGGGATGGCGCCGCTGGCGATGATGGTCTCATTCACCTGCTCCAAAGGGGGAAAAGTGTCGGGCCCCGGCTGCGCGTACCCCACGCCTCCACGCTTCATCAGCTTGCTGCGGATCTCGTTGTGAGGGTAGGGCTCATCGCCCACAAAGCCGTCCACGGTCTCCACGTCCAGGTCAAGCTTGCGCGCCCAATAGGCCAGCAGATCCTCACGTTCGGGATAGCGCTCTCGCGCCGCTCTATCATAGGCGATGACCATATGGCGCTCCGTAGCGTTCCCCGAGGGGGTAAGAGGAAGCACATCGTCCTCATAGTCGATGGTGACAGGGTCGAGATAAGCGTTGAGACGCTCTATCATCTGTCGGTTGCGCTCCGCCGCGCGTGTGCGCATATCGCGCAATACACTCTTGGGAAAAGGCGGGATCGGCTGCGGAGTAAAGCCCACGCCCACATAGTAGATGACGCCGGGTTCCCCGGGCGAGTTGATTTCCTTGTCCGCAAAGGTGGGGCAAAAGGCCCTCGTCTCCATGCCCGAGGCACCTCGCACGCCGACCGTGTCGCAGGCGGTCAGCGTCTCTTCCACTCCATCCAGGACATCAAAGTCCACGGTCCCCAGGGCACGCCATCCCTTCTTCCTGGCCAACCAGGCTAAGGACGTGGGCGAGTGACCGTAGCCGTTGTAGGAAAAAAAGGTGTGGCAGTGCATGTTGACCAGATCGTGTGGAGGGGCGCATTCTATCTTTCTCTCGTGCCAGGCGGCCACCAGCGCCTCAAGGGCCTGACAGCGTACCCGGGGATCGTGCTCCTTCAGTCGCTCGCGCATCTCTTGCCAGTGCTGGCGTCGGCTTTCCTCGCCCATATCTATGGTCTCCCTTCCAACCAGCCGAGGGGTGCGTTCTACCCTCGGCGCCTGTACTTTTGCTACACTATATGGGCCAGCGCCTCCCCGCGCAAATGGGCTGTTGCCAGCACGTTCGACGATCCGGATCCAATACTCCGGTGCATCTAGCCCTCGAAGCGAATATCCTCCACGCTTCGCACAACGCTCCCGTTGTAGAGCCAAGAGATCTGCCGGAGGGCGACCGCCTGGCCAAAGTCGGTCAGCGCCGAGATGCCATTGGCTGGCACGACGACGTGAAAGTAACGCAGGCCGGCTGAAGCAGCGGTGTGTAGCACGCAGATATTGGCCACTGTGCCCACGATCACGAGATGCTTCACGTTCCATATACGGCTCAGGAAATGATCCAGCCAGGTTCCATAAAATCCATCGTAGCGATTCTTTTGACAGATCAGATCTTGTGGATGAGGCTCCAGTTCCTCGATGATCTCCCAGCCCCACGTACCTTGCAGGCAGTGCTGGGGCCAGACGTCGAACTCGGGATCGTTCTCAACTTGAGTGTCCTGCGTATAGGCGATGTGCACGTCATGAGCCCGCGCTGCCTCTAGCAACTGTTGGATGGAAGCAACCGTCTCGCCCGCGGCCGGAACGACCAGGTTGCCCTCCTCTTTGACAAAGTCATTCTGCATATCCACCACGATGACAGCGGTCTTTTGCGCTGGCAGGCGCACCCCATCCTCCAAAGAGATCTCTGGCACCTCGACGGTGCCCTCTGGTATGAAGCTGGTATTCATAATCTACCTCCCCCTGCCGTACAATGCAGTACGCCAAATTTTGCTCTACCTCACACCCCAGACGCGCCCATGGTCCTCTGCCACCGAACCACATCGCCGTGAGCGAACATTCGGTCTAGAGAAAAAGCAGGGCCACAAGGGGCCTCAGGGATACCCCTGATTGCCCTCGTCGTCTTCCAAGATGATCGCCTGGGCAGGACAGCTTTCCGCTGCATCCATGAGCAGTTCATCATCTCCTGGATCAGGATTGACAGCGTGGGACAATCCCTCGTCGTCCAGCTCAAACACGTTCGGCCAGGGAAGCACACACCCCCGTTCCGACACAAAGGTCACGATCCACTCTAGCCCTCATGATCTTTCTCCTAGCTTTTCCAAGTAGACTTTTCCAGAGATGGTAACCAACCCTTTTTCTGCTAATAAGCTTCCTTATTACTTCAGCGCGTCGATAATGGTGCGACAGAAGACGGGCAGATCAGACGGCCCACGCGAGCTGATCAGATTACCGTCCCGAACGACCGGCTCATCCTCCCATTCTGCCCCAGCGTTGACCAGATCATCCTTGATCGCGGACACAGAAGTAACTCGTCTGCCCTCCACGATTCCGGCAGAGATCGGCACCCATCCAGCGTGACAGATGAAAGCCACGAAACGACCACGTTCGAATATACCGCGCACCAAGTCGAGCATGGGTATATGTCGCCGTATGCGATCCGGAGCATAGCCGCCTGGTATGATCACGGCGTCGAAATCCTCCGGCGAGACGTCATCCGCGGAGACGTCCACACTCACGGGATATCCATGCTTGCTCTCATAGCTCTCCACACCGGGCATGCCCACGACCGACACTTCCGCACCAGCCTCCTTCATGCGATAGAATGGATACCACAACTCTGGATCCTCATAATTGTCCTCAGCCAAGATAGCGATCCGCTTGCCCTGCAGTTCCATGGAAAAAATCTCCTTTCATAGAGACTCTTTTGGACATCGGCGCCTACATTGTCTCCATTCGCTCAAAACCACAAACGGAATGGTATCTCCGCGTCAATGTCTAGATACTTGACTAACTATCTTCATTATAACATGATACAAGTCTTTTGTCAAACACTGGTTCAAGTCTTTCAGGTACACAAAGGGAGAAACGAGATAAGAGCTGGCAAGAAGGAGTAAGGAATTGTGCACGTTACAGGCCAGGTCTTGGTAGCACAGGGAAAGAAACCTCCACCAAGGGCCCTTTTATCGACGATCTATGCTCGCTCCACGAAACGCATGGCGTACAGATCGGCATCACAGAGCACGAAATGCAGCCGAATGGGATGGCCGGCCAGTGCGCTTACCTCCGCCCCCTCCCGCCAGCGAACGATGCGCTCCAGTTCGTCGCCGATGACCTCATGGCAATCGTCCAGGGAAAAGCCCTCGATGGGGTCTCCCGATGCTTCTCTGATCTCCACCCTGATGCTGCCCGCCGCCGAGGTGGCCACGTTCAGCGCCAACGCATCGCCACGGAAGGTGAAGGGTTTGGTGGTCATGGTAGCACCGGAACGCGGCCCGTGCAGGGAGACGAAGCCGTCGATCCGCATGCTGTAACGACGCAGGCGCTTGCCCTTGCCGCGCCAGGCCCCTTCAGTGGCCAGGAAGGAGAGTTCTGGTGGCGCACCGGACAGAGGAGAGGGTGTTTCGAACATGCCCCGACACTGATAGTTATCGCCATAGGCCCAGTTGCCCTTCAGTTGCGGCCCGGGCGGTATAAAGGCCTCCCCCCAGCGCTTGAACGTGCGTCCGTCGCGGCTGGTCATGAACAGGCCCTCTGTCAGCGCCGTGCCATAGCGTTCGTTGATCGCAGCGCGTCGCCGTCGGTGCTCCAGTTCCGGAAGCTGCTCTATGGCGGGGCCCCAGCTTCGCTCCACGTAGCGGGTGGGAAAACCGATATAGATATGGGGCGCCCGATAGTAGGGTTGAACCTGGTTAGTGTAGAGCTGCTCGTGAGGGGCGCCCCCATAGTCCAGCCACACCGGATCCGTCCAGTGGTAAAAATCCGGGGAGGTGGCCGTTTTGATATCCCGCATGCCCCGTCCGCCATCGTATTGATGGAAATCTCGTACATATATACGGTACTCGCCACGCACCGTGTCCCAAAAGGCGAGATTCTGTGAATCAAAGGCGCCATGGACATCTTGGCGCATGATGGGTTCTTGCTGTAAGAGCGACCAGTGGATGCCATCGGGGGAGGCCATGGCGTAGAGGTGCCCGTGGGTGGCGCGGCGATCCCCACCCACGGCCTTGTAGCGCGCCGCTGGGGAGGTATCCGGGTTCGCGTCTTTGAAGGGGCTAAAGCCATGGACGCCATGCTGCTTCTCGCCCTCCCCCTGCCAGACGACGTTGTTGGTCCGCGAGCCCTGATATTCGATCAGACCCAGCTCTGGCCGGCGCCAGCTCAGCCCATCGTCACTCTCGGCATAACACACCCACAGGGGATGGGGCCCGCTCGGACCGGCGTCGCCGCTGCTTTGTTCCACATCCAGCTGCCACGCCTTGTAGTACATGCGCAGTCGATCCCCATCGCGAAAGAGGGTGACATAGCCCGACATGTTCCCTTCCCACGGTTCGTCCGTCACCAGCACCACTTCCCGCGGGACCGGTTTGTGAAGTCGAAGACGGGCACCGCCGCTCTTATCAGCGATCAGATAATCGTCGACGAACAGTTCGCGTCGAGAGCCAATATCTATCACGTTGTCTGTATTCATGGTAACCCCTCCTTCTTTTTCATGAACCACGCCCATTACTTCCTTTTCTCATCGGACCGAATGGTACCCATCCCTGCTGGGGTTCTTTTTGTATCGCGAATCAGCCGGCCTACCCACAAGAGTCTACATCAGCTATCACCCGCAAAGCGGAAGGCATAGATATCGGCATCCTCAAGCACAAAGAGCAGACGGATCGCGCGCCCCTGCAAATCGCCCACGTCCCTGCCACCTTCCCATTCTACAAGGCGTTCGATCTCGTCGCCATAGATCTCTTGACAATCGGTGAGCCGAAAACCATCGATGGGTTCCCCTTGGGCATCCTTTATCTCTACGCGAACCGAGCCTGCCGCGGAGGTGGAAACGTTGAGTAAAAGCCTTGTGCCCACAAATGTAAAGGGCTTGGTCAGCACACGCCCGCCACTGAAAGGAGCATGCGCAGAGACGAACCCATCCGGGCGATAGGTGTAACGACGGATTCTGACGCCTTTGCCCTCATAGTAGTAGCGCTCGTTGGTGTAGAGGGACAGCTCTTGGCCAGCGCCCGGCAGCGGCGAGTCGGTGGGCACCAGCCCCCACCAGACGTAATTGCTGCGATTATGCCAGCGTTCGCTATTGCGCCCGGGACGAATGATGGATTCTTCCCAACGGTGAAACGTGCGTCCATCGCGGCTGGACATGAACAATGGCTCGACCAAAGAGCCGCGGTCGGGGACGAAACGGGACGGAAAGCCAATATAGATGTGGGGTGCGCGGTAGTAGGGTTGAACCTGGTTGGTATATAGATGTTCCCTGGGGGCATCTGGGAAATGTAGCCACAGCGGATCGCTCCATGCGAGAAAATCTTTGGAACGGCACGTCCTGATACCTCGGTATCCATCCCGAAAGTCTCGCAGATAACAGCGGTATTCCCCACGCACCGCATCCCAGAAGGCCAGGTTTTGCGAATCCATCGCGCCCTCGGTGATGACGGGCTCGGATTGCATCAATTCCCAGTGAATGCCGTCGGCCGATCTGAAGGCGAATAGCGTTGACTTTTCCGCGCCCTGACCACGACCTAAAGCCTTGTACTGGGCCCCACGGAGGCAGGCGGGGTTCGGGTCTTTGAACGGGGTGAAATTGTGCGTGCCGATCCCCTCCAAGAGGATGTTGTTCTTTTTGGACCCCTCGAACGCCACCAGCCCGAGATCTGGCTTTGTCCAGTGTATGCCGTCGCCGCTTTCGGCATAGCATGCGAAAGGAGGATGTGTTTGGGGATGGTTGGAGCCACGGTAATACATGCGGTATAGGTCGCCATCCTTGAAAATGGTATGATAGCCGCACGTATTGCCTTCCCACGGTTCATCGTGAACCATCACGACTTTACGCGCCGTTGGCTCGTGTAGACGCAGCTCGGCGCCGCCTTCCAACTCCTCGATCATAAAATCATCAACAAACAATTCGCGTCGCGCCCCGATGTCGATCACCTTTTGCGTTTTCACCTGTCGTTTCTCCTCTCTATCGCCCTTGCATGACGCCCATGGAAGATGACGTTGGACTCAACGCTCTCCTACAGTCGGCACCTCCGCTCTGGCAAAAAGCTCCTCCAACTCCTCTACCCGCTCGGAACGCACAGGGCGTCCCGGAGGACGCGGCGGCCCTGCTTGCAGTCCCACCAACGCCATGGCCGCCTTGTTAAAAGGCCCCTCTCCCTCGGTCTCTTGCGCCACGCTGTGCGCCCACTTGCGCCACGGCCAGTAAAACCGGGCCAGGTGGGCGATTACCTCATCATAGGCCTCTGTTTCCAACAGTTCCCACAACGTGAGAGGATACTCGGGCCAGAAATTGCCTATGTGGGTGATAAACCCCACCGCACCCAGCATGTGAGACCAGACGAACAACCCCTCATTGTCGATGACGGCCAGGCGGCCAGCATAGCGGCGGAGACCTTCGGTAAACTGGGACGAGGACGGCGCCGACCACTTTAGAGCCACCACATTCTCCAGCTCTGCCAGCCTGCCCACCATCTCCACGTTCATGTTGAGGGTATTCCACCAGTTGTTGTAGATCATGAGCGGTAGCTCCGTCTCCTCGGACACCGCCTTGAACAACTGGTAGATATCCTCCTCGGGTGGCGGATAGTAATAGGGCGCAGAGAGCTGCCCCAGCACCGCGCCCACCTCATGGGCGTGACGCGCCAGTTCGATGACCTGCTGCGTGGCCAGGAACTGGATGCTGGCGGCGATGGGGATCTGCCCATCGGCGGCCTCCACGCTCGCCGCGATGACGCGCTTGCGCTCTTCCATGGTCAGCATGGGGAACTCGCCTCCCGCCGCGGCTACCAACAAGACGCCATGGCCCGTTCCCAGACCATGATCGATCATGAAGCGTATATTCTCTTTCAGCGCGTCCAGATCCAGCTCAAAGTCCGCCGTAAAGGGCGTCACCACCGAGATCATGGGACCACGAAAGAGCTGTTTTGCCTCGGAAATCTCCATTGTCAACACCTCCGAAAATAGCGGCTTCGTTAGAGCGACCGCTTTGGCAACTCGATATTCTCTTCTTCCACTGCCTGCAATTTTAGCACAACCCTTGCATGCACATCAACAGCTTTGGGGATGATGCCTACAGATTCCCATAGATGCGGAATACCTCTTCTACAGACATCCCCTCCCGGATCTCCTTTCGCTCGTTGGCCTCGGCGTCCAGCAACTCCTCACAGCGCAGCATCACCTCGTCCACCAGTTCCGCCGGTATCATCTGTACGCCGTCACTGTCGCCAAAGATGAAATCCCCTGGCTGCACGACCACAGAGTGCCTCAGATGCCCGGGCATATAGATGGGAACGTTGATCTCCTCCACGATCCATCCCGTCTTGGCATTGGGCGTCGTGCCCATGGTAAAGACGGGGAAATCGTCCATCTGCCGGATGATGCGTGTGTCGCGGACGTTTCCGGCCATGAGCAAACCCACCGCCCCCAGGGATTGCGCCAGGTGAGAGCTCATCTCTCCCCATTGCGCACAGAGAAAGTTGGGCCCCGTATCGATGCAGATGACAGCGCCTGGTTTGACGGCCTCCAGTATCTCGCGCTGGCGCGGACCGCCGCCCCAGGCCGCGTTTCCCCGTGCGCGGATGGTCTCCTTCGTCTCCGCATGGGCGTGCACCTTTACCGTCAGGGCGGAGCCGGCGAGGACCATTTCCCGATCCAGCGGGTAAAACTCGTTTGAAAGCGTGGTATCCCGCACCCCCAGGTACCACAGTTTGTCGAACACCAATCCGCCGTAGAAGCGCTTGTAGCGTCGAACCCGTTCCCGATCGTCGATGTCCAGATGGCGATGCCGTGACATATGCCTTTCCTCCTCATCCATGTCATAAGGATCTATCCTACACACCGTTTTCAACGGGCTGCCACGTCCCGGAGTCGGCCGCCGCAGGGTATGATGCGCAAAGGGAGATGGCTATGAGGCCGTCTGACTTTGGGGACCTGAACTCAACACGTTAGTGCAACACCCGATTGTTCACAGAATACTTCACGTGGTATTTGATAGTCAAGACATTTTCGTGGTCGATGATGAAGCTTCTCCATCACCTGGATAACCTCCGCATCGCTAACGGTAGTGAAGTCAGCGTCTTTGGGAAAGTATTGGCGAATCAGCCCGTTCATGTTCTCGTTCGCCCCCCGCTCCCAGGAGGAGTAGGATGAGTTGAATCTAGCCCGCTTCCCCGACAGCCTTCCTATCAACTCTGTTTGGCCTCGCCGAGGGGTTCGTTATAATCGTCTAGGGTGATCTGTGAATTAGAACAGTCCTTGGGAGGTGTTCCCTGGAGATTATGCAAATCGATACGGGAAACCGGCAGTATGTGAAAGCATTTCTCAGGTTTCCCTTTGTCCTCTACGAAGACGTCCCCCAGTGGGTGCCCCCCTTTGCCCGCCAGGCGCGCCTCGTCCTGGACCGTGAGCATCATCCCTTTTACGAGCATTCGGAGGCCGCCTTTTTCCTGGCGCGGGAGCAGGAGGAGACAATAGGGCGCCTTGCCGTGTTGGAAAATCGGCGCTACAACCTGGCCAACGATGACGCCGCGGCCTTTTTTGCCCTGTTCGAGTGCAGAGACACCGTTGATGCGTCGCGGGCGCTATTTGAGGCGGGCTTTGACTGGGCGCGCCGACGGGGGCTGCGCAGGATCAAGGGCCCCCGTGGCTTCAGCCACCTCGACGGCATCGGACTTTTGATCAGTGGCTTTGCCCATCGCCCGGCCATGGGCATCCCCTATGCACTTCCCTATTATCAGGATCTGGTCGAGGACGTCGGTTTTCGCAAGGTGGACGACATCCTTTCAGGACACATGACCCGCGATGGGCGCGTCCCAGAAAAGATACATAGCATCTCAGAACAAGCACAGAAACGGCGTGGCCTGCAGGTAGTGTCTTTTCGCTCCCGGCGCGATCTGCTTGCTCTGGCGCCCAGGTTTCGCACCCTTTTTAACAATTCCCTGGGCGCTAACGAGGACAATATCCCGCTGACGGAAAAAGAGGTCGGTATGTTGGCCCGACGTCTCCTTGCCTTCGCCGATCCCCGCTTGATCAAGGTGGTGGCCAAGGGCGAGGAATTGGTGGGCTTCCTGCTGGCCTATCCCGACGTGTCGGCGGCGCTGCAGCGCTGTAAGGGACGCCTCTTGTCCCTGAGCTGGTGGCACCTTTGGCGAGAGAAGCGGCGCACCAAATGGATCAACATCAACGGCATGGGGATCGTGGAGAAATATCGCGGCGGTGGCGGGACGGCGATCCTCTTCAGCGAGCTGGCCAAAAGCGTCGCGGACGGGGGCTTTGAGCACGCCGAACTTGTGCAGATCCGCGGCGACAACGCCAAGATGCAGCGCGAACTGCAAAAGCTGGGCGTCGATTTCTATAAGGTGCACCGCCTGTACGAGCGGGAGTTGTAGCGACGAAGCGTTTGCTTCGTCGTGGGTCTCAGTAGCGTAGGTTGGCGAAGCAGGCGCTTCTCCCTACATCGTCGCCCATACCTCCGGCAGGCGCGCGAGAGCCACCTCCGGCAGTGGCCCCTTTTCCACGTACTGGACGGCCTGCTCCACTTGTTCCATGCTAGAGATGCCAATGAGGGCCGTGGATAGCTCTTCCTTGCTGATGGCAAAGCGGATGGCGGCCTCCACCAGGGTGTCCACATAGCCCTCCTCTACAAGAAAGTGGAAGCGTTGAGCCAGGTGGACGTCCTCCTCATAGTTCTTTCCCGTGGCGATGGGGGAGACGGAATCGGCGCCCACCGGATGTCGCCTGGTGGTGCCCGTGAGGGCGCCGCCGGCCAGAATGCGTATGGCGATGGGCCCTATCCCCCGCTCGGCTACGCGGTCGATGAGTTGGCCGTAATCCTGAAAGGGAAAGCCCTCCGGCGCCTGCTGACCCGAGGTGGGATTCAGCAGGTTGTAGCAGGTCTGGATGGTGTGGGTCTCTGTGCTGGTGATGGCTCGATGCAGGGCCTCGGTTTTCCCCAGGCCGTTGATGCCCCAGGCGCGAATCTTACCCTGTGCCTGCAGGGAGCGCAAGGCATCCACGGCAGCGGCCACATCCTCTACATCCACCCATCCTCGTTCGGGCTGACGTTGCGTGACGACCCGGTTATGTAATTGGAAGAGGTCTACGCGCTCACGCCTCAGCCTCTGCAGGCTCGCCTCCAGAGAGGCCGGCACCGCCTCGTCGATATGTTCCATCTGTTCCGCCGTGAGAGCCACCTTGGTTCCCACCACCACGTCGGCGTCCAGTTCTTCCAGCACACGCCCCAGATTGGCCTCCGAGGTGCCATTGCCGTAGGCTTCCGCTGTGTCAAAGTAGGTGATGCCCAGATCGATGGCCCGCGCGATCACGCGCACCATCTCCTCCTCGTCCCCCTTTACCAGTAATCCCCCCACGGCGCCGCAGCCAAATCCCAGCTCGGAGACCTTGATCCCCGTTTTGCCCAATTCTCTGTATCTCATCTTCTCATTTCTCCCTCGTTATTAGCACATGCACACGTCATTTTCTCAGGGCTATACGACATTGTCAGTCGGGCGCGGCATGCGTTATCCCTTAACCACGCCCCATTGTATAATACCCACCGTCAGTTGCCATCATCTTTGTCGAGAGGAGGGAGGTGCTTCATGCCCACGCAAGGTCCTAACATCTTATTCTTTGCCACCGACGAACAACGTTACGATTGCCTCAGTTGCTATAACAACCCCGTGCTGCGCACGCCGCACATAGATTCCATCGCTGAGGAAGGGGTGCGCTTTGACCGCGGCTATGTGCAGAATCCCATGTGCATGCCCTCGCGCATGTCCATCATGACGGGGCGCTACTGCTCCGAGCATGGCTGCAACATCAACTGCACCGGCATTCCGCCCCACGAGCAGGAGCAGACCTTCATGGAGTACCTGCGCCGCGCTGGCTACTATACCGCCGCCATCGGCAAGATGCACATGATGCCCAAGTGGGGGCCATTCGGCTTCCGCTACCTGGACTTGGTCGACGGCCAGGCCGACCAGAACAACCAGTACACCGATTACCTCAAGGCTAAAGGGCTTGACGGCAAACAGCACGAGGCCAAGGGCGAGAAACTTCCCTTTGGCATCTACACTAACGCCCTGCCCGCCGAGGAGAATATCGACGCTTTCGTTGGCAGACGTGCCGTCGAATGGCTGGAAGCGTGGGACGGCGATGAGCCCTTTTGCCTGTGGGTATCGTTCTGCAACCCCCATTTCCCCTTTGATCCGCCAGAGCCCTATGATACTATGTACGATCCGGACGAGGTGCCCCTGCCGGTGTGGAAAGAGGGAGAGTTGGAAGACAAACCCACGCAACTCCAGTTTCAAAAAGAGCGGGGCTACGACGAGGCCACAGAGCCCTTGATGCGCAAGATGGTGGCCAACTATTATGGGCTCATCACCCTCATCGACGATCAGGTGGGCGCGATCCTGCGCGTGCTTGAGGAGAAAGGGCTAACCGACGACACGCTGATCGCCTTTGTAAGCGATCATGGCGATCACCTGGGCGACCACAAGCTGCTGTACAAGAGCGGCGTGACCTTCTATGAGGGCTCGGTGCGCGTGCCCTATCTGATCCGCTATCCGGAGCGCTTTCCGCAGGGCGTGGTCTGCGAGGAGTTGGTAGAGGCCATCGATCTGCCGGCCACTTTCCTCGACGTGGCCGGCGTGGAGAGGCCCCCTGGCATGCAGGGACGCAGCCTGGTGGGCCTCGCCGAGGGCGAGATCGACGACTGGCGGGACGACGCCTTCTCCGAGATCGACCTGCGCATCAATCCACAGATGCATGGGCCTCGCGACGCTCAATCGCGGGACTATGTGGCCATGATCACCACCAAGGACTGGAAGTACGTCCACTTTCCCAATTTGGGCATCGGCGAGCTATACGACCTGGTCAACGACCCCCACGAGTTGCATAACTTGTTCTATGATCCGCGATATGCGGACAAGGTGGCGGAGATGCGCCTGCGCCTGCTCAACCGCTTTATGAACAATCAGCGTCCCTACATCGGCGAGCGAACGGAGACCTTCCGCGAGCACTTTTGCAGCGACCATCGTCCACCGAGTGGCAGTCTGCCAGGCGTCACCTACGCCGAGACCGCCCAGACATAGGACAAGACATCGTTTATGCAGAACAAGATCTGACGTAGAGGAGGAAAGTATACATGCACGGGCCCGATTTCGAACGTCCCAGTTCAGACGTAATTGACATTCTAGGCCAGGCCAGCACGGCGACCATCACCACCATCTTTGCACGAAAGGGCATTCGCGACATCTGGATGCCCCTCAAACCTTTGTTCCCAGGACTGAGAACGGTAGGCGCAGCTCTCACCATTCGCACCGTACCCCACAGAGGCGATATCGAGGGTGACAGTGTCTGGATGGAAGGGACTACCTTCGCCCACCATCCCGATGAGGCCATCGACGCTGTGCAACCGGGTGATGTGGTCGTCCTCGACGGGCGGGGAGCCACCGACGAGGGCCTCTTTGGCGATCTGCTGACCCTGCGCATCCAGGAGATGGGCGCGGCGGGATTGGCCTGTGACATGGCCGTGCGCGACACGCCCCACATCGTGGAGCGGGATCTGCCCGTCTTTTGTCTCGGCGCGGCCAGTCCGGGCGGTACAGTCTACAACGTAGATTACAACGTGCCCATCGGCTGCGCCGGCGCCCTGGTCTGTCCGGGGGACATAATCGTGGGAGACGATGACGGGGTCGTCGTCATCCCCCAGGGCATGGTGGACTGTGCGGTGGAGGAGGTTCTCGAGTTCGAAGCACGCGAGAATTTCATCCGTCTCATGTTGGCCGAGGGCTACTCCCAGCGCGGCCTCTATCCCATGGGGCCCGAGATGGAGGAGCGCTTCCAGGCCTGGTGGGCGGAGCAGGGGGAAGGGGACGCCGGATGAACGCCGAGGAACCCTCATGTGAGAAGGTCGATCTCTTTTGGGCGCATACGGGCAGATACGCCACCTACCGTGTGCCCGGTATCGTGGTCACCGCAGAGGGGACCATACTCGCCTACGGCGAGGCCCGCAAGAGCACGGGGGCGATTGGGGTGCCATCGATATCCTCATGCGCCGCAGCGCTACATGGGCTACCCACGGTAGCCCCTTGCGCCCGCTAAACCGGGCTTCCGGGGCTCTCGAGACATTGTTGTCTTTGATTAAGGTGTGCGTATGGCCGAAAGCGCTAGCGCTTTCATCGTAGCACAGGGTGTTTACACCTGTGTGAGGGACTGGCGTTCGGTGTCGCTTGTGGACTATAATTTCGGTGTAAAAATCCGGTCTGGCACGGTGCGATTCTTGGATCCGTTAGGGTAGGGGGGTGAGTGTATGGATGCAGCGGAATGGGACATATCCGTGTGCGGGCTGAATTGTGCCCGATGCAAGCTGTTGGCCAGTGACGAATGCGAGGGGTGCAGGGGCTCCCTCGATCAGCATTGGAGCCCGGACTGCGAGTTCCTGCCCTGTGTTCGCGACAAGGGCCACACCTACTGCTTCGAATGCAGCGACTTCCCCTGTGATAAACTCGAGGCTTTTGCCTCCGACGGCTATGAACATCATCGCCTCACCGTGGAGAATATGAAGCGCATGCAGGAGGTCGGCCTGGCACAGTGGATCGCGGAACAGGAGAAACCCACGTTCTGTACGGGGTGGCGCTTCTAGTTTCTGTGGAATGTCCGCAACCGCCGCATGGTAGGCATGCGGCGCGTATTCGGGGGAGGGCATCATGGATTTTGACGCGGTTGTCAAAGCAGTCGTCAGTGCGGTCGTCGCTTTCACCGTTCCCAAAGCACTGAATCAGTTTTGGCCGGTAGAGGAAGAGGTAGAATCGCTGCCCTGGCTCAAATGGTGCATGGCCAGCGCAGTGGGCGGTCTGTTGGGCGGATCCATCAATCTCGCCGTAGGGGTGATGGGCGCGGGCGTGGGTAACTGGGCCATCCTCGGCGTAAGCCTCGGGCTCTTTCAGTGGCTTGCCCTTCGAGGCTATCGCAACGTAGGCACGTGGTTCATCCTGGCCAGCACTTTGGGATGGATGTTATTCAATCTGGGCGGCCGGATCGTCTCTGGCGTGGCGGTGGGCATCATGCAGTATCTGAGTCTGACGCAGTGGAGGGGCGCGGTTTGGTGGATTCCCGCCAATATCATCGCCTGGCCCGTCGCTGGGCGGCTGGGCACGAGGCTGGGGATGTCCATGGGCTTGGATCCCGGCCTCAGCTGGCTGGTCGCCGCCGTCTTGACGGCGTTGGTGGGGAGCATCATTCTGTTGTTCCCACTGTCTCGGTTGGCAAAAAAGGAATAAGGGGCACATGCCCAGCGATGAGGTGGTGCGCCGTTGTCCCGACCCGCAGGATGCCCAGGTGGTGGCCTATTTCCTCCACGTGCAGACACGCAAGCCAGCGTAACCATCAGGGGATATGATGCCAATATTCGCTCGGGCGCGACTTGACAAAACGTTGGGAGTGCCCGAATATGCAGAAAAAGTCGATATGGGGGGTGGTTCACACGATAGCACTCTACGCATTCATCAGGCATCTGGCGGGCATAGCAGGATAC
>JAYENT010000111.1:0-6944 GCA_034722245.1 Chloroflexota bacterium
GGTGATAGGAGCGGAGGGGGCATACCCGGACCCATTCCGAACCCGGCAGTCAAGTCCTCCAGCGCCGATGGTACTATCCTGGAGACGGGATGGAAGAGTAGGTCATCGCCAGGGAAACTCGCTTTTTGTATGCCACAGAGGGCCATGGCGGGGTGCATCCCCCGCCTTTTTGTTTTGTGTGGGGGAACGTTTCCCTGCATAATTATTGGTACGTGTTTGCGGGGCTTGCTTCCGATAATGCCCCTCAGAAGGATACTAACGATACCATGATGATATGAGCCTGTTGAAAAAAGTTGGTCTATCAATTTCATTGTTAGTTTTATTGCTGTTGGGAGGCTTTTTGGGTCATCACTATGGGGATCGTATCGCCTCCCGCCTCCGGACGGCGTTCAAAGTTGAGGGCCCTGTGGCCACATTGGTTCCGTCTCCGACTTTGCCGACGCCTATGCTGTCGGCTGCGTCCCCCTCTGCGACCGCGAGCGCTTCTCCATCACCTGCCGAGCCCTATCCGACAAAGGGCGACAGGCAGCTTAGCTTGCCACTTGTGCGCAAGGACATAGCGGAGCCCCCTGTGCCCGCGTATACACCCCAGCCGACCGATACCCGGCCGCCCACGCCGACGCCAACCCCGATGTTGCCCTGGCCCGCCCCCCTGGAAGAGCCACCAGCGAGCAAGTTGGGGCTCCACGTGCAATGGAATAACTCGTCCGAGATAATGGATTTTATCCGATATATGAAACCGCGCGTGATCAAGGCGGTGGGTGATTTTGGCTTTTGTGCTGAGGTAAAGGAGGAATCGCCCTCGACCGTCATCGTGGGGCGTGTGGAGACGAAGCAGCGGCTGGAGGGCGATCCTGAGCGGGCTGCACAGGCCTTTGTGGCGCGGCATTTGGAGACCTATCAGGTGAATCCCGCCATAGATTACTGGGAGGGTATCAACGAACCTGACATCAAGGGCAAAATGCCTTGGTACGCCGCATTTGAGGCCGAGAGGGTGCGCGTGATGGCGCGGCACGGGTTCAAGGCGGCCATCGGCAGTTTTTCGGCGGGGGTGCCCGAGTGGGAGGAGTTCGAACAGTTCCTTCCGGCCGTCCGGGCGGCCAAACAGCATGGCGGCATCCTTTCGTTACACGAGTACGATGCCCCCACGCTAGATCGCTCTATGGGTGCGGGTCTGCCCGGACATCCAAACCATGCGGATCGTGGCGCGCTGGCCCTGCGCTATCGTTGGTGGTACGAGGATTTCCTCAAGCCTCGTGGCCTCGTCGTTCCCTTGGTGATCTCCGAGGTGGGCGTCGATGGGAAAATTAGTAGCCGTCCGGGGCCAGAGGGGCAGGGCTGGCACGATTTCCAGGACTATTGGGCCCAGCAGGGCTTGGGTGGCAACCCCTACCTGGTGTATATCCGCCAGCTACGCTGGTATGATGACCAAGTTCGTAAGGATGACTATGTCATCGGCTGGACCCTATTCACTGTCGGGGCCATGAATGAGGATTGGGATAGCTATGATGTGACGAATATGCTGCGCCACATCGCCCACGAGATCATGGTGCCCAGTGCTCAAGAGGGGGGCGGGGAGGCTGCGCAGCCCAGTCCTTCCCCTTCAGAGCGGGACCTGGTACGCGTATTGGCGTCCAATGGGTTGGGTAAGGTTCGCAAGATACTGACCCATTTTGACTCGCTGGTAGGACGCTTGCACTGGGATTAGCGCATCTCATTTGTCACCTCCCCCTCTTTATGCTAAAATTCCCTTTGTGTTGGGGCGTCGCCAAGCGGTAAGGCAGCGGCTTTTGGAGCCGCCATTCGGAGGTTCGAATCCTTCCGCCCCAGCTTTTTCTTTTTGCCGTCGTTGGACATTACAGCTTAGGGAACATACAATAGATCAGGCCTCAGGCCTGGTCTATTTTTGTTTGGGAGGGTGATGATCCATGAGCAAGGTCGCTGCTGTGATTCTGGCTGCCGGAGAGGGAACACGCATGAAATCCTCTCGCCCCAAGGTGCTCCATCCCGTGGGGGGAAGGGCCATGATCCTGTGGTCCGTGCGCAATGCCCGCGCTACAGGTGCGGGGGAGATCGTCCTTGTGGTGGGAGAGGGGGCCGAGGCGATCAGGGAGGCGGTGGGGGATGAGGTGCGCTACGTCTGCCAGGCGGAGCAGCTAGGCACGGGGCATGCTACCCTGCAGGCACGGGAAGCGCTGGCGGGGAAAGCGGATATTGTCTTCGTTCTGTACGGCGACATGCCCACCCTGCGCGCGGAGACGCTACGGCGGGTGATTCGGCGTCATGAGGAACGCCGCCCCGCGGTGACCATACTCAGCGTGACCTCGGGGGACTCTATGGGCTTTGGGCGCGTGGTGCGCGACGAGGCGGGAAACGTCAGGGAGATCGTGGAGGAGGCGGTGGCTGAGCCCGAGATCCTGGCCATCAAGGAATTGAACTGCGGTGTCTACTGCTTCGATGCCCCGTGGCTATGGAAACGCCTGCCCGACGTGTCCCTTACGCAGCCCAAGGGCGAGTATTATCTGACAGACATGGTTGGTTTGGCCGTGCAGGACGGTCGAGCCGTGGAGGCGGTGACCATCAGCGACGTGGAAGAGGTGCAGGGCATCAACACGCGCGTGCATCTGGCCCGCGCCGAGGGCGTTCTACGGGAGCGTATCAACAGGGAACTGATGCTGTCAGGCGTGACCATCATCGACCCAGCCACCACGTACATAGAGGCTGACGTTCAGGTGGGGCGGGACACGGTGATCCATCCCAACACCCACCTTCAGGGCAAGACCGTCATCGGCGAGGAGTGCGTCATCGGCCCCGACACCATCGTGCAGGATACGCACGTGGGGGACCGTTGCGAGGTTGTGGCATCGGTATTGGAGGAGGCTATCCTGGAGGACGACGTGGACATCGGCCCCTTTGGCCACCTGCGACCGGGCGCCCACCTTGGCCAGGGCGTGCACATGGGCAATTTCGGCGAGGTCAAGAACTCCTACCTGGCGCCGGGGACCAAGATGGGTCACTTCAGTTACCTTGGCGACGCTGAGGTAGGGAGAGACGTGAACGTGGGGGCGGGAACCATCACCTGTAACTATGACGGACGACGGAAGCATCCCACGGTGATTGAGGAGGGGGCTTTTATCGGGAGCGGCACCATGCTGGTGGCGCCGGTGCGTGTGGGCAAAGGGGCCAAGATCGGTGCCGGTGCCGTGGTGACGCGGGATGTGCCGGCGGGGACGTTGGCCTATGGCGTCCCCGCGCGTCACAAGGGTCCGGCCAAGAGCCAGGAGGCGGAGGATGGTGACGGGGACTAGCGAGGGCCAGGGACTGTCGGAGGAGGACCGCGCCCTGGTCGCCGCGGCGTTGGAGGCGCGTTCCCGTGCCTACGCGCCCTACTCCAAGTTCGCTGTAGGGGCAGCCGTGCGCACTGCCTCGGGCCGCATTTTTACCGGCTGCAACGTGGAGAACGCCGCCTTCGGGCTCACCGTCTGCGCCGAGCGGGTGGCCATCTGGAAGGCGGTCTCGGCGGGCGAGCGCGCGCTAGTGGGCCTGGCCGTGGTCAGCGAGGGTGGGGTCACGCCCTGTGGCGCTTGCCGTCAGGTGATGAGCGAGTTTGTGGAGGATATGTCCATCCTCGTGGCCGACACGGAAAACCACGTGTGGGCCACCTCCCTCCAGGCCCTCCTGCCCGATGCCTTCCCCCGCGTCAGCGTGAAGGACAAGCGGTGTTCGTGTCCGGGGCACGCGTAGCATGCACTGTAGTTTTGCGGAAAAAGAGACTTCCGAAGTCTTGGAACCCATCTCAATAATCTGACTGTCCGCTTTCGTCAACAGATTTTCGGCCAGACAAGGCCATTGGAGCAGACTTCGGAAGTCTTTCACAAGAACATCAGGGCTGGTCTGAGAAGGAGGCAAGGGCGATGAGCAACCGATACGAGCCGACCTGGGAGTCTATCAGGGCGCATGCAACGCCCCAATGGTTTCGCGATGCCAAGTTCGGTATCTATACGCACTGGGGCGTGTATGCCGTTCCGGCCAGAGGACCCAATGCGACCTGGTATCCGTATAATATGTACAGGGAAGGGACCGAGCAGTACGCATATCACACGGAAACGTATGGACATCCCTCCGAGTTCGGGTACAAGGACTTTATCCCGCAGTTTACCGCCGAGGAATTCGACCCCCACGAGTGGGCTGATCTCTTCAGGCGCTCTGGCGCCCGTTTCGCCGGTCCCGTCGCCGAACACCACGACGGCTTCTGTATGTGGGATACCAAATATTCCGAGTGGAATGCGGCCAACATGGGGCCGAAACGGGACGTTGTGGGTCAACTGGAGGCGGCGATACGGGCAGAAGGTCTGAGGTTCATGGTCGCCTTGCACCACGCGGCGAACTGGTGGTTCTTTCCGCATTGGCGAGAGGAGTTTGATACGAGCGATCCCGCCTACCAGGGGCTTTACGGAGAGCTGCACAATCGGGAATGGGCCGAAGAGATGCCGGAATTCGAAAACCGTGAGGAGGAATGGGGGGCCCAGGACAAGCCAAGCAGGGCGTTTCTCGATCGGTGGCTGGGCAAGACGAAGGAGGTAATAGATAGATACCGACCGGATCTGGTCTGGTTCGACTTTGGCCTGCAATGGATACAGGAGCACTATAAGCGGGAGATGCTCGCTTACTATTATAACCGGGCGCTGGAGTGGGACAAGGAGGTCGTCGTCACGTACAAGTGGCACAATCTCGTCCCCGGCGCGGGGGTGGTTGATCTCGAGCTGGGTCGCTACGATGCGCTCACCCACCACGAGTGGCTGACGGATACGACGGTGGACGATGGCCACGGTTGGGGATACCTCAAGGAGACCGAGTACAAGACGGCCAAGACCCTCGTGCACTATCTCATCGACAATGTGAGCAAGAATGGTTACCTGCTGCTAAACGTGGGGCCTAAGCCGAACGGCGAAATCCCACAGCAGGCCAGGGAACTGTTGATGGAGATGGGGAAGTGGCTGGACGTCAATGGGGAGGCGATCTTTGGTACCACGCCGTGGATGGTCAGCGGCGAAGGCCCGACAGAGATGACAAAGGCGGGCTATTTCATGGAGGACGAGGAGGTGGAATACACCGCCCAGGATATCCGCTTCACCACGAAAGATGATGCGCTGTACGCCATCTGCCTGGGTTGGCCGGAGGGTAGGGTCGATATCGCGTCCGGACGAAAGCTATACGAGGGAGAAATAGATTCTGTCACCATGTTGGGGAATGATCGCCCGCTGGAGTGGGCCATGACAGACGACGGATTGGTTATCACACCCCCCACCGAGAGACCATGCAAGCATGCGTTTGTATTCAAGATCCAGCGGAAACGGCCGTATCCCCCAAAGGGGATGATGTCATGATGGTGGACACAAATGTTGTTGCTACAATCAACTCACGCATATGCTCCGCGCACAGGTGTAAACACTCAGTGCTATGAGGAAAGCGCTAGCGCTTTCCTTCGCAGTTTTGCGTAGCAAAACTGCATTGCCAAGGCACAGCTGCGTCCCATGAATGGGACTTCTGTGTCTATACGTGCGACTAGACGATACGGCGATGCCCTAAAGCTCCAGAAGCCCGGTTTAGCGGGCGCAGCTTGGTAGCGCTGCGGCTTTAGCCCCGCGCGGTGAAAGGGTTGATGACTCGAGAGTCTATTCTTGATCGTCGACAGACTTTGCGTGTATCTTCTCATAATGACAGACAGGAGAAAGGACCGGATAATGGAGATACAGAAAGAGGCCGCAGAGATCGTAGAGCGCTTTGCGGCTCAGGAACTGGCGGTCGAGCCGGCCCACCTGAGCGCTTCCGAACTGGCAGCCATCATCGATCATACTTTGTTGAGCCCCGATGCCACTCCTAACGCCTTTGAGAACCTGTGCGCCGAGGCGAGGGAATACGGCTTTGCCTCCGTCTGCGTGCAGCCCTACTACGTGGCCCTCTGCGTCCGCGCGCTGGAGGGGACGGGGATCCCCGTCTGCAGCACGGTGGGCTTTCCTTTGGGCTCCACCCTGCCCGCCGTCAAGGCCTACGAGGCCCGCCAGGCCCTGAAAAAGGGCGCGCGGGAGATTGACATGGTGATGAACGTCGGGCTCCTCAAGGTGGGCGGTTATGCCGCAGTGGTGGACGATATCGCCGCCGTGGTGGAGGTGGCCCATGGTGCGGACGCCCTCTGCAAGGTGATCATCGAGACGGCGCTGCTGACGGACGAGGAAAAGGCTGCCGCCTGCCTGCTGATCGTGGAGGCGGGGGCCGACTATTGTAAGTCCTCCACGGGATTCGCCCCGGGCGGGGCCACGGTGAGGGACGTGGCCCTCATGCGCGCGGCGGTGGGCAAGCGAGCGGGCGTCAAGGCCGCGGGCGGCATCCACTCTTACGAGGAGGCCATGATGATGGTGGGCGCTGGCGCCACCCGTATCGGCGCCAGCCATGGCGTGGAGATCGTGGAGGGGGCACCGTAGGGCGGAGTGATACTCTACGCATAATCAATTGTCGGAGCATCGCTCCGACCTACAATCTATAATCAATCGAAGGAGTCAATGTGTCAGAACATTTTGAACGCGAGCGGGCGCTGCGCGAGGAGATCGTGCAGGTCTGCCAGCTCATGTACGACAAGAACCTGATCGCCGCCACAGACGGCAACGTCTCGGCGCGCTGGGGCGAGGATTATTTGCTCGTCACGCCCAGCGGGGTGTGCAAGGGCCTTATCGGCCCCGAAGACATAGTCATGACGGATCTCGAAGGGCAGCCCGTTGGCGAGTATGCGGACAAGCCCTCCAGCGAACTACGCCTCCATCTGGAGATCTATCGGCAGCGCCCGGACGTGCGCGCCGTCGTGCATGGTCACCCGCCCATCACCACGGCCCTGACCGTGGCGGGCATCTCCCTGGAGCCTCCTGTGCTGCCCGAGACCGTGGTCACCG
>JAYENT010000112.1:0-6904 GCA_034722245.1 Chloroflexota bacterium
TATCAATCATACCCCCACCTAGAACAGAATATACCCCCCGCATACCGAGATCACCTGTCCTGTCACGTAATCGGACAGGTCGGTGACCAGGAATTCCAGCACTTTGGCGCAATCCTCAGGCACACCCAGCCGCCCCAGGGCGATCTGAGATTCCAGCCGCTCGCGCGTCTCCTTCTCCGCACGCCCCTGGGCCACGGCCCGCGAGGAGAGGATCCAGGCCGGGGCCATGCAATTCACGTTTACATTGTAGGGGCCCAGCTCGGCGGCCAACAGGCGCGTATAGTGGATGACCCCGGCCTTGGCCACCGAATAGGGCGCGCTCCCGCCGCTGACCCCCGACTTGAGGCCAGCCTGGCTGCCGATGGTAACGATCTTGCCCGATTCCTGCCGCTTCATCATTGGCGCGGCGGCCTGGCAGCAGTAGATGGTGCCCATCAGATTCACGTCCAGCGTGCGACGGAAGGCATCCTCCGTGGCCGTGGCTGCCCAGGGGTTATCGCGTCCAAAAAGGGCCCCGCCCGCATTGTTGACCAGCACATCCAGCCGGCCAAAGGTCCCGTCCACCTCATCGAACATGGCGTTGACGCGCTCCTTATCCGTCACATCGGCCTCAATGGCCAGCGCGTGCACGCCCAGATTTTCTATCTCCTCGGCCACGCTCCTCGCCGTCAGTTCCTCATCGTATTCCTCGTGCACCTGAAAGTTGAGATCGTTGATCACCACATCAGCGCCCAGCTTGGCCAGGTGCAGGGCATACGCCCGCCCCAACCCCCGACCGGCGCCTGTGACCAAGGCCACCTTGCCCGTGAGTTTTTTCTCCATGTGTGCTCCTCCTCGCATACTATAAGTGCGTGGCCCTTGGAAGTGCCACGCCCCTCAACACGCCAACTATCTGCCACCGAGCCGTCGTCCCGCAGAGGCGTGCTGGGCTCGATGGGCCGCAGGCTGGCTGGGAAATCGGCCAGCGCCTCGTGGTTCAGTTCCACGCCGATGCCCGGCGCGTCCGGATAGCCCCAAAGGCCAGTCTCGCCCAGACCCGCGAGGCCGGTATCGGTGGCGATCTCTACAAGGAGAAAGCGCTCGCCTACACGGTAGGTGTCGATGGCTTCGATCTTCATCTATCGTCCTCCCTGGTGCCCATCCCGAATGAGGTAGTTGGATCGTGCGCGTGCAGGGATTATAGAGCGCCAGCGCCTTACGATGCAAACGTTCGTGGACATGGGGGGTACATGCCAGACCTGGCCGCTGAATCCTCGAGTGCCCTCCTCTGTTGACAATGCAAGTCTTTGGTGGTAAAGTTATATACATCGAGCACATAGAGGTGCCTGGATCGGTAGGGAAAGGAGGCCGTAGTGACAGATGACATGGTGTCTTGCGTCGAGCCCTCCGGTGACGAGCCCGTCGAGGGTGGAGGTAACGGAGGGAAAACTATGCAGGCTGTGGAACAGGAGGCCGTCATGGAAACAGCACGTGTGGGAGAAAAGGCTCCGGATTTTACGGCGAATGCTTATCATGAGGGAGGGTTCAAGCAGGTCTCACTTTCGGACTATGAAGGCGACTGGGTGATGCTCTGCTTCTATCCCGGGGACTTTACTTTTGTTTGACCGACAGAATTAGCAGCGGTCGCTGCTAGACGAGAAGAAATCGACGAACTCGGCCTAAAAGTCCTCTCTATCAGCACCAACAGTCACTTTGTTCATAAAGTCTGGCAAGAAGAGGAACTCTCCAAAATGGTGGAGGGAGGATTCCCTTGGCCCATGGTTTCCGACACCACGGGGCGCATCGGCCGGCTTTACGGCGTATACGATGAGGCGGGTGGCGTGAATATTCGCGGCCGTTTTATCATCGACCCCGATGGCGTGATCCAGGCCATGGAGGTATTGACTCCCTCGGTGGGCCGAAACATCAACGAGTTGATCCGCCAGGTCAAGGCCTATCAGTATGTGCGCGAGACAGGCGAGGTGACGCCTTCTGGCTGGGAACCGGGAAAAAAGACTTTGAAGCCTAGATCGGAACTCGTAGGCAAAGTGTGGCAGGAGTGGAAACCCTGATTTCATGCAAGCACCTTGAGCGATACGGACTGTCTCGTTTTTTTCTCTGTCAGTGATTCCTGGGGAAAAGCGAAAAATGAGAGGGGATGGGAGAGAGCGAGTTTCCCTCCCCTCTATCGTTTGCTTTTGTGTTGCGTTTGTCTGGAAAGGAGTGTTATGCGTTTGACCTGCCTGATCGACAATTTGGCCTCCTCCAACCTATGGGCCGAACACGGCCTCTCGTTCCTGATCCAGACGGACGAGGGGAACGTCATGTGGGACACGGGCCAGAGCGGTGCTCTGTTACTGCACAATCTGGAGGCTCTGGCGTTGGATGAGCTTCCCCTGACCGCTGCCGCCCTGAGTCATGGTCATAAAGATCACACGGGTGGGCTGGGTGTCCTGCTGGATCTGCATCCCAATCTGCCCATCTATGCCCATACGGAGCTCTTCCGTGGGCGTTTTGCCTTCCGCGATGGAAAAAACCATGACATCGGCATAGCGGAGCGGGAGCAAGTGCTGCGGGCACGGGCGGATTTTCGGCTTAGCGAAGAGCCACAAGAAATTGTGCCCGGAGTATGGACCACGGGGAGTGTTCAGCCTAGGCCACACCCCGAAGGATCGGCCCCTCATCTCAAGATGAGTGAGGGGAACGAGATCGTTCCTGACGCCCATCTGGACGATATGTCCCTCGTACTATTTGTCGAAGGCGGCATGGTCCTTCTGTGTGGCTGCTGTCACGCCGGTTTGCGCAACACGATTGCTCTAGTTCGTGAGCGGTACGATGCGCCGCTAGTGGCCATCATTGGTGGCACACACCTTAATAGGGCCGAAGAAGCCGAGCTGGATGCCATCGTGCAACTTGTGGAGACGGAGGAGGTTCCCAAATTGTATCTCAATCACTGCACTGGGGAGAATGCTATATTATATTTCAAAAAGATTTTGGGAGATCGTGTAGAGCGATGTCCGGCAGGCACGGTTTTGGCATTCTAAAATCGAGGAAGGATGATGATTATTACGGTCGCCAGCGGCAAGGGGGGCACCGGTAAGACCACGGTGGCCACGAATCTGGCTTTGAGCCTCATGGGAGCCCCCGAGGAGGCGAGAGGGAAAAAGCTTGTTTTCGCCGATTGTGATGTTGAGGAACCAAACGCGGCACTCTTTTTGCGACCTCACCTTTACCGCAGAGAGGAAGCATCCATTGCGATGCCACAGATCGATGAGCACCTATGCACCTACTGTGGTCGTTGCGCAGAGGTATGTGAGTACAATGCCATAGCCGTTACGGAAGAAAAAGTGCTCGTCTTTGAGGATCTATGTCACGGCTGCGGTAGCTGCACGCTACAATGTCCCGAGAGGGCCATCCACGAGGTGCCCCACGTCATCGGTCAGGTCGAGCAGGGCCGCGTAGGTTCCATGACGTTCGTCCATGGGATGATGGATATCGGCGTTCCCCTGGCCCCGCCCATCATCCGCAAGGTCAAAGAATGGGCCCTCGATGACGAGGAGGAACAGTTAGTCATTCTAGATGCGCCACCGGGCACTGCCTGCCCCGTCGTCGAGGCGCTGCACGGCAGCGACTATGGACTGATGGTGACCGAACCCACTCCCTTTGGGTTGCACGATCTCAGGGTAGCGGTGAACGTGGCAAGGGGGGAACTGGGTATCCCCGTGGGCGTGGTAATCAACCGCGACGGCGTGGGAGATGCAGGCGTGGAGGACTATTGCCGAGAAAACGACATTCCCATCCTCATGCGCATTCCCCTCGAACGCCGCATCGCTGAGGCCTACTCTGATGGCAAGCCCATCGTTAGCGCATTCCCCGAGTACCGTTCGCGTTTCCTCGCACTGTATCACAGAATCCTGGAGGAGATAGCCCCATGAAACAGCTGGTCATTCTCAGCGGCAAGGGAGGCACGGGCAAGACATCTGTGGCCGCCTCCCTCTCCCATCTGGCTTCTTCGGAGGCTAGCGTGGTGATGGCCGATGCGGATGTGGACGCCTCCAATCTGGAGCTACTCCTTGCACCAACCAAGTTGGCAGAACACGCTTTTATATCCGGCAAACTGGCCCTCCTCGATCAGGAGGCCTGTATAGACTGTGGGCGCTGTGCGGAGGTATGCCGCTTCGACGCTGTGCTGAACGATGGCGAGACATATCGCATAGATCCCGTCAGCTGTGAGGGGTGCGCCACTTGTTTCTACGAGTGCCCTGTGAATGCCATCACCATGCACGATAGAGAGTCGGGGCAATGGTTCCAGTCTCAAACGCGCTTTGGGATGCTCTTCCATGCCCGTCTCTATGCGGGGCAGGAGAACTCGGGGAAACTGGTCACCGTGGTGAAGCAACAGGCCAACCTCTGGGCTGACGACCACGAGGCCGACTATGTCATCGTCGATGGGCCTCCGGGGATCGGCTGTCCCGTGATCGCGGCCTGCTCAGGCGCGCAGATGGCGTTGCTTGTCGTAGAGCCTACTGTATCTGGTGCCCACGACCTGGAACGCATCCTGGCCACCACCGAGCACTTTCGGGTGCCGGCAGCGGTCGTGGTGAACAAATTCGACATCAATCTGAAGCGCACCGAGGGAATCGCCGAATTTTGCGCTGCAAATAACGTGCCCGTTGTGGGTAAGGTGCCCTTCGATGTAGCCGTGACGGAGGCCATGGTACGGGGCTTGCCCATCACGGAGGCCGATGACGGACAGGTTTCCCAATCGCTCGAGCAGGTTTGGCGCGAGGTCAAAGAGACGCTGAACACACGGGAGAAAAAAGATGTATAGGTTTTTTCTAGATGTAGCGCCCCACGGCTTCGGCGATGGCTCTGAGTTGATCCATCAGCCTTCCAAAGTCGCTGAAGGTCAAACTTTGCAGTCCGTCCGAAAGGGCGTCCGCTGGGTTGGGGTGGACTTCTATTATCAGCCCATCGGCTCCCGCCGCAATACCTGCCCGAGCCAATACGGGCACCAGTTCGTAATGGCCGGCTGCGTGGCTGGGGTCGACGATGACGGGTAGGTGCGAGTTGCGTTTTACCACCCCCACAGAGGAGATGTCGAGGGTGAAGCGCGTGCTCTGCTCAAAGGTGCGAATGCCTCTCTCACAGAGAATGACTTGGTCGCCCCCTTTGGCCAACAAATAGTCCGCGGCCTGCAGCCATTCCTCAATGGTGGCTGTGAACCCCCGCTTGAGCATGCAGGGTTTCCCGCTTTCAGCCACCGCCTCCAGCAGCGCATAGTTCTGCATGTTTCGGGCCCCGATCTGCAGTATGTCCACACGATCCACCATCAACTCGAGATAGTGAGGGTCCATGATCTCGCTGATGATGGGCACACCAAGTTCCTCCCTAACCTCGTTCAACAGTTCTACCCCCTCTTCCCCCAGACCCTGGAAGCTGAATGGCGAGGTGCGCGGTTTGAAGGCTCCCCCGCGCACGATACTGCCTCCTTTGCTGGTGACATGTCGCGCCGTGGAGAATAACTGTTCCCGCGACTCCACGGCACAGGGGCCGGCCATGATGACCACCTGGGGGCCGCCGATGGTGACATCCCCCACTTTTACTAACGTGGATTCATCCTTGAACTCGCGCGAGGCCAGCTTATAGGGGCGCATGATGCGCGTCACCGATTCCACGCCTGGCAGTACAGCAAAGTTCTCCGTGGGCACGCGGCCCGTATCGCTGCCCAGAATAGCTACAACGACCTTTTCCGTGCCCACGTTGAGCTGGGTGTCAAAGGCGTAGCTTTCCGCTCGCTCGATCACACGATCAATCTGTTCCTCGGTAGCGCCCGTTTGCATTTCGACGATCATGGTCTTCTCCTGATAGTCGTATCGAGTGTTTTGGGATGTCAATTTATCGCTTGGAGTATAGGCGAGAGGGGAGAAGCGTCAAAAGATGTGGTGTGTGGAAGGTAGGTTGGCATCGCGCCCTGTGGCTCATAGTCTGTTTTCAACGGGCTTTTCCTCGTCACCCCGGGATTCATCGCGGGGCGCAGTGCGGTCGTCCAGAACAGGGCTAGATGTTGCTAATGCTAAGGACTGACAAAAGCCTCCAAAGATATAGCAATGTCGGGGAACTGCCTCAGTACTTCCCTGTCAACCGTGACCAGATGCACGCCCAAATCCTGCGCTAGTGCAACGAATTCACAGTCGTATGCTGAGCAGTTGCTGGAAGCCGCCAGACGCAGAACCTGAAGCATGCTGACCTTGTGTTCCTGATCCTGCATCAAGCCGGTGGCTTCCTCCATGATCTGCTGTGTATCTTCCAGGGAGAGGATTTGCTTTCGGATATAGAGTGCTAACACATTGCAGAATTCACTGCGCCAGAGAAGCGGCGCTGCCCATTCCGCATCTTTGACAAGGGCCTGTTCGGCTTGGGGGGAACGCTCGCTGGTCAAGTACAGATAGCCGATGACGTTCGTATCCACAACTATCACAGCCGGCCGCTTATTTTGGCTTCTGTGAACTCGCCATCGGTGATCGGATGATCGCTTGTCTTTTTGCGCAGTTCACGTGCTCTGCTCAGTATCGTTTCAGGATGATTTTTGCGACTGCGCACCGCCTTTTCTATACAGGCAATAATCTCTCTGTGGATGCTTCGTCGATTGGCTTCGGCGGACCGTTTCAGTTGTTGATATAGATCATTGGGGATATTCTTCACAGTGATTGTGGGCATAGTCTCAATCTCCATTGTAGCTTATACGCGAAACATTATGGATAGTATTTCGCCAGCTGTCAAGGATGGAGATGAGGCCTGCGAATCGAATTCGCAGGCTGGTGCTGTCGGAAACCTGCTAAAGGCAGGTTAGCCGCGAGCTTTGGGACGCTCCAGCCTGTTTTCAACAGGCTTCTTCGTCGTAGCCCCAGGATTCATTCCGGCG
>JAYENT010000113.1:0-30826 GCA_034722245.1 Chloroflexota bacterium
TGGCGGGCATCGCGCTGCCCCCGGCGGGAATGTGCAGCAGATCGCCCCCCGAACCGTCAGCCCCCAGGAGGGTGGAGAGGATCCCCGCGGGCCCATCGCTGCCCCGCAACAACACCGCCCCCGCCCCATCACCAAACAGCACGCAGGTGGAGCGATCCTGCCAGTTCATGACCCGCGACATGGTATCGGCGCCGATGACGAGCACGAGGTCGTTGGCTCCCGAGGTGATGGCCTGCTCGCCTATGGTCAGCGCGTAGACGAAACCGGAACAGCCGGCGTTCAGATCAAAGGCTCCAGCGTGCACGGCCCCTAGGGCATTCTGCACCTGGCAGGCCGTAGGAGAGAAAAGGTGATCGGGCGTTGCCGTGCCCACGATGATGAGGTCGATATCCAATGGATTCACGTCGGCCATCTGTAGGGCGGCCCGGGCCGCCTCGATGGACATGTGGGCCGTGGCCTCGTGTTCCTCGGCCACGTGCCGGCGCTCGATACCCGTGCGGGTGCGTATCCACTCGTCCGACGTCTCGACAATGGCAGCCAGGTCGTCGTTGGTCAGCACCTGCTCTGGCGCATACATGCCCCAGCCAACTATTTCTGCGCGGCGAGTCAGCGTAAGCCTCCCTGTTCCCTAAGCATCCTCAAACTTGCGGAAGATTAGGCATACGTTGTGGCCGCCAAACCCAAAGGAGTTCGTCATCGCCGTGCGAATATCTATTTCTCGTGGTTCGTTAGGTACATAATCCAGGTCGCACTCGGGGTCCGGATTATCCAGATTCATGGTCGGGGGCACGATGCCACACGCCAACGCTTTTGCACAAAAGATGGATTCCACGGCGCCAGTCGCCCCCAACAGATGGCCCGTCATGGACTTGGTGGAGCTTACAGGTATATTATAGGCTGCGTCCCCAAGGGCCAACTTTATGGCGCGCGTTTCCGTCACGTCGTTGAGGGGAGTACTTGTACCGTGCGCGTTGATATAGTCGATATCCTCCGGCCCAAGATTGGCCGAGGCCATGGCCTGGCGCATACAGGCTGCGGCACCCTCCCCATCCTCCAGAGGGGCGGTGATGTGGTAGGCATCGTCGTTGCTGGCATATCCCACCAGCTCGGCATGTATGGTGGCTCCCCGCTCCAGAGCATGTTCCAAAGTCTCCAGAATGAGGATGCCCGCTCCCTCCCCAACGACAAAGCCATCGCGGTCACGATCAAAGGGCCGCGAGGCGCGCTCGGGCGCGTCGTTCCGCGTGGAGATGGCGCGCATGGCCCCGAACCCCGAAACAGAAAGGGGAACGATACTCGCTTCCGTCCCGCCGCACACGGCGGCATCCACGTCCTCATGGCGAATCATCTCGTAGGCTTCGCCGACCGTGTTGGCGCCTGTGGCGCAGGCCGACGTCATGGCCATGCAGGGCCCTTTCAGGCCAAATTCGATGGATACCAGGCTGGCTGTCGTCTCTGGAAGTATCATAGGGATCAGGAAGGGGCTGATCCTGCCAGGCCCTCGCTCCCGAAGTACGTCCGCTTGCTCTATGATCGTGGTGATGCCCCCTATACCGGACCCGATAATGACCGCCGTGCGCTCGGCTATCGGCGAATCCTTAAAGTCTATACCGGACGACGTGATGGCCTCTCGCGCGGCCACCAGCCCGAACTGCGCCACGGGGTCCAGACGCCTGACCTCTTTGCGGTCAAAGTAGTCTCGAGGATCAAAATCCTTGACTTCGGCCGCTATCTTGGTGCGGTAGTCGGTCGCATCGAACTTGGTGATGGGCGCCACACCCGACTTGCCCGCTAGGATATTGGCCCATGTCGTAGGCAGGTCGTTTCCCAGAGGCGACACTATGCCCATGCCAGTTACTACGACCCGTCTTACCATCCATTCCTCCTCTCGATCTAACGCTTGTGCGAAAAAGGGCAACTTCCATATACTACTAACACCGCAAAGGGAAAAAGGTTGTATGATTCTGGCGGATACCCCGAAAAGCGCGCAACTACCCAGGCACTGTCGTGTTGTTACGATTGCTGTATATGGCTGCCCTCATGAGAAAGGACGCCAAAGGCGAGTGCGGGGCATATATCATGTGCGGAATGCAACCACAAGATATAGTGCTCCTGATCCTTATGTGATATGGAGGAAATAGCGGATGCTCAAGACGGCATTGACAGACCTTTTGGAGATTGAGCACCCCGTCATACAGGGGGGCATGGCCTGGGTTGCCACCTGGGAGCTCGTCACCGCCGTATCTCAGGCCGGGGGCTTGGGTGTGCTTGGCGCCGGAAATGCTCCCGTCGATTGGGTTGAGGATCAAATAGAACACATTATCGCCAATACAGATGTCCCCTACGGAGTGAATGTGCCCCTGTTCAGCCCCTATGTGGAAGGGGTCATGAATCTTTGCATGAAGAAACACGTTCCCGTGGTCACCACGGGCGCAGGGAATCCGACTCCCTATATCGCACCCTTGAAAGAGGCCGGAGTGCGTGTGATCCCCGTCGTCGCCTCTTCAGCCCTGGCCCGCAGGCTGGAGCGGGTTGGCGCGGACGCGGTAATTGCTGAGGGGGAAGAATCGGGCGGCCATATCGGAAGTGTAAGCACCCTGGCCCTCGTGCCTCGCGTGGTGGATGCTGTGGAGATTCCCGTCATCGCCGCGGGGGGCTTTGGAGATGGCCGGGGATTGGCCGCCGCCCTGGTGCTTGGCGCCGACGGCGTCCAGATGGGCACGCGTTTCATCTGCTCCGAAGAGTGCACGGTCCATCCGGACTATAAGGAGACCATTCTGCGCGCTAACGAGCGCTCCACCATAGTGACGGGGCTCTCTGTAGGGCATCCCGTGCGCTGTATTCGCAATCCCATGACCCGCAGATTCGAGGAGCTGGAGAAAAAGGGAATAGACGAAGAGGATATCATGGAGTTTGGCGCGGGCAAGCTGCGCCTGGCGGCTCGAGAAGGGGATATGGTGGAGGGGTCCATCATGGCTGGGCAGGTCTGTGGCTTGATCAACGAGATATTGCCGGCGGGGGAAATCGTCCTCCGCACCGTCTCGGAGGCCAAGACCGCACTGCAGCGCGTTCACTCATTGGCCTTTGTATGAGGAGCGGGACATTGGACACCAAGATTGCTCTGGTTTTCCCTGGACAGGGTTGCCAGTTCGTGGGCATGGGAAGTAAATTATATGCTTCGTATGAGGACGCACGTGCCCTGTATGACCGGGCAGATGAAATCCTGGGCTTTTCCCTGTCGCGGCTCTGCTTTGAGGGGCCCCCGGAGCGCCTGAATGATACCGCCAACACGCAGCCGGCCATCTATACGACCAGCATGGCCCTGTGGAAGGTGCTGGCTCCTCGCCTTGGAGAAGTTTGCAAACGCATCGTCTATACGGCAGGACACAGCCTGGGCGAATTCACCGCCCTCACGGCCGCCGGGGCTCTGCGCTTCGAGGACGGTCTGCGGCTCGTTCGCGAGCGCGGACGGGCCATGCACGATGCCGGAGAGGAAGCATCGGGAGGCATGGCGGCCATCATCGGCCTGGAAGATGAGGAGGTGGCCGGCATTGTGGCCGAAGCGAATGCCGATGGCCAGGGCGTGTGGATCGCCAACTATAACTCGCCCGGCCAGGTGGTCATCGCTGGAGAAAAGAGGGCCCTGGAACGGGCTGTCTCCCTGGCCGAGAAGCGGAAAGCCAAACGCGCTATCCCGCTAAAGGTGAGTGTGGCCTGCCACACGCCCTTTATGGAGGCCGCCGCGGATCGGCTGGGCGCTGCGCTAGAAGAGACGGCATTTCGACGGCCCAACATACCTGTGGTGAGCAACGTCCGAGCCATCCCCCTACAGGAGCCACAGGAGATAAAGGAGGCGCTGCTGAAGCAGCTAAACCATCCCGTCAGGTGGGTGGAATCGGTGCAGACCATGGTCGATGATGGGGTGGAAGCCACGCTGGAGGTTGGCCCTCGCGCCGTAGTGTCGGGGCTCATCAGGCGCATTCATCGCCCGCTGAAACTTTACGAGGTGACGGACGTCGACAGCCTTGAGGCATTGGATATGGAGGCGGAGGGGGTATGAGAGGTCTGCAGGACAAAGTAGCCCTTGTTACCGGCAGTTCACGGGGCATCGGGCGAGCCATCGCCCTGGAGCTTGCACACTGGGGATGCAATATCGTAGTCAACTATCGAGCCAACGAGCCCGCAGCCGCCAAGGTGGTTCATCGCATCAAAGAGGAGTCGGGGACCGAGGCCATCGCCGTCCAGGCGGACGTGAGCGATGCCGAGCAGGTGGCAAGCCTCATGGAATCCGCGTTAGAGGCCTTTGGTAGGGTGGACATCTTGGTGAACAATGCTGGCGTCGCTCGCGATAGACTCCTTTTGCGCATGTCCGAAGAAGACTGGGATGCCGTTCTGGACACCAACCTAAAGGGCGCCTTTCACTGCACAAAGGCCTTGCAGCGCACTTTTTTGCGGCAGCGCGAAGGATGTATCGTCAACATCGGTTCCGTGGTCGGCCTGGCAGGCAACGCCGGCCAGGCGAACTATGCCGCGGCCAAGGCAGGTCTGATCGGCTTCACAAAAGCCGTCGCCAGAGAGCTGGCCTCACGGAACGTGCGCGCCAACCTGGTGGCCCCCGGTTTTGTCAAAACGGGGATGACGGCTGAGCTTTCCGAGAGGCTCGTGGACGAGGCCCTCGATCGCATCCCCCTGGGCCGCCTGGCAGAACCAGAGGACGTGGCCAGGGCCGTCGCTTTCCTGGCGTCAGAGGACGCTTCCTATATCACGGGCCAGGTCCTCGTCGTGGATGGGGGCATGCTCATGTAGTACGGCCATCATTCCCTTCTCTATTCCTCCTCAGATGCGGCGCCGGTCTTGGGCCAAAGAGCCTGGAGACGTCGACGAGTTCGCCGAATGCCCTTCGCTCAAAGTACTCCACCACGGCCGCGGCGGCCTGTGCCGTGCACGAACCGATAGACCCCTGATTCTCCACGGCTGGGAACCATTCCCGCAGGTCCACAGACTTTGCCAACTTGACTGCTTCCAGATCCGCCACCCCCACTTCCTCCAACATGGCCCTCACAGGGTTCTTATGCGCAGCCCGCTGATGTGTAGGAGGCACCTCTTTTTGGTCCACCGTGTAATCGCGAAAGTCTAGATAATCCGGCAACCATCCCATCCCCAATCCGTTGATTGTGCGTGCCATGGCCCTTTGCTCCTTCCGCTTTCCGCGGCTAGATGAGATTGCAGAGCACGTATATCGTATCAACTGCATCATATCTCAATGGGGCAGGAAAAGCAGGCCCTTTCGCCATTTTCATTGGGACTGGGGGTTGGGGCAGGTCGAATACAGCGCTTGTTTTCGCCTTCACTTGCAAGTATAGTATAGGCGATAGTTAATGCGTTATGAGGGGAGGGGGCATGTTCATACTCAGCGGGTTTGCGGATGAGATCTCGGACAAGTTGCAGGAACAGCTTGACACCCTGCAGAAGCTGGATATCAACTATCTGGAACTGCGCGGCGTGTGGGGAAAGAACGTCCTGGATCTGACCGATGGTGAGGTCCAGCAGATAAAGCAGGAACTGGATCGGCGGGGAATGGCCATATCGGCCATCGGTTCTCCCATTGGCAAGATCAACATTGATGATCCTTTCGCGCCCCATTTGGAACGTTTTGGCCGGGCTGTGGAACTCGCCGAGTTCTTTGGTTGTCGGTATATTCGCATGTTCTCCTTCTTTGTGCCAGAGGGCGAGGCCGATGCCCATCGGGAGGCGGTGATGGACCGCCTCAAGGCCCTTTTGGACGCCGTGAAGGGGCGCTCCGTCGTGCTTCTCCATGAGAACGAGCGTTATATCTATGGCGATATCCCCCGCCGGTGCAGGGACATCTTTGAAACGTGTGCTTCTCCACAACTGCGCATGGCCTTTGATCCCGCCAACTTTGTGATGTGTGGCGTACATCCCTTCTCGGAGGGATATCACCTGCTCAAGGAATATGTCGCCTACCTTCATATAAAAGATGGACTCATGGAGGAAAAGCGCGTGGTGCCAGCGGGGGAGGGAGACGGCCAGATGCGACAGCTTTTGAGGGCACTACAGGAGGATGGCTATGATGGCTTTGCCTCCCTGGAGCCGCATCTGGCCATGGCCGGTAGGTACGATGGTTTCAGCGGGCCAGAGCTTTTTGAGGTGGCAGCCAGAGCCTTTCGTGGGCTATTGAAGGAACTGGACGATTGAGCGGCGCGTTTTGAGCAAAAAGGGGGGCTATATGTCACGCGTTGATAGGATTGTAAAAGTCATCGTCCCTGTGGCGGGCATGGGCACGCGCCTACTGCCGGCGACGAAATCTCAGCCCAAAGAGATGCTCCCCGTGGGGCGGCGGCCCGTCGTGCAGTACGTCGTGGAAGAGCTGGAGGAGGCGGGCCTGAGGCAGATTCTCTTTGTCACGGGCAGCAAAAAGACGGCCATTGAGGACCATTTTGACCCGGACCCGGAGCTCGTTCGGCAGCTATCGGATGGCGGGGGATACGATCTGCTGGAGGAACTGCGGTATACGGAGACCGACGTGCGTTTCTTTTACACCCGACAGAGCGTGCCCAGGGGCCTGGCCGACGCCGTGGGACACGGCAAAGAGTTTGTGGGGGGCGATCACTTTGTGGTGGCGCTGGGCGACTCGATCGTCAAGAGCCGCGATGGGGGCAGCTTTTTGCGCACCATGATCGACGCCCACCTGGAGCGTGAGGTCGCGTGCACCCTGGCCGTGGAGGAGGTGGATCCGCAGGAGGTGCATCGCTACGGTATCATCGGCCCCCGGGAGGATGCTTCGACCGGGGAGACCATCGCAGTAGAACATGTGGTTGAGAAGCCACAGCCCGACGCGGCGCCCAGCAATCTGGCCATCGCGGCGCGCTATATCTTCAGCCCCGCTATCTTTGAGGCCATCGAGCGCACGGCGCCCGACCGAAGGGGCGAACTCCAGTTGACCGATTCCATCAGGCTTCTCCTGCAGTTGGGCCATGAAGTGCAGGCCATCCGCCTGCGGCCTGGGGAACGCCGCTACGACATTGGCAATTTCGAGAGCTACTTCAAGGCCTTTATCGATTTCGCCATCGCCGATAAAAAGTATGGGTATCTTGTACGTCAATATCTGAAGCGCAGGACGAGAGAGTTCTAGGCTTATGGAAACGGTTCATTGCTCTGCCCCCGGTCGCTGTGGGATCATTGGCAATCCGACCGATATGTACGGCGGCACCGTGATCTCCTGTTCCATAGATTTCCGTGCCCACGTCTGTGTGGAGCCCTGTGATCAACTGCGCCTCGAGGTGGCCGGTCAGGAGACGGTCATCGAAAGCGCGGACGATCTGATCCTGAATGGCGACGACTTTGACGTGGCCCGCGCCATCCTGGACTATTTCCGAGAGGACGACTTGCGCTACAAGATATCCTACTGGACCGATATTCCCATCCGGGCGGGGGTGGCCGGCTCCACGGCGCTAACGGTGGCTATGCTGTACGCCCTCCTGCACCTCCAAGGAGTGGACTACAGTCGCTATCAGGTGGCCGAACTGGCCCGCTACATCGAGCTCAACCATCTGCGCGTGGTCTGTGGCTATCAGGACGCCTACATGTGCACCTTTGGGGGGCTGAACTACATGGATTTTCGCGGCAAACAGTTCTACCGTGAGGCCTCCGAGGAACTCTATGCCACCGTCGAGCCCCTCGAACGTTACGTTCCGGCTTTGCCCTTTGTGCTGGCCCATACAGGCGCCTCGCACTCCTCCGACGCGGTGCACAAGCCCCTTCGCGAGCGCTGGTTGGAGGGAGAACGCGAGGTTCACGAGGGGTATGAGAGGATCAGTTACCTGGCACGAGAGGGGAAGAAAGCCCTGCTCGCTGGGAACTGGGCGCGCTTGGGGCAGTTGATGAACGAGAACCACGCCATTCAGCGGGACCTGGGCGGCTCTGGCGAGGCCAACGAGCACCTTATCCACGTGGCTCTGGAGCACGGAGCCCTGGGCGCCAAACTGGCCGGGGCCGGTCAGGGGGGCACCATCATCGCCCTCCATCCCCAGCCCGGGGAGATGATCGCCGCATTGCGGGAGGCGGGCAGCGAGAAAATCTTCTTCCCCACGCCCAGGCCCGGGGTCCAGCTTGAGCCCCAAGAAGAGGAAACAGCGTAGCACGCCAAAAGAAAAGCCACCAGAAGGCTTCCGGTGGCTTTGTTTATGGGCAGGATAGGACTCGAACCTACGGCCTCCACGATGTCAACGTGGCGCTCTAACCAACTGAGCCACCTGCCCGCCTCACTTAATATTATACCTGTGTGGCCTCAGAATGCAAGTTTGACGTTGCCCCAAGAAAGCAAGCTGTCGTCGACGCGTTCCTAGAGCTTCGCTCACACATGCTGGGGCTATCCTTTTTGCCCCCTCGCTTATGCTGGTTGTATACTGGCAATGAGAGCCGTGTTTTTGCAGAAGGGTGATCCGGCTCGCCGGACGTTCAAAGTAAAGGGGGCAGGATTCCCCCGGCTTTGTTTGGCGTGGAGAAAGGCCAAAGGGACTTCCTGGAGACTGACCACCCTTTTTGTCCCCTCAATAAGAGCGGTATAGTGCTGTATTCCCCACTTTTTTGTATGCGGAGGGAGTTGGAGCGGCGTGGCACAATCGCTGGCGCTCACATCCCCTAACCACACCTTTCCATCCCCTCCCCTTTCGAGACGGTTATCTGACCCGACACGCCAAGGGGGAGAGCGAGGGACGATTACAGATATTTCCCTTTTCTTTAGATCCATGGTATAATCTTTTATGGTAAGAACTATGGAAGTACGCTTCAATTTGACTTTTGCGATCGCCGCCAAGACGGCGATGGAGGACAACGGATAGATGAATACCGGTTTACCAAAGAATGCTTTCGTTTATCTGCTAATCATGGTAGCAAGCATCGCCCTCCTCTACAGCTTTTTCTCCGCTGGAGACAATGCACAGGAAATTCCCCTGAACAAAGTAGCCAGCATGATCCGAAACGGGAATGTGCAGAGCCTTTCCGTCTCGGAGGACGGCACCATCAAACTGACGGCCGACGATGGCTCGCACTACCGTTCGCGCAAGGAGCCCGATGTGGCACTTGGCGACACGCTGGCCTCCCTGGGGGTCGATCCCGAGCAGCTCCAGACGGTGAGCGAGTTGACCGTGCTGAGCCCCGGCCTGTGGGCAAACTGGGGTTTTTTGGTAATCCAGGCCCTGCCCATGCTGCTCACCCTCCTTTTCCTCATTTTCATGATGCGACAGGCCCAGTCGGGCAACAACCGAGCCCTTTCCTTTGGCAAGAGCCAGGCCCGCATGGTGACGGGCGATACGCCCACTTGCACCTTTGACGATGTGGCGGGCGCCGAAGAGGCGAAACAGGAACTTCAGGAGGTGGTAGAGTTCCTGCGCTCTCCCGGAAAGTTTGCCGCCCTGGGCGCGCGCATTCCCAAGGGTATGCTCCTGGTCGGCGCGCCGGGCACGGGCAAGACGCTCATGGCCCGGGCCGTGGCCGGCGAGGCGGGCGCCCCCTTCTTCAGCATCAGCGGCTCCGAGTTTGTGGAGATGTTTGTGGGGGTGGGCGCCAGCCGCGTCCGTGATCTGTTCGAACGGGCCAAACGCAACAGCCCCTGTATCGTCTTTGTGGATGAGATCGATGCCGTGGGGCGCCAGCGCGGCGCTGGCTTGGGGGGAAGCCACGACGAGCGGGAGCAGACCCTCAACCAGATCCTGGTTGAGATGGACGGCTTTGATACCGATACCAACGTCATCGTCCTGGCCGCCACCAACCGGCCCGATATCCTGGATCCGGCCCTGCTCCGTCCAGGCCGCTTTGACCGGCGCATCATCATTGACAAGCCCGACCGTCGTGGGCGGGAGGGCATCCTAAAGATCCACGTGCGCGGCAAGCCGCTGGCCCCAGATGTCGATCTCACCACATTGGCCAAGGAGACGCCGGGCTTTACGGGGGCGGATATTGAGAACCTGGTCAACGAGGCCGCCATCCTAGCCGCCCGACGCGACCGCAAGACGATCAGCATGGAGGAGTTCCAGGAGGCCGTGGAGCGCGTGATCGCCGGCCCCGAGCGCCGCAGCAAGCTGATAAGCGACCAGGAAAAGGAGATCATCGCCTACCACGAGAGCGGTCATGCGCTGGTGCAGCTCAAGCTGGAGCATTGCGACCCCGTGCACAAGGTGTCTATCGTGGCCCGTGGCATGGCCGCCGGCTATACCATGTCCCTGCCCGAGGACGACCGCTCGCTGCAGTTCAAGGCCAAGTTCGACGATGACCTGGCCGGCCTTCTGGGCGGCCGCGCGGCAGAGGAGATCGTCTTCTCCGACGTCACCACTGGGGCCGCCGACGACATCAAGCGGGCGACCCAAATCGCCCGCAACATGGTCATGCAGTACGGCATGTCCGAAACGCTGGGTCAGCGCGCCTTTGGCAAGAAGGACGAACTGGTATTCCTGGGCCGGGAGATTGGCGAGCAGCGCGACTACAGCGAAAAGATTGCCTCCCAGATCGACCGTGAGATCAAAAAAGTCATCGATAGGGCCTACAGTCGGGCCAAAGAGGTGCTGCAGGCGAATCGAGAGAAACTCGACGCCATCGCCAACCTGCTGATAGAGAAAGAGACCCTTGAGGCCCCCGAGTTGGAGGCCATCGTGGCCGGCGAGGTGCAACCGGCAACCGTATAGCGGGCCGAGGCAACACAATAGGTAGTATGGGGAGGTTGGGCTATGCGCTCGGCCTCCTTTTCGTTCATAGTAAGACACGCAGGCAAGGCCGGAGTGCCGTCACCCACGCGCTTTTGTTCGTTTGCCAGTTCCCCTTGCAGGCGATGTTGAAAAGGTGTGTGCTAAAGGGCAACGGCCCCTGTCTGGAGGCAGTTTGCGGTTGAGCGGGGCATTTGTGCAGGGTGAGGCCCTATGCCCGCTTGCCTTCCTTCGCGCTGAGCGGGTATGGGCTCTTCCCTTCTGGCCCAATAGCCCGCCCTGGGTCTGTCACCTTGGTCTAACGGCGCACTACACCCAGGGCAGACTGGTATAGACAGGCTTGAGCTTCTCTGCCCGTCGCCCTTTGTTGACCGCTTGCCGCTTCTTGTCCTTCTCCGCGTTGACGTTGGCTTCCGTGTGAACGCTGTCCAGGATCTGTAGATCGCCAAGTTCCAGGCCCTGTGCCACGGCTTGCTGGATGATCTCATCGAAGCAGGCCATCAAAAGATCGCCCTTTCCTGGTTTCAGGTAACGGTTTTTGAATACCGTCAGGGAACTATGGTCTGGGGCCGGTTCATCCACAGCCAGTCCTATGAACCACTTCACTACCAGGTGGAAGTTTGACCAACTCCTCCACCGCACGTTCTGAAACGCCATAAAGATAAGAGATGAACAGCATCTTGAACATCTGTACTGGATTGTAGGGCGGCCGTCCTAGCGTCCCCTCGCCTCGATAGGCCTCCAGCAAGCGACCGCTCAAAGCACCCCACTCGAAGAGATTATTCAGAGCCATAAGAAAGTGGTCCTTCGGGATAATGCGATCGTACACCAGGTCCCCGAAGAACGAGCCTTTGCCAGTGTCCTGGAAATGAGGCTTGCGCGACATATCTATGCTCCCCCATGTATTCAGTGAACTCTCTAGTCAAACGCTATCAAGTTCCTACCCTCAGGGCAAACTCTCAGCCCGCCGTCAATTTCAGGGTCACTTTTCCAACACACTCCATTTTGCGTTATTTGCCAAGAAAGGGAAGAAGAATTACACTATAGAATTGGCGCTTTAATTTACGTGCCACTCTCGCCCCGAGGGGAGTCTTTCCCGTTTTCGGCGGCAGAATAGCATGGCTGCCCTGATAAAGGGGCAAGGGGGAATATGGAGCATATATTGCGGCTTCACGAAGGATAGGTAGTGTATAATCTTGCTTTATCCGCAGTCACTTTCTGTAAAGTACTTGACGAAACATCGAATATATGGTATAATAGTTAGAGAGTTAAAGGGATTTACCAGGGAGCAGGTTCGTTTGCATCCGCCGGTGGCTACTGCCTCGGCGGTTTAAGTTGGGAAGACATACCTTATTAGGTATCAGATACCAATAGTTTATCTGCAGGTGGTTGAATAGTTATGACAGAAAGAAACGTGATCATAGACGAAGAGCATGAGAAGCTCTTGGTAAGGGCCAGGGAACGAGGCTATCTCACCCTTGATGACCTAATAGAGCACTTTCCCCATGCGGAAGACAATCTTGACGAGATCGAGGAGATATTTGCCACCCTTGAAGAAGAAGGGATTGAGGTCTTGTACGACGACAAGGGGGAAGATGAGGAGGTGGCACCCTTTGATGAGGACGATGAGGATGAGGACGATGAGGACGATGAGGAGTTCCATGCTCGTATCAGGCCCGAAAAGCCCGCCAAGCTCAGCGAGATTGCGACGGAGGACAGCATCAGCCTCTACCTGAAAGAGATGGCCCGTGTGCCCCTGCTCACCGCCGAACAGGAGGTGACGCTGGCACGCCAGTATGAAGAGGGGCGCGAGGCACAGAAAGAGCTAGAAGAGAAGGACGACCTCTCTCAAGAGGAGAGAATGCGCCTGTATGATCTCGTCGATCAGGGCGAGGTGGCACGCTCCCACCTGATCCAGGCCAATACGCGCCTGGTCGTGAGCATCGCCAAGCGATACACAGGCCAGGGGGTGCCTTTCCTGGACCTGATCCAAGAGGGCAATCTAGGACTTATCAAGGCGGTGGAAAAGTTCGATTACCACCGGGGGCATCGCTTCAGCACGTACGCCACGTGGTGGATTCGTCAGGCGATCACGCGTGCTCTGGCCGATCAGGGCCGTGTGATTCGCTTGCCCGTGCACCTGAGCGACCGCATCCGCAAAGTCTACAAGATCGCGCAGCAGTTGGAGCAGGATTGGGGCCGGCAGCCCACGGCAGAAGAGATAGCGGAAGAGATTGACCTCCCGCCGCATAAGGTGCAGTGGATGCTCAAGGTCTCACAGCGGCCCCTTTCTTTGGAAAAGCCCGTTGGCGAGGAGGAAGACAGCGAATTGGGGAGCTTTATCCCCGATGAGGAGGCCCCTTCCCCTTCCGATTCGGCCTACCAGAACTTGCTGGAGGGCAAGATGGAAGAGGTCCTGAGCACCCTCACGGCTCGACAGGCGCGTATCCTGCGCCTGCGCTTCGGCCTGTATGATGGCCGTAGCTATACGTTGCAGGAGGTGGGGGAAAAGTTCGATTTGACGCGGGAAAGGATCCGCCAGATCGAACACGAGGCCCTGGATCGCCTCCGACATCCAAGGCGCAGCCGTCAACTGCGCGATTACTTGACCTAAGAACGTTCGTTTTCGCGTCAATTTCCAGCCCTCTTTGTAACGACAAATCAAGAGCCGGGACATTGCTACAGGATGCCCCGGCTCTTTCTATTCCCTTATGGCGCACCCTTCTCAATCACCTGTTCTCCCCCCTCACCGATCTCCCGTTTGATTGACAAGCCAGTTTCACCTATTCTATGCACGTGGGTATTCCTGATTCTTCCTTGTTGGCCCTGAAGAGGGCTACCGAGAGAGATCGTCCTATCGGGCGCTGCCCCGTAAGGAAAGATGAGCGAGGCAAATGTCTCCAGAATTTTCGCCTTATAGAGGCGCCAGCCGCTTGGGCTTCTCGGTGCGCGTGTACGGGTGCCCTGACCTGCCTTCCCATGATGGGCGCCCTCCATATCGCGAGCCCAACCTGAGCATGAGCCTTGCCTATTTCCGCGACATCCTGCATTATCTGCACGCCAACGACATACATATGTACCGCATGCACGGGGATTTGCTCCCAGGGGCGCCGCGGCTCTCGGAGGGGGAGATGTGGGCGCGGATCGCCGCCTGTCGAACCGAACTGGCCGCCCTGGGAGCGCTTGCGCGTGAATGGGACATCCGGCTCTCGTTCCATCCCTATGGCCTGGCGTTCAACACGCCAGATGAGGATCACTTCTATCGGGCAGCGGGACACCTGGGAGCGCAAGCAGAGCTCCTGGACAGCATGGGATTGGGCCGGGAGGCTGTGATCGTCGTTCATGTCGGCGGAGTGTATGATGACGCGAAAACTTCGCGGGAGCGCTTTGCACACCGCTATGAGACGTTACCTCCCCCGGTGAGGCACCGTCTCGTCCTAGAAAACGATGACCATCGCTTCGCTTTCACCGATGTGTGGGCCGTTCACCAGGCATGTGGCATTCCCTTGGTCTTTGATAACCTTCATCACCTTATCCTCAATCCTGAACGCGTTCCTTTGCGGGAAGCCCTGGAGAGGGCGTTGGGCACGTGGCCAGCGGATGTTACGCCCAAGATCCACTTTAGCACCCCTTGTACCGAGATGCGCCGCCTGCCGGGGTCGTCGCGGACCAAGGCACCCACCTGGACGGAGCACAGCGATTTCGTGAACCCTTTCGAGTTCATACGCTTCCTGAGGGTAACAGAAGGCGTTAGACTCTTTGACATCATGTTGGAGTGCAAGGCGCGGGACCTCGCCCTGCTCAAGCTGCGCGAGGATGTCGCAGCCTTTGCCCCCGAGTTGGCCGGGCGCCTGATGTAAGTCCGCCCGGCGGTGGTTCAAGCCTTTTACGTGGTGGTTGACATGGCGGACCTTCTTCGTATCATACGTTTTGGTGTCTTTTTCACAAAGTGAGGAGGTGTACGTATCTCTACAGCAATCGAACAGGAAATCTGATATTAGTGAGGAGAAACCATGACAGAAAGAGACTGGAGAGGTAGCTTTTGTACGCCCATGACCCCCTTCGATGAGGACGACCGCATCGATGAGGAGGCCCTGCGGGCCGAGGTCGCCTTCTGCGTCGAGTCCGGCGTGGGCGGCCTCTGCTTGCCCGTGATGGTGAGCGAGTTTCGTCTGCTCTCCGAGGAAGAACGACGGCTGATGATCCGCGTGCCCGTGGAGGTGGTGGATGGACGCGTGCCCGTGGTGGCGAACTGCGCAGCGGTAAACACTCCCCTGGCGGTCAGCTACGCCCGTTACGCCCAGGAGGTGGGCGCCGACGCCGTGATCGCCATGCCGCCCTATATCCACAGACCCGACTTTGAGACCATCTTTGCCTATTACCAGGCCATCTCCGATGCCGTCGATATCCCCGTGTGGATACAGAACGCGGGAGGCATCGTGCCCCTCTCGCCGGATCAGATCGTCACCCTCTGCACGGAGATAGAGCATGTGAGCTGGGTCAAGGAGGAGGTCCAACCTAGCACCCACAGCATCGGTGCCCTTGTGGCAAAGGATTGCCCGGCCATAGAGGGCGTCATGGGGGGATCGGGCGGGCGCTATATGATCACCGAGAGGGCGCGCGGTTCCAGAGGCGTGGTTCATGCCTGCCAGTTCTGCGACGTGCTGCAGAGGGTGTGGGACCTATTAGATGAGGGTGAGGACGAGGAGGCCGAGGATCTGTTCGATCATCTGCTGCCCGGCATCGTCCTGGAGGGGCTGATGGGCATGGCCTTTGCCAAGGAGATCATGGTGCGGCGCGGCGTGTTGAAGAACAACCGCATCCGCTCCCAGGCCCATCCTCTTGATGAGGATGACATGCGCGAGATCGATCGCGTCTGGGAGCGCATGCAGCCCTATCTGATCTGGCATAAATAGGAGCACGAGGCATACCGGGCGGAGCAAGAGCAAGTGCAAGTGCGAGGCAGCTTTTTATGCTTTTTTCAGTGGAGCAAGCGCGTTAGTGTTGGTAGAATACACACGTGTGAGAGACAGAGGGGAGTGCTATGCCTGAAGACACGAACATGAACGAGCAGATCGAGGAGAACGTGAATACCTACTCCAGCCCCACGGAACTGGAGATCACGGACATGCGCACGGCGGTGGTAGCCTCGAACTATGACTATCCCATCATCCGCATTGATACCAACCAGGATGTGTACGGCATCGGCGAGGTGAGGGATGCGGGGCACGCAGAGAACGCTCTGCAGTTCAAGAGCTTTCTGTTGGGACAGAACCCCTGCAACATTGACATGATCTTTCGCACCATCAAACAGTTTGGCAACTGGGGACGCGAGGGCGGCGGTGTATCGGGCATCGAGCTGGCCCTGTGGGACCTGATCGGCAAGGTCTATGGCGTCCCCTGCTATCAGTTTCTGGGGGGCAAATACCGGGATAGGGTGCGCGTATACGCTGACACCCCTGAACCCCGCAATCCCACCCCAGAGGCCTATGCCGAACGTGTCATGGGCCGTAAGGAGATGGGGCTGACCTTCATCAAGTTCGACGTGGCCCCTGGCGTACTCGCAGATATTCCGGGCACCACCATCGGCAGCCCAACCAAGTATGAGTACTTTTGGGGACGGAGGCGTAAGGCCCCCGGCACAGGCGTTGGCAGCAGATTCACGGACAAGGGAATCGCCCGCATGGCAGAGATTGTGGCCGCGGTGCGCGAGGCCGCCGGGTGGGACGTGTCTCTCTGTATCGACCACTTTGGGCACGGCTACATGACAGCAAAAGAGGTCATCCGTCTTGGCCGGGCTCTGGAGCCCTACGGATTGGCCTGGATAGAGGATCCCATGCCTTGGCACGATATCGACGGACACAAGAAGGTCACCGATGCCATCAACGTGCCGACAGCCGCCGGCGAGGAACTCTTTTTGTGGGACGGCTTCCGCGAGATGATCGAGAAGCACGCCGTCGACATCGTCCATCCGGACTTGCTCACGTCGGGCGGTATGTGGGAAACGAAAAAGATCGCCGACTATGCTGAGCGCTATGGCATGCCAACAGCCCAGCACTTTGCCGGCTCGCCCATCGCCTTTATGGCCAACCTACACTGTGCAGCGGCCATCTCCAGCTTTGTGGCCCTGGAACATCACGGCCTCGACCTGCCCTTCTGGGCAGACCTCGTCACTGGCCTTGATGATCCTCTGATGGAAGAGGGCTACGTGAAAGTGCCCGAGAAGCCCGGCCTCGGCGTTGATCTGAACTACGAGGGAATCGAGGAAAACCTGCGCAGTGGAGGCTTGTTCGAGCCCACCGAGGAATGGAATACGCCCAAGCTTGGTTTCTGGCGTCCCAACCCCGAGGAAAGCTGGGAATAGCGCTAGACGCCTGCGTATGTGCAATACGAGAGCCCCGAATCCACGTTCGGGGCTCTTTGTTCATTACCGAAAACGGGAGTGATCATGAACAGCAAAGAAAGGCTTGTCGCAGCCATAAAACATGAGGCCGTCGATCGGGTGCCCTTCAATATCACCTACTATATGCCCGCCTTCTACGAAAAACACTTTCAGGCGGATGCCCCGGAGGATCCCTTGGAGGCCCGCCTGGCCTCGCAAACTCGCTTTGGGTTCGATCCCCTGTTAGGGCTGGGGGGAGGCCTGGCAAGGCCCTGGCGTGTGAACGAACCGGGCAGGTGGGAGGTCCGCGAGGAGGAAACGGAGCAGGAATATCAGATCACCTATCGGGTCTCCACGCCAGCCGGTGCGCTCTCCACAACGTACTACAACGAACCTGGTAAATCGGGCTGGCAAGAGGCGCCGCTGGTGAAAGAGGAAGACGATCTGCGCGCCCTGGAATATCTTCCTACGAACAGCATCAGTGTAGCGGAAATCAACGAGAGGTGGACGCAGCTCGGCGACCGTGGGCTGGGCTATGTGAGCATAAATGGTATCTGGCAGCAGGCGTGCTATTTGCGGGGTATGAACCAGATGGCTATGGATCCTTATCTCAGACCCCAATGGGCGACGGAATTCCTGGAACGGGTGGCCGACTACCTTGCGGCGCAGGCAGAGGCGTTGTGCCGCTCCAGTGTGGAAGCCTTTTTCATCAACGAGTCCTACGTGGGCATGGGCATCTCAAAAAGCATGTTCGATACGTTTGTGCGCCCCTTTGACGAGCGCTTTATACGCATCGCCAAGGAGGCTGACAAGCTCGTCCTTTACCACGATTGCGGACTGTGCGACGCCCTGCTCGAGTCGTTCGCCGATATGGGCATCGATTATCTGGAGCCACTCAATCCGGAAGCGGCCTCCGGAGACGTGGATCCTGCAGACGCCAAGCGCAGAATTGGCGATCGGGTTTGTCTTCGTGGGGGATTCAACCATCAGTTGATGAGCAGCGGGACGCCGGAGGACGTGCGGGCAGAGGTGAAGAACTGTCTGCAGCGGCTCGCGCCGGGCGGCGGATACATCCTATCTCCTGCCGCCGCCCTGCAAGGGAACGATCGGATGGAGAATCTGGTCGCCTACGCCGAGGCAGCCACAGAGTACTGCGGGCAATACGGCACGATGCGCTAGAGGATCATGGCTTGGCATAGCACATTTCATCTCCAGCAAGCGGGGCTGAGGCTTCCGGCCTCAGCCCCATTCTGCCCTCATGCATCATGCCGTGGGACGTATCCTGACCTCATCGCAACCCAATCGGCCCTCCTCGACGAGCAGGGCGATCCCGCCACCGCCGAGCATCTCCCTCTCCTCCACTTGCACGACCCGTTCTCCGTTCACGCGCCCCGTGAGCAGGTTGCCCGCGATCTCCAGTTCCAACTCATACGTTTCGTACAGTTCCCAGGCATACTCTTTCTCTGACAGAACGCGCGTGCCGTCCAGTTCGCGCACAAGCTGAACCTTCCCGTCCTTGGCGAGTTTGAGAGCATAGTAGCGCTTTAGTCCCTGCACGTAGGCGGCGATGCCGCAGGATTCGGCCAAGTGGGGTGTCAGCCTGGCGCTAAAGGCATAGTCGTGCCACTCTCGCGTCCCCTGGATGAGCATACCCGAGCCCTCGTTCTGGATGAGACGATAGGTGTGCTTGCGCTGTGCCTGTACGTCGCTGCAGGCCTGCGCCCAGGCCTCGATCCAGCGAGTTCCACCGCACTCGGGCGGCCCAAAGGTCGTGGTGGGCACACCAGACCAGTCCAGCCAATCCAGATACACGACGCCATCGGCGCGGGTCTCGGACGCCAGTTCCAGGCCCACCCAGGCGATGGGACATCCCGTGGGGACATCGACGGTCCAGACCATCTCCTGTGCGGCATCCGCTTCCAAGGTTGCTCTTGGACTGTACGTCATAAAGAGCGCGTCGTCCTGGCCATAGGCCTTAACAAAGAGACGGGCGTCGACGGGCGAGGTATTCCCCTCATCAGCGGAGAGGCGAGCGCGCAATTCTTGCCCTGCGTAGAGGGTAGGTGAGGCCACCATGCGATAGCTGGCGCTTTGGGACAGGCTGGGATAGGTCTCACGCACGATGCGCGCACAGCGCCCCCGGGTCACGCCGTGGTAATGAACCGCCAGGCTCCGTTCTCCCCGTGCGCTGTGTCCGGCGACGTTCTCGATTTGCGTGGTGCCCTTGCTCTCCACGCTGTCGTCCGTCACAAAGCCCTGGACCGCGCCGGGCAGATCGAAATGGAAGCGCACTCCACCCTTGGGCAGTGAGGCGGGCTCGTCGTATAGGTCGCGGCCTATTTGCACGATGGCATAGGCCTCGTGCAGAGCATCGGTGACGGCGCGTCCACTGTCGGCGGTGGGCAGATACATGCGATCTGCCACAGGCCCCCGATAGTCCGGGCCATCGTCAAGCCCCCGGAGCCCATTCTTGATGCCCATGAGGCAGCCCACGTTGCCCGAGTTGCAGTCCGTGTCCCATCCCGCCGTATTCACGATGCGCAGCGCCTTGGAGAAACTATCCTCGCAATAGAGAAGGGCGAGGATGATCAGGGCGTGATTGGGCACCACGTGAACGTTGCCGCCATATTTGTCATAGCCATAGTTCGCCACGATGCGATAGAAACTCTCACGCCAGTCATCATACATGCCACTCCACTCCCGCACGTCGGCGATGAGGCGGTAGATGAGCGAGTCTTTGGGGATGAGAGAAGTTCCCACATCCAGGAGGGCCTCAATGTCGGATTCCACAAAGGCCTGGGCCTCCATGGCCGCCACCACCTGGGCGCCGTGGATGGCTTCCCCATCGTGGCTCACGCTGGCGGCCCGGCGGGCCAGGTCCGCCGCCCGCTCTGGATCCCCCGGTGAGATCATGGCCCAGCCGTCGATGAATATCTGCGCCCCGATCTGCTCGGCCACCACGCGCCCGTTGCGCTCCATGGAGCCACTTCCGGGGGCCTCTACCCCCGACTTTAGCCGAAGGTAGGCCGTGTGCTCGGTGGAATTCCCCATCCCTCCCCACCAGAGGATGGTACGCTCCTCGATCAGGTAGTTGAGCCACGTCTGCCCTATCTGGGCCGGCGTCAGGTCAAGGGTGTTGCCATGGTCGGGCATGGCCCTGAGAAAGGTAAAGGTCCCCGAGATGTCATCGTCGATGGCGATGAGGGGCTTGTCCAACGTATCGTGGACATAGTAGTTGATCTCTCCCAGTCGCTCCATGATTCGCTTGTGCGTCCAGCCCTCGAAAGGGCGCCCCATGTAGACGCCGATGATCTTGCCCAGTACGCCGGCGTAAACGCGTTCTTCATAGTCTTTTGGAATGCCCATGATTGCCCTCTCTCAGTTCTCTCCCGATTGTGGATTTCTCTTTAGGATTGTGCTAGTAAGGTCATTGCCTTCCCCCTTTTATATCGCCCCGCTTGAGGCGTCAAGCGGGGCGATATCTGTGAGTTATCCACAGGTTAGCACAGTTATCCACAACTTTACCCTTATTGTCCACAGGGATTATGCACAGGGACCTTTGGCTGATCGAGAATGCCCTTTCCCTCCTCGAGGTGCGGTACCAATCGCCCAACATTTTGGCGGCCACGGTGCCGCCCACGAGCAGGGGCAGAGAGGTCACGCACTTGCGCTCTTTTCCGAGGTGATCACCTCCAGACAGCCGGGAATCACCCGCGCTTCCACGCGGTGAGCAAAGTCACATACGATTTCGCCGTCCATGTGCAGATAGAGGGGGCCCTCGGAGGCAACTATCACATGTCTAGCTCGATACGATTCGATACTCTCGTCGGAGAGGTGTGTGCCTTTCATGAATCTGGGAATCATGCTCAGGATCTTGAGTCGAGACATATCGCCGGCGATGATGATATCCAGCAGCCCGTCGTCGGTCCGCGCGTCGGGGGCCACGCGGAAGGCGGCGCCCTCGCGTGGGCCATTGCAGATGACGGTCATCAGCACCTTTCGCCGTATGGTGTTGCCGTCATAGGTGATCTCCACCTCGGATGCCTGCATGTCCACAAAGACAGTCTTGAGAACCACGGGCAGGTAGAGAGCAAGTCCCCTCAACCGCTTGTACTCCAGACAACCTCGATTGACCAACCCATCAAAGCCGATGCCCAAGGTGTTACCAAAATACTGGACGGGACCATTATCAATGGTCACCTTCGCCACATCGATGCGCCGCGTCTGTCCCTCGACGATGGCGCGGCAGGCTTGCGCGAGATTCTCCGGCGCGCCGTTCATGATGGCAAAGTCGTTGCCCGACCCGGCGGGGATGCAGCCCAGCTTGCCCACCGGACGCTCGTCGGTGTGCGTCATCATGGCGTTTACCATTTCGTGGGACGTGCCGTCGCCGCCCACGGCCACCAAAGTGTCATAGCCGTCGTCCATAGCCCGGTGAGTGAGGTCGATGGCCTCGCCACGGGCAGTAGTCTCCACCAGATCGAAATCCGCTCCCAACGCAGCAAAGTGCTGCACGACGAGGGGGGCGATCCGGGCGGCATAGCCGCGTCCGGCGATGGGATTGAGAATGACCATAATCCTGGACATGGGTTTCCTTTTGCAAATGTATAGAGGGCTGGATAGTACAGTCTACATATTATAACCGCTACGGCCAAAAAGCGTTACGGATGTAGAGACGCAAGATCTTGCGTCTCTACACAATCCCGTCACATCTGTGGGCGGAAGCTGGTCTTGCCAAATGAGCACGATCAGGATAACCCAAAGGGGCTCTGCCCATGCAGAGCTCCTGTAAAAGCACACAAACTGGTCAATGATGCTCTAGGCCGCGACCCAGCCCCCATCGACGAGGAGGACGTGCCCGTTGACAAAGTTGGAGGCCTCGGAGGCCAAAAAGACCACAGGGCCAAAGAAATCGTCCAGTTCGCCCAGACGATTCATAGGGATGCGGCTGAGCACCCATTCCAGGTTCTCGGGATCGGCCAGGAAATCGGCGGCCATGGCCGTGCGGGTAAAGGCAGGGGCGATGGCGTTCACGTTGATGCCCTTGGGCCCCCACTCGATGGCCAGGGAGCGGGTGAGCTGATTCACACCCCCCTTGCTCGGCGCATAGGCCGGATCCCCCGCGCGCCCCTGAAAGCCGCGTACCGAGGAGATGTTGATGATCTTACCCCCGCCCTGCTCCAGCATCACGCGGCCCGCGTGCTTGCAACAGAGAAAGACGGACCGCAGGTTCACGTCGATGATGCGCTCCCAAGTTCCCGTGTCGAACTGAGCGATAGGCTGCAGATTCACGATGCCCTGGCTATTGACCAGAATGTCCAGACGGCCATAGGTATCCAGCATGTGCTGTACCATGCTCTCCACCTTATCCTCGTCGGTGGCGTCGGCGGCATAGTAGCTGCCCTTGCGTCCCAGGTCGCTGATGGCCTGGGACGTCTCCTCCAGGCCCGCTGGCCCTCGCCCCACGATGCACACGTCGGCGCCGGCCGCGGCGAGCCCCAGGGCCATGGCCTGGCCCAAACCCCGCGTCCCGCCTACTACAAGAGCGGCCTTGCCGTCTAACCGGAAGCGGTCTAGGGTGGAGGGTGCCTGCCTCTGTACCTTCTCAAGATCCGACGTATCCGCCACGTTATCCCTCCACCTGCACGATATCCGTCAGCCCGGTGTCGGGGTCAGTTATGCGCTGAGTCCAGACATCCTCGAGGATAATGAGGCCCATCTCCACACGGTAGCAACAGCGGGTGCCAGGCTCCAGATGTCCCACGTGCACCTCGTCGTTCGCCGTATCGTGCACCACGACGTGGATGTGGGGTTGCCCGCCGGCCACGGTGCCCTGCATGGAGCCCACCTCGATAGGCCCTGTGAGTTCGAAATAGCGATCCTCGGAGGGAAGCCCCGTCTTGGTGATGGTGTGTAGGTTGCAAACGTCAAAGGATCCGATACCCGAGGTTATCAAGGCCGCGTCGATATCTTCCTCCTCAAGGAAGGCTTCTAGCTCCTCAAAGATATCCTCGCCGCGACTGAAATAGAGCATGATCGTGCGCACCGCTCCTGGTGCTTCTATAACTTCCATTTCTGTCCCCCCTGAAATCAGTTCACCTGTATCGAGTGTAGCACACGCCGCAGCGGAGCGTCAATTGCAAACCACGGCGCTCGTCGGTGGGCACCACGGCGGCATAGGCCGGGGTGCCCACGTCGTAGAAATACCAAGCCCAACGCGAGCGCGCCCTCATCGTCGTTTCCATGGTTCTTACTCCGGATAGGGTGTACGTTCTCGTGGACTATAACACGGGAGGGAGTGTGGGGACGCGGAGTCGGTCACGACAGGGCGTCGAGCAGATTGCGGACGGCCTCCGCTAGCTCGGATAGGCGGGAATGTTGCGAGTAAAGCAATCAGTCGGCACTTGATTTTTGCTTCCTATTATGTCATGATCGTAAACACGCGGACAATGTCATAGCATAAGCAATGTCAAGTGCACTAGGCGGGTTGATTCCCTTCCCGAGGCGGGGCTTCTCCGACAGGGTATGAGAGCGAGGAGGTTGTTCATGCCCGAACTCCCAGATGTGGAAGCATTGAGACAGTATCTGCAGGCCACGTCGCTGCACCAGGAGATCGAGGACGTGGAGGTACGCGCCGCTCGCCTCGTTGCGAGTGACGAGATGTCAGAGCGTGCCGCGATACAGGCGCTAGAAGAGGCGCTCGTCGGGCGATCCTTCACTTCCACGCGGCGGCACGGGAAGTATCTACTCGTGGCCCTGGATGGGAGGGAAGACAAGTCCCTCGTCCTTCACTTCGACATGACCGGAGGACTGAAATACTTTGAGGACATGGCGGAGGAACCAGAGTACGACCGCGTGCTCTTCCACTTTGCCAACGGCTATCATCTGGCCTACCAGTCCATGCGCAAGCTGGGCGAGGTCAGGGTGGTCGACGACGTGGAGGCGTTCATCGACGAGAAAGGACTGGGGCCAGATGCCCTCGATCCGGGCCTTGACCTTGCCGCCTTCAAGAAAGCGGTCGGGAGCCGGCGGGCCATGACCAAGTCCGTCCTGATGGATCAGGGGACGATAGCGGGGATTGGCAACGTCTACTCTGACGAGATCCTGTTTCAGGCCAGGGTTCATCCCCGCACCAAGATCAACAAACTGGATGAGAAAGGTGTGGAGGTGCTCTTTCATGCCATGAAGGACGTGCTCCAAAAAGGGATCGCTTGTCAGGCGGAGTCGGAGCAGTTCCCGGAATCCTTTATCATCCCTCACCGCCATGAGGGGGGCGAGTGCCCCCGCTGTGGAACGGAGCTGGGGCGTGTACAGGTGTCCAGTCGCCATGCCTATTACTGTCCCAATTGTCAGCAAAAGAAGGGGAGCTAGAGGATAGGTGGCCGGGGGCCATCACCTATAGGAAGCCAGAAGCGAGGCCGCAACCATATGGGCTGCGGCCTCTTATGCTCCAAATGGGGGAGTCCCCCGGCTGAGCCACCTTACTCGCCGGTGTCGATATCCACCTCCACGCTCATGCCCCAGCGCAATCCCGGAACCTCCTCGTCCAGTTCGATGACGACCGTGTACACCACGTCGCCGCCAATGGTGCTGGCCTCGTCGGCGATGCGGACCACGTGCCCCGCCACCTCCTTATCCAGCGCCTCCACATAGATGGCGGCCTTTTGGCCCACCTCGACGGCGGCTACGTCGCGCTCGCTCAGGTCGGTTGTCTCCACCCGCAAATGCTCCAGATCGGCCAAGGTAAGCAGGGGCGCTCCTGGGGTCGCCGCCTCGCCGACTGCCACGTCCAGAGTGGTTACGGTGCCGTCAAAGGGTGCCTTGAGCACCGCTCCCTCTAACGCCGCCTGGGCTTGTGACACGCCGGCCTCCGCCGAGGATACGGCGGCTCTCGCGCGCTCGACCTTGATCTCCTTCGTAGACGCGCCGCGCTGCACCTGCGCTAACTGGGCCTCCGCCTGCCTCACGGCGGCCCGGGCCGGCTCGATTTGAGCGCGCACCACCACAAGTGCCGCCTCAGCCCCCGCCTTTTGGGCTTGGGCAATGCGCACTTGGGCCCGCGCCCTGGACAGTTGGGCCTCTGTGGGACCGCCCTCAAGCTGGGCTAACTGCTGCTCGGCGATCTGCACCGCCTCGTAGGCGCTGCCCACGGCCGCCTTGGCACTGTCGCAGTCCGCTTCCGTGGCCCCACGTCCCACGCGCCCACATACAGCGTCGCGCCGGGCCTGGGCGGCCCACAGCTCGTTCTCCGCCCGCTTGATCTGGTGGCGTGCGATTTCCAGTTCGTGTTCCGTCGGATCGGCGGTCAGTTCGGCCAGTCCCGCCTGCGCCAGGGCGATCTGCTCCTCGGCCCTTTCCACGGCGGCCTGGGCGCTCTCCACACCCTCACGGGCGACGGCAAGCTGCCCCTCGGCAGAACTCACACCCGCTTCGGCGGCAGTGATCTCGACCTCCACCGGGCTGGCCTGCACGAGGGCCAGATCGGCCCGCGCCACCTCCAGTTGTGCCCTGGCCTGCAATACACCGCTTTCCATTTCGGCTGTGCGCAGCCGCACCAGGGGCTGGCCCACGGTCACCCGGTCGCCGACGGTCACGGGAACGGCTTCTACTTGCCCGGCGAGGGCGAATCCCAGACGGGCTTCTTGTGCGGGTACCACCTCTCCCGAGGCGGTCACGGCGCCTCGGGTTCGACCCGGCCGCGCCCAGGGCGGCGGAGCGGTGATCACGGGGGTGGGCATCGGGCCCTCCGCATGGCCACAGCCCAGCAAAAGGGCTGCCGTCAAGAGTACGAGCAATGGCTTGGCTCTCATTCGCTTTCCTCCTCTCTTCCGTTCTCGCCGTCCACGGCCCGTCCATCGCGCAGCCTTATCACGCGGCGGGCAAAGGGGATCACGCGCGGATCGTGGGTGGCGAATACAAAGGTCGTGCCCGTTTCCTCGTTGAGTCGTTCCATGATCGCCATCACCTGATGGCCCGTGTCCGTGTCCAGGTTGGCCGTGGGCTCGTCGCCCAGCACCAACACGGGGCGAACGGATAGGGCGCGGGCGATGGCCACCCGCTGCTGTTCCCCGCCGCTCAACTGATCTGGACGGTGCTCGGCGCGGTCGGTGAGCCCCACCGCTTCCAGCAGTTCGTTCACCCGCTCCTTCCGGGCGCTTTTCTTCTCGCCGGTCAGGACCAGGGGCAGCTCGATGTTCTCATAGGCCGAGAGCCCCGGGATGAGGGCAAAGAACTGAAAGATAAAACTGATGGTCCCCTTGCGCAGATCGGCGCGAGCGTTGGCGTTGAGTTCCGTGACGTCCCGCCCCTCGAAATACACCTTCCCGCTGGTTGGTCTGTCCAGACAGCCCATCAACTGCAGGGCCGTCGTTTTGCCCGATCCCGACGGTCCCACCATGGCCGTGAATTCTCCCTCGGTGATGGTCAGGTTGAGCCCCCTCAGGGCGGGCGTCTCGACTTCTCCCACTTGATATATCCTAACGGCCTCTTCTAGCTTGACGACTTCCATCATATGCCTCCTATTATAGGCTGTCTCGTTATTGCGCCCGCAACGCCTCGATGGGCTCCTTGCGCGTGGCGAACCAGGCCGGGTAGAGCGAGGCCAGCAGGATGATGGCCCAGCATACCAGGCATAAAACGGCTGTATCCGCCCACTGAAAGGCCGCATACATCCTTTCCCCATAGGCCAGTTCAGAAGAGACCATGCCGGACACGTCGCCAAGATAGAAACCTTCGGTAGCCAGATAATACACTCCCGCCGATCCCAGCAGCAGCCCCATGACGATGCCTATCGCCCCCAGGGCGGCCGATTCTATCAAGAACATGGCCATGATCTGCCGCCCCTTCATGCCCATGGCCGCCAGGATGCCCATCTCGCGCGTGCGCTCAAAGACGGACATCAACAGCGTGTTGGCCACGACGACGGCGACGATGGCCAGCACCACCAGGTATACCAGATACAGGATTCCCATCGCCGCTTCGGTGCCTTGCAGCATCAACTGGTTCAGATCCCGCCACGTCAGTACTTCCAGTTCCGGTGCCTGCAGCGCTGTAGCGACCGTGCCCGTGGCTTCCTTATCATGTAGCAGGGCCACGACCGCGCTGGCCCGGTCTCCCACGCGCGTAAAGGCCTGTGCCTTGGCCAGTGGCAGAAAGACGGTCCCCTCATCAAAGGCTGGAAAGCCGGTATGGTACAGGCCGCGGATGGTAAAGATCGCCTCGTCCGGTTGTCCCTCCGCCGTGTTCACCAGCAGGCTGACGTCGTCTCCCACGGATATGTCCAGGCTGTCGGCCAATCGTTTGCCGATGAGGAGGCCTGTTCGATCATCGGGGGTCAGGAATTCGCCGGCCACCAGGCCCTCTCGATAGGGATCGCTGAGGCCAGACTGGGGGGTGATGCCGGACACCTGTACACTCACCGATTCCTCGCCCGCTGCCAGGATGCCGCTAGCCCAGAGCACCGGCGCTGCCGCCTGCACTTGCGAAAAGCCTTGCGCCCGCGCCACGATCTCCTGCGGATTCTCTATCAGATCGTCCCATTTTAGCGGGAGTTTGTCCTTTTCATAGGAGGCATCGCGTACCTGTATATGACCGGTCTGCAGGCGGATGTTATTGTCAATGGAGCCCTGGATTGCACCCATCTCGAGGTCGTGAATCACGATGACCAGTGCCAATCCCACCATCACGGCGATCAGCGTCAGGCCCGAGCGGCGCTTGTTACGTCTCAGATTACGCGTGGCAAGTTTCCACAGTTTGAACACAGTGCCCCCTCCTCACGTTTCTCGCTTTTACACCGAGTTGCACAGAGGATTACAGTTAGATTCAGAGCCGTAAGATTGTTCACGATGTCTCCCAGATCCGACTTCTCTCTTTTTTCTCTGTGTCTCTCTACGCTTACTCTGCGTGGCTCCGTGTAAACGAATCGCCTATCAGACATAATGCAAGGCCTCGGCCGGTTCCCGTTTGGCCGCCTGCCACGCCGGATAGAGCGAGGCCAACGCCGCGATGACGGCGACGGTCAACGCCCGTGCCAACAGCACATCTATCCCTATACGGAAGTAGAGTCGATCCCCCATCAATCCAAACACTTCGCCGAACTCGCCCACGTCTATCCCACCGTAAAGGGCCGTAAGATCGATGCCGACGCGGCCAAAGTAGGCGTTTATAGCCCCACCCAGTACGGTGCCCGCCAGCGCCCCCAGTAACCCGATCAACACGCCCTCGAACAGGAACAGCATAACGGTCTCATACCATTTCATACCCATGGCCGCCAAGATACCGATCTCGCGGGTCCGCTCGAACACGGCCATCAACATCAGGTTAAAGATGCCCACACCAGCGATTAACAGGATGACTATCCCAAACAAGTTCATGATCAGCGTTTCCAACTCCATCATCTCTTTGGTCGAGGGATCCAACGTGTACCAGGAATCCACCTCATAGCCGGGTAAAGAGGCCTGCAGGGCATCGACCACGGGTGGCTCCTGGCCCACGCGTTCCAGGTACACGGTTACCTCGGTGGCCTGCTCGTGCAGATCAAAGAGGATCTGGGCCTCCAGCAGTGAGACATAGACCATCCTTTCCTCTACTTGGGGCGCTCCCAGATCGTAGATGCCGACGATGGTCATGGTGCGGTGCCTCGTCCGCTCGTGCGTGGCACGGCCCACCAGGGTGACGCGGTCGTTCATCCCCACCTCCAGTTTGTCGGCCAGCCCCTGTCCGATGACAAGCAGATCCTCGTCGCCGGGGGCCAGGAAACGTCCCTGCAGCATGTTCTGAGCTATCATGCTGACCGAACCCACGCGTTCTGGCTCGATGCCGGTGATGACCACGGGCATGGTCGCTTCGTGGCTGCTGATCATGCCGTTGGTCTGAATGCGCCTTTGAGCGGCGACCACGTTGGGTTGAGCCAATGCTACCTGCACGATGGTCTCCGCGCCGGGCAGGGGATAGAGCGGCATCCGTCCCGCCTTTTCGCGGTAACCTGGCGCGTGCACCTGCACGTTCCCGCCCTGAAGCCGTACCACGTTGCCATATATGGCCTCCTTGAATCCTCCCAGGAGGCCGTCATAGACGAGCAGAAAAGTGAGCCCCAGGGCGATGGCGGTCCCCGCGATGACGGTCCGTCGCCCATTGCGCCAGACGTTACGCCATGCCAATCTGAGCAGCTTCCCCATTTCAATTCCCTTCCTGTACCGCTCCAGTACTGGGAGTCACTGTGTTTACCGTCATCACCGTGAGGCCCAGATCCCAGATCTTGTTCAGGGTGCCTCGCAGCTTTGCCTGATCGACCATCCCTCGTAGGCTAGTTACCGATGTGCCCTCTCGATCTCTTTCCAAGGTGATGACCATACCATTAAACCAGTCCGACCACTTTTCATCAAGATGTCCTCTCAACCTGATCTCGTAGACCGCTTGCTCATCAGACATCCCCTCGTCCTCCACCTATCGGCTTCCTTGCTTACCCAGAAGCAGGGTTCGAACTTTCTGGCTATAGTATAAGCAATGCCTGGGTGGGTTGTCGCCATGCAGAATGGGTAGTTGGGGTGGGTAGTATGGAAAAAGAGAGGTCTCATAGTCCAGGATATAGCGGTTGGATCCCGCAAACGCCTGGATGAACCCCTCGGTGTCACCCCGTCCTCGCATAGAGAGGGCTGCCAATTGCAGCCCCGCCACCCATCCCTCGGTGCGGACGCTCAGGGTGGCGATCTCCTGGGGCGAAAGATGCAAATCTGTAACCTGGCTGAGGAAGGCGGCTACCTCGTCGGCGTTGAAGCGCAGATCGCTCTGCCGCAGTTCGGTGAGTTGAGCGTGGGCCCTGAGACGCGCCACCGGCAGGGGGGGCGGCCCGCCCGGCGATGACCAGGCACAGGGAAGGTGGCAGATGGTCAAGAAGAAAGCCGACGGCCTCGTGGACTGCGGTCTCTGTGATCAGATGATAGTCGTCTAGTATGAGCAGCAGATCCCCTGTTTGCGCGTTGAGTTGATTGATGAGGGTGGTGAGAAACTCCTCCATGTCGGGACGCTGAGGCGTCTGGAGCATCTCCAAAATGCCCGTACCGATTCCTTCCTCAACGGTCCGCAGAGCGCCGACGCCGTAGGAGAGAAAGCGAACGGGATCGTTGTCGTCCGCATCGAGGGAGAGCCAGGCCACAGGGACATCACACGTGCTGATCCATTCGCCAAGCAGAGTGGTCTTGCCGAACCCCGCCGGTGCCGAGAGCAGGAGCAGTCTGTGCCCCAGGCGTCGTCCAGCGTCCAGGCGCTCCACCAGGTGTGGCCTCGACACGAGGCTGGGGTGTGGAGACGGAATATGCAGCTTGGTGGTCAGAAGTGGCGTTTCCATGGTATCAGGAGTTTAGCACGCGCTAGTTGCCGATGCAATAGCACTGATCCAGGTGATTACCTACATCTTGGAGTTGAAAACTCTGCCCCCTGCGCTACTTTGGGATACAAGCAAAAGACTCACAGGAGGGCGAGGCCATGAAGATGATAGCGCATCAGAGTGTGACGGACAAGTTACCGGTGGTCGCATTGGCTAGAGCGTTAGAACGCGCCGAGGAGAGCGTGCTCCCCACAGCACGAAGGATCTACGGGTTCCTATGGAATGAGCGATTGAGTCACAGGGACCTGCTGAAGGGACTGCATGGCATAGCGCAGCGCATGGTGTGGCGATATGAAGCGGATCATAGTCACTCGGTAACATTTTAGGTGAATCAATGCGCCC
>JAYENT010000114.1:0-5251 GCA_034722245.1 Chloroflexota bacterium
TTCCTCCTGATCCTGTCCCTGGGCTTCGTCTACTATTCCCACAGGATCACCAAATGGCTGGCCTATGACGACGAGGGAGGATATCTCTACGCTGCCTGGCGCATCTTCCTGGGCGAGTTGCCCTACCGCGATTTCCTGACTCCTCAATTGCCCGTTTTCCTCTATCCGGGCGCACTGGTATTGGGAACCTTCAACTACTCCATCTTTGCTGCCCGGCTATGGGCCACCACGCTTACGCTGGCCACGCTGGCCCTCCTATTCCTGACGGTCCGCCGCATCTGGGGAGATGTGGCCGCCTTTGCCGCGCTGCTGCTCGCCCTTGTGCAACGTGAGATCTACTGGGCTGCACGTTTCTTCCGCCCCGAGGCCCCCATGCTCTTCTGGGGTATGCTGGGGCTCTTTTTCTTCGCGCTGGGATATTCGGGGAAACGAAGATGGCTGCTAGCGCTCTCCGGTGTGGCCCTTGCTCTGTCCACAATGTCCAAGCTGTTCGGCGCATTGACGATGGCGGGCGTGGGCCTGTTCCTGTTGGCTGAGGGCTTCCGAACCAGAGACTGGCATGCTACCCTGACCACGGGGCTGTCTATCGGTCTTCCTTTCATAGCTGTAGTTGGGGCCATCACGGGGCTTTTCTCTCTACTGACCCCAAATTTCCTCGACGCTGTGTTAGGACATCACCTCCGCCAGGGAAGTGGAACGCCTCTTGTGCAAGTTGTGAAAAAGGGGCTCTTCCTATACTGGGACTATGTCTCTAGCCAGCCCGTCTATACGCTGCTTTCCGTTTTTGGCATCGGCGTCATCATATGGAAACGCGAGCATTTGGGAAGCCTTTTTGCCTGGCAGCTGCCTACCGCCCTCAGTTTTCTCCTCATATCCAGAGGACTCCAGGGACGCCATCTTACCTATCTCGTGCCCTCCCTGGCCGCTCTTGCTGGGCGAGGCGTCTCAGCGTTGTATTGTATTATGTCAAATCACCGCGAGCGCTCGGTCATCAGCGTGCTGGGCGCCGTGGCGGCCGTCGCGAGTTTAGCTATCGCCCTGCGGCCCCACTGGGAGCACAACGCCCTTGTGGCAAGCTGGGAAGAACAGGAGGATACGCGCACCTGGGTCTCCTATATCCAAGAGCATACAGCACCCGATGACGCGGTCATGTCTGACTATCCGGGCCTCAACTTCTACGCGCAGCGTCGCACCACCCCAAAAGCGGCTGGCATCTCCCGTGGCGCGGCCAAGGGTGGCCAGATAACGGGGGCGGAACTGATCGAGGAAATCGAAACCTATGACGTCAAGATGGTGCTCCTCAACGTGGCCCACGGCTCGCACCAGTTCGTGATGCTGCGCGACTATGAGACCTTCAAGTATTACCTTCAGACCAACTTCTATCTCGCCATGCGGCGCAAGTACGACTACCGCTTATTGGAGGTGTATGCCAAGGAGGATCTGTGGGACGGAACAAAGGTAAATGCCGATTTCGGCCATCAACTTGAGCTGACTGGCTACCGATGGGAGGAGGACCGCGTTGCGCCAGGCCACGATCTGCAAGTATCCCTGCGCTGGCACGGAAAGACGACCATGCCGGAAGACTATTTGGTGACGCTCAGGCTCTTCGACAGTCGGGGACACGTGTGGGGCATGGGAAGCAAGCGCCTCGTCGATCTGGACAAGGGGACATACTGGGACGAAAGGGGCTTAGAGCGTGCGATCCTGTATCCCACGTCCCAATGGCCCCCAGGCGAGACCACGATCCAGCTTTTCCAACTGCCTGTGGATCCGGCCACACCGCCCGGGGAATACACCGCACGCCTGCGCGTGCACGCAGAGGGCAGATGGAATGGTCTGCAGACCCTAGACAAAGAGGATAACTACAAGGGATATGATTTTCAGATAGGCCATACTTCGGTGATCCCCGCTGAGGACCCACCCGATCCCGCCGCCCTTCCCATAAGACAACGCACAAACACTGCCGTGGCCCCTGGGTTGCGCCTTCTGGGGTTCAACGTATCACAGGAAAGAGCCTACCCAGGCGATACACTGATCATATCCACATTCTGGAACTCCACGGCGGACCTATCGGAGGACTATACGTGGCAACTTGCCCTCGCGGACGGGATCGGCCAGACGTGGCAGCAGGCAAGCTATAGCCCCGTGCGGTCGGATCTGCCCACAAGCACATGGCGCAAAGGGCAGATTCTTTGCGGCAAGCACGACTTTGTTGTAGATGCTGGGACACCTGCGGGCGAGTATGCCTTGGAAGGGGCATTGCTTCAAGACGGCGATCCCAAGAAAACGATATACCTGGGCTCCATCACCGTCCACGGTCGCGAGCGAAGCTTCGAGGTTCCATCCATTCCTCATATGCTGAACGCCCACTTTGGCGACCACATTACCCTTTTGGGATACGCCATGAAGAAGGAGGCAAAAGCGGGAGACGACTTGCAACTCACCCTCTATTGGCAGGCGGACGGCAACGTCAGGGTATCTTATAACGTGTTTACGCATCTTGTGAATCAGCAGAACAGACTATGGGGGCAGAAGGACGGTGTCCCCAAAAAGGGAGATGCCCCTACCACCAGTTGGTTGCGTGGTGAGATAATCGAGGACGGATACGCCATCCCTGTTCAAGAGAGCGCGCCTCCTGGAATCTATCGTGTAGCGGTAGGCATGTACGATTCAGAGACTGGTTTGCGCCTTCCCTGCACGAATGACGAGGGCGAACCATTGGAAAGTGATCGCATTCTCTTAGCAGAGGTACACGTGAAGTGATCTGCGGAGCGCTAAAGGAGCAGCTTTTCAGAATGGCCATACCATCGCAAAGAGCTGATTGCCGCTATCAACAGTATCTTCTTTTCTTCTACAACAAGGACTTTCGCCTTCACCACACATGTAGGCTTTACCTTTAAAGGAGGTTACGATGGAACGCAAAGCCGTAGGCTATGACTACAAACTCAACGAAACGCTGGCTCTGTTAGCTGATCCCGGATTGCTCCTGGCCTCGACAAAACGCTCGGGAGAATCCAACGTTATGACCATAGGCTGGGGTACCGTGGGCATTGTCTGGAGTAAACCCGTGTTCATCGTGTTGGTCCGGCCCTCTCGTTACACCTACGAGTTCATCGAGGATTCGGGCGTGTTCACAGTCAATGTGCCCACAGAGGACTTGCGGGGCTGGGTCACCATCTGTGGCACGTGGAGTGGCCGAGACATTGACAAGTTCAGCGCCTATGAGATGAGTACCTCCCCGGCCAAAACCGTGGAAACCGTTACCATTGATGCCTGCCCCCTCGTCTACGAATGCGAGGTTGTACACTACCATGATCTGGTTCCGGCCCATCTAGCCCCCGAAATTGAAGTGGGGTCATACGGCGGATCGGATTACCACCGCGTATACTATGGCGAGATACGCGGATGCTTTGCCAGCCGGGACTACTAGCCAAATTGCCGTTCAGAGCACCTACAGAAATGCCAGGTGGCCGTTCCACGCTCAGCGCCCCTGTGCTATCCTAGATATTTCACAAGCCACTCGCATAGCCCGCCCAAATGCCCATATTCTTGACGCTATATGCTTCAGGCATATAATTATATACACTGTTTATTCGTTCTGTCTTCTCGGCGCCTTTTTTCCAAACTGACACGATAAATCTCCGCCACACGGTTGATATGGCGTTGAGTCTGATACAAACTGTACCCAAATTCGTAGGAAATCATGGCCACCAAACAGCGTTGCCCAAAATGCAATCATCTGAATGACCTCGATGCCAAGCGATGCGAGCATTGTGGTACACCGCTCGTGCAGACATGCCCCGTCTGTGGCAAAGAACGGCCCTGGTACATCCAACGTTGCCCCAACTGCCACTCTCAGAGCGCGGATGTTTCCGCTTTTGCCAATCTGTTCCGCAAGGATCCCAACCGAAATCTACATCATCGCTATATCTTGCAGAAAAAGATATTCTCCGGCCAGGTCAGCGCCGTCTATCAGTCAGTAGATGAAAAAGACGCCACGAAAAAGTATGCCATCAAACAGCTTTCCACTGTGGCTCTGCTCCGTTCCAGGGAACGCGAACTGGCCGAGACAAACCTCAACAACGCCGTGGAGAGGTGGTCTCGCGTTGACCATCCCACGCTTCCCCCTATCGTCGACGCTTTCAAGGAAGGCGACGCCTATTATGTCGTGTTCGACTTTGTCGAGGGCCAGACCATGCGACAGATCATCACCGATAGGCGCCTGAATGTACCCCCAAAGCTGGCGCGCAACTGGGGCGCACAGTTGTGTGACCTGTTGACACGCCTGCACGACCAACAGTCGCCACTCCATGTCCCGTTTCTCGCACCAGATCATGTAATGGTGACCCCCACCGGTGACGTGAAACTTTTGGGGCTTGGGCTGAGCCGCTTCTTCATACCAAACGCCCAAAGACCCTATGGGAGCGTTCGCGGCTATACGGCTCCCGAGCTATACCAAGGGGAAGCGCCTTCAGTTAAGACGGACGTCTTTGCGCTGGGCAGATTGCTCTACGCACTGCTCATCGGGAGGCTCCTGGAAAGCGGACTCTCCAGGCGGTTTCCCTTACAGAAGACAGTACCGGGAATCTCCAACCATCTGACAAAGGCTATCGCGCAAGCCGCCCAGCGCAATCCGGCGCGCCGTTTCAGCAGTGCTTCGGAGCTTAAGAGAGCTCTTTGGCCCCCACAGCGTGGAGAACTCCTAGCGCTTCCCAACTGGGTCCAACTGGCTGCCGTTGCGCCCGCTCCCGCATCCGTGCGTCAAGAGGTTATTGGCCAAACACAACAGACCATGGCCGACCTGGGCTTTGAACCAGACGTGCGTTTTGGAGCGGCAGAAGCGCGTCCTCCGATCAGCGCACCAGAAAGGCGGAAGGAACCCGCCCTCTCCGTCCATCCCCATCGTTTCGATCTTGGCGAGGTGAACGCTGCGGGCAAGGAACGTCTCACTTTGCAGGTGCGCAACACGGGCAACGCCGAACTCTCAGGCCGCGTCGTGAGCCATGTGGATTGGCTCAAGGCGCCCAGGCAGACCATTCGCCTCCCGGCGGATAAAAGGGCAAAGGTGATGCTCTCCCTGCAGACCGATATGCTACCTGTGGGGAAAACGGTGGAGCCCCGCGCCCTTTCCGTGGAAAGCAACGCTGGGAATCAGCAAATTGCCTTTGCGGTAAGAATCGTGCGCCCCCCGTTGTTGCGCGTCCCAGAGCCGATCCTCGACTTTGGACAGGTCCAAACGAGAACTGAGCGC
>JAYENT010000114.1:5351-30656 GCA_034722245.1 Chloroflexota bacterium
GGAGAAAAAAAGCAGCTTCATTTTCGCTTACACAACGGTGGTTCAGCGCCCCTTATGGCCCATATAGAGACCAAGGTCGATTGGCTTGACCTTTCGCAATATCAGGTCAGGTGCGAACCTGGTCAAGGAGTCTCCATTAGGGCGACAGCCGACGGGAGCCGGTTCTCTCAGGGCCAGGAGCTATCTGTCCCTGCAGCCGTCGTCGTATTGTCTGATTCCGACGTCCAAGAGATAGCAGCCTCCATAAGGGTCCTAAAGCCGTCCTTACACGTCGAGCCCGCAACCGTGGACTTTGGGTACGTGGGCCGCACCCAACCCGAGACGCGGAGTATATTCATCAAAAATGAGGGCACAGGTGATCTGGCCTGGACAGTGCAAAAGGATGCTGTCTGGCTTGAGGTCTCTCCCACATCGGGGACATGCCAGACGGGAGAGGCGCAGGAAGTCAAGCTGAGGGCATATGGATTGGCCCTCGATCCCGACGCCAAAGCGGAATCTGGAACCCTCGTCATCAATAGCGACGCAGGACGAGCAAAGGTGCCGCTGAGAGCAGCCCCGGCCTCGCCATTGATCTCCACTGATGTCACCTTACTCGATCTGGGAACCAGCATAAACCGAAAGGATGTACAGAAATCGATCCGCATCTTTAACCACGGGCTTGGGACGCTGCGCGGTTCCCTCAGCACTGATCGAACGTGGCTGGTGGTGGATCGTGTCTCCTTCGAGTGCGTCATGGGACGATCTATCGAGGTTGGCGTGAGAACGGACATGGAGGAATTCCCCAGCGACGCCGACCGAGGTACGGGCACCATCAGCATCCAGAGCAACGGCGGCTATGCAGAGATCCAAGTGGAAATCGAGCTACAGAGAAATCCCCGACTTGAGATGCCCGAAACCATCCAGTTGAAGCAACGCAATAAGGATTCTGCCCCCCAGGCCCTCTTTATGATAAAGAACTCTGGCCTGGCCACAGCACGTGTGCATCTGCAGGCCGATGCGCCAGAGGTCACCCTTAGACGCGAGAGTTATGACATCAAACCGGAAAAGAGCGTGTCCATCAAGATAGCATGGGAGGGTCCTCCCCCAGGTGAAAAAGTGATGTCTCGCGTTCGCGTCAAGACAGAGAACCAGGAATTCCACATACCCATAATACTAGACGATGGCAAATCCGACACCCCTATTTCGGCATAGACGCCCTATATGGCTGATCTCATACCAGATATTGGAGGTTCTCATATGAAACTGTTGATCGCTATCGTGCGCAGCGAGTTTGAGGGCGATGTCAACTTTGCCCTGAACGAAAAGGGTTTCACCGTGACGCGCATCAGCACCACGGGGGGATTTTGGAGGCGTGGTAATACCACATTGTTGGTCGGCATCGAAAATGGGGAAATCGACGAGGCGCTGGCGACGATAGATGAGCACGCCGGCCCCGAAGTCGACAGTGAACGCGCCCCCAAAGCTCATCCGCCTCACAGGGCGACCATTTTCGTGTTGGATGTGGACGCCTTCGCCCAGTACTAGCGGAGATATGCCCTCAGAAGGGCGAGATCCAGCCCCCCTGCTCGTCGAAACGGAGAGGGACTGAGCCCTCGACGACCAAGTCCTCGCGCCCTTTGGCCTGGCTCGCCAGCGCGGGAGAAATCAACAGGTGCCGAAGCCGCAGCGTATCGCGAAAGCACACCATCCGAAGAGCATCGAGCGGTGTGCGACGCTCGCGGAATGCCGCCGCCTCCAGGGCCGCTTGGGCGCTCTCATAGACGAGCGGAAGCTTTGTGCGTTCAATATACCCCGAGGTCATAACATTGGTACGCATAGCCTTCCAGTCCAGCTTATCAACCAGTCGCTGGGTCGTGAAATCCGCCAGCCCCACGCCTAATCCATTGCCATGGCTCGCCTCCGTAAGATCGAGCACCACCAATGAACTGATCTGGGGCGCCTCCGGCCACTCGGGCTCACCGATGATGCGCTTGCGGCCGATGACATAGCAGTCCATCCCTGTGCCACTGATATCCTTGCCCATGCGTTCCACGAGCGCTATATCGATATCGTGGAACGGAATCTTGGCACAGAGATCTTTGGCACGCATCAAGAGCCTGGGTTCCCTCGCCACGATCTCGTCTGGATGCAAACCGACCAGATCGGCCACGCCGCCCCACGCGTTCTCAATGATCGCTAGTCCAGCAAGAACCGGCGCCTTGGAAAAGGTCACCTGTGCTATCTTGGGAATATAGTGCCGCAAACCATAAGTCCCGTACTGATGCACAGCCGAGGCTTCTTTGTGCTTGCCCATACCGATGACGGCCATCTTGCACAAGCCACTCTCGAGGGGACCGTCATAGTCCGTATGTTTCTTGATGCGATTGACCACGATGATGCCCGCTGCCTGCGCAGCAAAGGCATCCAAGTAAACGGGCACGCCCTCCTCTATTTCGCCAATGCGCACGACCTCCATGGTAGCCCTTACAGGAGCGCCAATCGTCTCCTCGGTGATGCCGAGGCCGGCCAACAAGGCCTTCTGTCCTTGGGCTGTTCCACCACCGTGGCTTCCCATGGCCGGGAAGATGAACGGCTTCCCCCCACGTTCCCGAACGGCGGCTACGATGCTACGCAGCACCTCCGGCATGGATGCGATGCCCCTACTACCCGCCGTAATCGCAATTTCGTCGCCACCCTGGATGCCGTCCAGCGCTTCCAAACGCTCCAACTCCCTTCGTACTTTTGAGGAGACATCCGTGATATTCGGTTGCTCCCATCGCTGTCGGATCACCGTCATCTCCAAACCATCCAGCGACCGGCGCAGCTCAATTTCGCCCGTATGTGATGTCATCATGCCCCTTCCCACTCCTGATTCATGATCTCTTGCCACGCATTGTAGTCCAGGATCGCCCCAAAAGACAAAACCAAAATGCTACGACGGATGACAGAGAACGACGCATGTGCTACAATTCCTTAACGCATGAGAGCATACTCATAGAAGGACGGGAGGATTGGATGATTCACATCACGGCAGAGCGACTCCAAAACGTTGTCGAAAAAGTGTTTGTGGGAGCCAGCGTTCCCGGCTGCAGCGCCCATCGTGTAGCAGAATCACTTGTGGAGAGCAATCTGGTTGGCCATGCATCACATGGTGTCCTGCGCGTAGGCTCCTATGTGGAGATGATAGAGGATGGCCGCATAAATCCGCAGGGCGAGATAACCGTTGTGCGGGAAAGCACCACGACACTATTGCTAGACGGGGGATGGAACTTTGGGCAAATCGTGGCCCACGAGGGGATGCAACGCGCCATGGATAAAGCCCGTGAGCACGACATGGGTATGGTGGCCATACATCACACCGGCCACACGGGGCGCTTGGGAGAATACGTCGCCCGCGCCGCGGAGGAAGGATTCATGGCCATGATCTGCGGGAGCGGCTCAGGCAAAGGCGGCGTCGTGGCGCCGTACGGCGGAACAAGCCGCCTACTCAACACCAATCCCATCACGTGGGGCATCCCTGCCGCTGAACATCCTCCGGTCTTTCTTGACTTTGCTACCTCCGTCTCCGCTTGGGGCAAAATACAGGAAGCCATAGATAAGCAGGATTCCGTTCCACAGAGGTGGCTGTTGGATGCCGAGGGCAAGCCCACCACGGATCCCAAGGCCCTCAAAGAGGGAGGCGCCATGCTGCCCTTTGGCGACCACAAGGGCTACGGCCTGTCCTTTCTCGTCGAGGTGGTCGCCAACGGCCTGGTAGGCAACAGCTGTGCTGCGCTTCCCGACTATGAAAGGGATTACGCGTTGATCATGACGGCCATCAACATCGAAGCCTTTCAGCCTTTGGATGCTTTTTGTAAGATGGTCGACGATCTTATCGTAACAACAAAAAGGGCACGCAAGGCTGAGGGAGTCGAAGAGATTCTCGTGCCCGGCGAATACGAATGGAAAAATCGTGAGCGACACCTGAATGAGGGATTGGATCTACCGGACGCCACTTGGCAACGCATCGTGGATACGGGAGAGAAGTACGGCGTGACGGTCACCGTGGAAGAGTAGCCAGATGACATTTGGTTCCCTCATACATATAATACGAGGAGCGAATACATGAAAATCTACATTCTGACCGATTTAGAAGGAGTATCAGGCGTTGCACGCTGGGATCAGACAGGCCGCGATACGCCAGGCTATTCCGAGGCCGTACGTCTGATGACCGAGGAACTAAGGGCATGCGTCCAGGGCATCCAGTCCACAGACGCCACTGCCGACATCTGGGTTTGGGATGCCCATGGATGCGGCTCTATCGCCTTTGAGCGCTTTCCGCGAGGCGCGAAGATGATAAACAACGCCCGCATCGCCCCGCCCGCTTTTCTCGACGAATCCTTTGACGCCCTCTTTTTCTTAGGACAGCATGCCAAGGCGGGAACGCGGGACGGGAACCTGGCCCACAGCTATTCCTCAAAGAGCATCGAATATATCAAGATCAACGACATCGAGCTTGGCGAGTTCGGGTGTCGGGCCGCCCTGGCGGGAAGCTACGGCGTGCCCACCGTCTTTGTGAGTGGCGACGACAAGATGATCGAGGAGGCCAAGGCGCTCATCCCCGATATCTATGGCGCGGACGTCAAGGTTGGCCTGGGACCCCAGGTGGCCCTGCATCTGGCGCCCGAGGATGCCCAGGATCTGATTCGCTCCGTGGCCGCCGAAGCGGCGGAGAACATCGATAGCGTCGCCCCCTATGAAATTCCCGGGCCGCCTTACAAACAGGAGATCAGGATATGGGGACGCACGGATCCCGTAGATTATACATCACGGGGCTTTGAGCAGATTGACGCACGGACTCTGGTCAAAGAAGCCGACCGTTTGGAGGATCTGCTCATCTAGCCTGGGGGAGACGATCCCGCACAAGCAGAGAAGAACGCGGGAAAGGGATCTCAGTATTCCAGTTCCGGCACCTCCAGAAGTTCCAGATTGAAATCGATGTCCTCATCTAACCAATCGCCGCCCCCCGTCTCAGATACAACGCCCTCGCGGTCGCAGAGTGTGCGATAGTTGCAGTGCGCACAGAGGCGGCGGTCTTGCGTACGCCCAAAGGCCTCGGGAGGCTGCCTGGCGATCTCGTTCACGAGATCGCGTAGCTCAGCGCCGTCTCGTGCAAAATCTGCGCGGGAATAAGGAATCCTGGCCGTCTGTTCGGGATAGTTGGCGAACCAATATACCATTTCGGCTCGGTCGGGATCGATCGGAGGGCCACCCGTCAGCACTTCACCGGCGGCCACCAAGGTGTAGAGATAGACGCGCGTCTGAATGCGACGACGGAGCACCTCCTCTGAGGGCCGGAACTCCAGTGTCTTCCAGTCCACAACGGCCGCGTCGCCACCGATATCCAAAGCCACATAGTCGTACCGCGCGTAGAGGCGATACTTCCCCAGAGGAACAACGATGGGCAATTCCGTCTCCCTCATATCCTGGGGCAATACATCCCGATCGAAATCCTTGGCCGCAGCCCACCAGTCCTGGAGTTGGGGATCCTGACACGCGGCGACCACGGCCTCCATATCCAGTCCCAAGTGATAACGTTCCAGCCACTCGTGAAAGGTTCGCCCTCTGGCCAACTGCCGCTCATAAGCACGGGGATCCTCTTCCTCCGGGGTCGGCCATGGTTGCTCCTCCACATATTTGAGCAAAAAGCGCCGCGCACAGCGCTTGTAGGTGTTCAAACTGTGCTGACTGAAAAGATGGCCTGGACGAATAAGCTGGGGCATGCGGCTATTCCCTCTCTTTGATCAATTGCAGAAGCGGTCTCGCCATCTCCACAGAACGGCTGCCGTTCTCCTCGCTCCACGTGAATGCCAGATCCCGCTTGGCCCGCGTGATGCCCACGTAGAGCAACCTGAGCCGCTCCGCAATATACTCCAAGCGCGCCTCCGTCACCAAAGAGCGGTCTTGAGGGGGCGCAAAGCGTGTATTCCCTAGCTGCTCCAGCCACATACGCGCTTCCACCGCCGGGGCACGACCGGCCATGAAGGAGAGCTCATCGCGAAACACGTCATCACAACTGCTCGGAAATTCCAGGTTATCCACACACATCAGATACACGGCATCCCATTCCAACCCTTTGGCCCTGTGCATGGTGGTGACCACCACGTGGCCGGGGCGATCCACATATCCGGCGTCGGTCAGCGAGAGCCCCCCAAAACTGCGGCGATTGCTGGCTATCTCCTGCAGGTCGGCGGCGAAATCGGGCAACCGCCAGGTGGGGTGCATACTCGCCGTCCCTCGCAGGCCTGTGGCCACCGTATGGCAGATGGCCAGATCGATCTCCTCGACGAACAGATCCTGGGCGATGGTCAACAGGAGTTGATCGATGGGCAGCGACGAGGCCCGCACCCATCGGCTCGCCAGGGATGCGAATGCCTGAAGGGCGGCCACATCCGCGGAATCGACAGAGACCTTCCCTGGCAGCAGTTCACGGAGCCCCACAGTAGCACGCGGAAAGAGCAGTTCTTGCACAGGCATACTTCGCAGCAGAGTCTGTCGCTTACGAAGGGCCTCCCCAGCGGCAGGAAGGTACTCTGCCTCAACCAGCGTCCCATAGAGGCGGGACAATCGACGCGCAGACATGGGATACCCAAGATAGCGACAAGCTGCCGCCAGCACGTTCGTCACCTGCCGTACCTTGGGGGTAGAGCGCAGCATATCTTGATAAGGAACCTTCCCGGGCATCTGCTGCAACGCCTCGATCACCTTGCCCCCCTGCCAGTTCGCCGGACACAGCACCGCCACCGTGCGCTCGGGAAAGCGCTGCACATAGTCGGCCGCCCACCGAGCCACCGTGTTGGCCTGAGCCGTCACGTCCAAAAAGGGCTCCTCCCGGACGTAAATGTGGCATTGCTCCGTAGGTGGATTCTGCTGCTCGTCCTCGGCATCCGTCGCCTGTATCTCCTGTTGCCGAAAGGCTCGCCTGCGAATTTCCTCTTCGGGATGGTCCTCGCACGTCCATCGCACCAGCCGGTTAGCCAGATCCATAATCGGTGCTGCCGAACGCCCCGATCTCAAAAGAGATAGTGTTCTAACGTCATCCTGTAATATAAAGTCCCGGAAATAGCGCGGGTCGGCGGAGGTGAAGGTGCTGTTGATAGCCTGATTGGGATCCCCTACGCGGACCCAATTGCCCCTCTCCCCCGCCAGACGGTCCAGAATCTGCTCCTGCAAGGGCGAACTATCCTGAGCCTCATCCTCCAGGATATAGGGCCACCGCTGGCGCAGGTTGGCGACAAAGGTGGGGTCCTGCTCCAGTGCCGTGATGGCCCGCCAGATCAGATCGTCGAAATCGAGGCCCGACCGCGCTCGCAGATACTGTGCATAGCGCTCGTACAGGCCCAGACCAATCTTGAGGAAATCGTTGGCGACTCCTGCTTTGACACTCCGTGTGTCGATCGCTGTGGAGTCACACAGAGTATCAAACTCAGCGACCAGCTCTTGCCCCGCCTCGGGAGACAGCCGCAGGTGTTTGCACAGCTTGGCGACCTGTCGCCCGATCTCCTCCGTTTCTCTGCGCCAGAGTTGCTCCAGGTGCTCCTGCTCCCTGGCGCTTGCCTGGGGCAAAAAACTATGCCACCAGGCACTTCGTCGCGAGATCCACGCCCCTGCGGCGTTATGCAACATGCGCTCTGTCTCAGCCCCATCGACGATGAAAAAGTCCTCCTCCACGCCGGCCAGATCGTAGCGCTCCCTTAGGATATCACTAGCCAGCTTATGTAATGTGCAGACGTGGTATCCCACGGGGGGTAACTTTTTTGCCCGCAACAGTCGCCGGATGCGCTGCGAGATATTGTCCACGGCAGAGTTCTGAACGGTGACCACCAGGACTTCTCCCTCATTCCCCAGCCGCCCCTCAAAGATAAGCTTGACGGCCAAAAGGGAGAGGATCAACGTCTTGCCGCTGCCCGGCACGGCCGAGATGGCCAAGCGCCCCTGCCGATAGTCCAGGACCTCCGACTGCTGCGGGCGAAGCCTGTAACCACAGAATCGTCTCTCACCCATTGGGGCTCCTTTGTGTCAGCACGGAGACGATGGCGCGTTCCAGGCGGCTGCTCTGCTCCACTCCGCCGATATCCAGATCACTGAAGGCCAGATAGACTCCCTTGCGACAGCGGGTGGCCAGTCCGAGGAGAACACGCCCCAAGGCTTCCCGTTTGGCCTGTTCCTCTTCGATATCGCGCCAGGGCTGCCCCACAGGCCAATGCTTGGACAGAACGTAAGGATGGGTCAGTGGCTGATTGGGCCGATTCGACCAGCCATCAGACCCCAGATCGATCCAGAATTGATAATCAGAACGAATATCACGGGTGAGGTAGGTATAGGCGGGGGCTAGGATCACGGCTTCCTCCGAAGAGGCATCCGGCCAATCGAGCAGGTACTCGGCGCTGGCAATGCCGCCGAGTACGAGTTCCACGTATTTGATACTCTGTGTGACCCCACCGTGGTCGACACACAGAGTATCAAACTCGCGCGCTACCTCCGTTTCCTCCAACACATCGTCAAATCCTACAGCGGCGTGGAACTTGCTCGTAGATTCCACAAGTCTTCCGAAGACCCGCGCCTTGTCAGGCTCATCATAGAAGCCATAGCCCGAGCGCGACAGGACATCACCAAAAAGCTTGGAGAAGAAAACGTCCAAGGGCGCAGGTTCGCCCCGCCGATAATTCTCCAGCCATACGCGGAGCGCCTCGTAAGGCTCGCGGATCTGGTAACCCACCTGTTCCCACAACCTCCCAAGATCACCGTGAGGTGGCCCTCCTTCGCCTTCCCCGCTCAGATCGATCAGCATCCTCTCTTCAAAAGAGTAAGCCATATCTGCCAAGCGTCGCGCACGGATGGGATCCAGATTGGCCAAAGCGACCTCCAAGGCCAGGGCCACGTCCTCCTGAGGAGGCACATAGGCTTGCCCCTGGATATGAATATCCCATTGAGGATGCGCCAGCAGCGCCAGAACCAGCAATCCGCGAACGACAGGATCGTCACGCAATGGTGTGGAGGGACGCAGCAGATAGATATCCACATCACGCTTACACAACTCCTCTTCGATGGCAAAGCGCATCACCTCACTCACATAGGGAGCCACGATGGCGATATCCGCCGGGGCCACGCCCTTTTCCACCAACATTGCTACGCGTTCCGTCATCCAGCGGATCATGCTGATCCAGTACCTGCCCGCATCTTGATCGACTACGGCGTCTTGCAGGGATTTGTCTTCCCATCGCCCCACCGGCTTAACCCTTAAAACGCGCCGCAGCGCGTTGGAAAAAGCTACCACCTCTTCTTTCGCTCCCAAAAGCTCGTCAAAAACGACCACCTCATCGCCCTGGGAGGCCAGATCAGCCGCGCCCTCGGCATCCGCCCCTAAGAAGATGCGGTACCCTCCCCCCTCATCATGAGCCAAAACCGACGACGCGCACTGATCCTTGGCCCAAACGATAAACTCTTGCGCCACAGGGACGTTCTCCTCCAGGTTATCCACCAGCAAATGACGGTACCGGGAGCGAAAATATCGCTGGTACGCGGGATGAGACAAAAGGTGACGATGATACGTCTGGGTAATCAGGGAAAAATCGAGCAGATTGTGGGCTAGACAGTAGTCTCTGAACCTGCTGATGCAATCCTGAGTCTGCCAATAGTAATTCACGTGGTCGCTGTCGCCGGTCCAGGCTCCCTGCAAGCGACGATAAACGTCGCGGTGATCGAATCCCACAAGAGCGGCCTTGTTCAGGTTGTCGATGAGTTGGGAGAGAAGACGCTCACGCCGAATGGCCAGTTCGCTGAAATAGCCCTTCTCGGCTATCAGCGGTTCCACAATGCACCACATAAAGTATTGGGTCGTCTCGATAGTCAAAAAGGTGGGTTCCCGGTCGGGCCAAGCAAAGCCACCCGCCTTGGATACCAGTGGCCAAAACAAGGAAATGGCCCTACGAGAGAGTCCATAGAAGGTGAGGATGTCAACGCCCCCCCGGGTGGGCGCATCCAACGCGGCGAGGGCGCGCTCGTAACGCCGGCCTTGGGCACGCTGGGGCACGAGAAAGAGTATTTCATACGGCCGTCTCCCCTCGCTCAGCAATGCGGCAAGTCGCGCTAGGAGGGCCGTACTCTTGCCCGTACCGGGCAGACCCTGCAGGATTAGACAGCCTCCTCCTTCACGCGGATGGGAAACGACCCGCCGCTGCGCAGGAGTCAGAGATTGTGGAAGTATCATGTCAAATGGATCAGCCATATCAATATTCCTATAAATGGTAAACTAAGGGAACGCCGTGGGCTGCCCCGAAAAAGGGTAGGCACGCACACAAGGATAGTATAGAGAACATCTGTTCGCCCGTCAATTGGCGCGCGATGACGAGCGCGCCGCACCTACCAACGGCGTGGTCTCTCGCGCCGTCAAATGGGTCGGTGCAGGATGGCCAGAGCCCATCATATTGCCAACCCTATAACACTACCTCGAGAAAGTAGCAATCTGCGGGCATGCGGGCGATTTGTCGGCGTAGCGCGTGTATGGTACACTTTTAAGTTGTGGCTTTTCTTGCAGCACTCTCATCTTGGGGCGCACAGTCGACAACTGATTGATAACCGTGGCTGATTTGGGACTTCATTGGAAGCGCATCTACCAATCCATGCTCTGCTGTACGATATTTCGTCCTTTCTTTGCTTCACGTTCAATCAATTTCCTGGTTCCCAAGAAGCCACACATCCCCCTCCAGCCGCGCCTCTTTCCCGTGAAAGTATTTCATCTCCACAAATGGGAGTTATCGAGAGTCAGAGACATCGATCTTATAGCGGAACTCCTTACCCATGCCTCCTGCTCTCGTCTAGCCCGCTGCGCGCGAGCATTAGAATAGGCCTGGGATGGTGTTATTAAGAAGAGCCAAACGGCACTGAGATATGACTTTGGAGACACAAGGAGAACGCGGTATGTGGCATATAAAGAGTCCGGAGCAGGTCGCCGAGGCGCTGGATACGTCCCCTACCAAGGGCCTATCAGAGGAAGAGGCGCAGCGGCGGCTGGAGCGCTACGGCCCCAACCAGCTTGAGGAACGCCCGCGTCCGGGTTTTCTGGCACGCCTTTGGGGCCAATTGAACGATTTCTTGATCCTGATCCTGATTGTCTCGGCTATCATCTCGGGTTTCATTGGCTGGAATAAGTTCAGCCAAACGGGCGAAGTAACCGAGTTTGTCGATGCCATCGCCATCATGACCATCGTGATCTTGAACGCCATTGTGGGAATGATACAGGAGGGCAAGGCAGAAGAAGCCTTGGCTGCCCTCAAAAAGATGGCCACGCCGGAGGTGATCGTGATCCGCGGTGGGCACCAACGGGTGATTCCCTCAACTGAACTGGTGCCAGGCGATCTGGTGGTCCTAGAAACGGGGAACTATGTACCGGCAGACGTTCGCCTCATACGGAGCGCTAATCTGCGTATTCAGGAAGCTTCTTTGACAGGCGAGTCTGTCCCCGTGGAGAAATATGCCGACGAGGAAGTTCCGGAGGATGCTGGTATAGGGGACCGCCGTAATTGCGGCTACATGAGCACCACCATCACCTACGGCCGCGGGCGAGGCATCGTTTTTGCCACCGGCATGGAGACCGAGATCGGCAAAATCGCCGAGATGATCCAATCCACCGAGGACGAGCCGACCCCCCTGCAGCTAAAGCTAGCACAGCTGGGAAAATGGTTGGGCGTCGCCTCTCTGGTTATATGCGGCATCGTAGGCGTTATCGGCATCGTGCGCGACACGGATCTTGGGCTTATCTTTAGCGCCGGCCTGGGCTTCTACTTCACCCAGTCGATGGATACGCTAATTGAGATGTTCATGGTGGCTGTCAGTCTGGCCATCGCTGCCGTCCCCGAGGGACTGCCAGCCGTGGTCACCATATGTCTGGCGCTGGGCATGCAAGAGATGGTCAAACGGCATGCGCTGATCCGTCAGCTCCCCGCCGTGGAGACCTTGGGTTCCTCCACCACCATCTGCTCGGATAAGACGGGCACGCTTACCCAGAACGAGATGACAGTCACACGCGTTTATGCCGATGACACCCTTATCGACGTCAGTGGAAGGGGCTACGAACCCCGTGGTTCGTTCCACGTCAATGGCGGCGAGATCAATCTCCAGGACTATCCCGCGTTGGCCAAGATGGGACAAGGTGCCCTATTGTGCAACGATGCCGAAATAGAACCCTTGGACGGCGAAGAAGGGGACTGGACCATAATAGGGGACCCGACCGAGGGAGCCTTGGTCGTCATGGCTGGCAAGATGGATTACTGGAGAGACACCCTGGAAAAAGAGCACCCGCGCGTTGACGAGGTGCCCTTTGATTCCAAGCGTAAGCGCATGTCAACGATCAATCGCGTGTCCGGCGACGCTTATGAAGCCTACATCAAAGGGGCGCCGGACATCATGCTGGAACTCTGCGATCGCATCTACACCGAGGGCGAGATCAAGCCGCTCACGCCGGAGCGCCGCCAGCGGATCCTGGACATGAATTATGAACTGGCTTCGCAGGCGCTGCGCGTGCTGGCCGTGGCATACCGACCGCTGGATGAAAAACCGACCAGCGCCAATGCTGATGACATTGAGCGGAACATGATCTTCCTTGGTCTGGCGGGCATGATAGACCCAGCGCGCCCCGAGGTGCGAGACGCCATCGCCAAGGCCCAAAGGGCCGGTATCAGGACAGCCATGGTTACCGGAGATTATGAGGCGACAGCCGTGGCCATCGCCAAAGAGTTGAATCTGCTGGACGGCGATCAGAACCTGGACAAGCACGTCCTCTCTGGAAAAGATCTGGATGACCTTTCTGACGAGGCGCTTGAGAAACTGGCAAACGACGTTGTCGTCTACGCACGCGTATCGCCGGAGCACAAGGTACGTATCGTGGACGCCCATAAGAAGCGTGGCCACGTGGTAGCCATGACGGGCGATGGGGTCAACGACGCGCCCGCCCTCAAACGCGCTAATATCGGCGTGGCCATGGGCATCACCGGCACCGACGTCTCCAAAGAGACGGCGGACATGGTACTCACCGACGACAACTATGCCTCCATCGTTTCCGCCGTCGAGGAGGGACGGATCATCTTTTCCAACATACGCAAGTTCGTCTACTATCTGCTGTCCTGCAACATGGGCGAAATCATGCTCCTCTTCTTAGCCATGATTTTGAACTGGCCGCTTCCCCTGACCGCCCTCCAACTATTGGTTCTGAACTTGGTGACCGACGGCGCGCCAGCCCTTGCCCTCGGCAAGGAAAAGGGAGACCCGGCCATCATGGAGAGAAAACCTCGCCCTGTCGAAGAACCTATAATCAATGGCGAGATGGTGCTGGGGACCATTGTACAGACTGTGGCTATTGCGGGATCGGTTCTGGCCGCATTTTACATCGGCATGCAGCGCTTTCCAAGCCTCCAGCATGCGCAGACGATGGCTTTTGTGACCCTTTCGGCCTCAGAACTGTTTCGAGCCTATACAGCGCGGTCCGAGCGGTATCCAGTGGCCAAACTGGGACTGTTCAGCAATAAGTGGATGCAGTGGGCCGTTTTGGCTTCTTTCCTGGTGTTGCTGGGAACCGTGTACATCCCCGGACTCAACACCACCATCTTTGGCAATATTCCTCTCGATTTTGCGGACTGGGCGGTCGTCTTTCCCCTTATGCTGGTTCCGGCAGTAGTGGCTGAACTACACAAGGCCATCCGTCTGCTGATAGCCTAGCCTGGACCAAGGGCGAAATCCGATAGTGGGACAAGCACAAGGGAGAAAACGTAGCACACCGTAAGCATGTAAAAGGGCCCTGGTGGCTGATAGGGCCCTTTGCTTCCACTAGAGTCAAACTAATCTGGGAAGCCTTTTTTCAGGGACCTCCTATCCTAACCCCGCTCCTTCAATCATTCCCCTGGCAGCGATTGTCCCCGTCGCGGCTGCTCCCCCAATACCTCGCGAGACACCTCCTCCATCGCCGGCAATCCACAGGCCACGGATGTCGGTCTGCAACGTATTATCCGTATGGGGCCGGGTGGCATAACGCTTGAGTTCCAAAGCATATAGGAGCGTACGATCTGCATCCAGGCCCGGGATGATCCCAGCCAACATTTCCAGCCCTTCCAAAAGGTCAGTGACGACGCGATGAGGAAGGGCCATAGTGATATCGCCGGGGGTGACATCGGTGAGGGTAGGAACCACATCTCCAGGGCTCTTCTGCAGCCTTCCCCAGGTGGAACGCCGATGTCGCCGCATATCCCCCAAACTCTGTAGTATGGGTTTCCCTCCCCCGATGGTCGTGGCCAAGTGGGCGATAGAGATTCCATAGGCCGTCGTGCTCTCGATGGGCTCCGTCAGATTGATACTGGTCAACAGGGCGAAATTCGTGTTCTCTGATTGTCCGCCCTTCAAGGCGTGCCCGTTCACACCGACCACGTCCTCCTCTTCATAGAACTCCTTCACGACAAATCCTTGAGGCGAGACGCAAAACGTCCTCACCCTATCATCGTACGTGGGGGTACGAATATAGAATTTGGGATCATAACAGACACCCACCACCTCTTCCATGACGATAGCCGGCACCTCGACCCGTACCCCCACGTCGATGGGATTGTAGGTAACGGCTACACCATGCTTCTGAACGACCTTCCGCACCCACTCGCTGCCCACCCTACCCGGCGCTAGCAGGACGTAATCCGCCGCAACGAACTCACCACTCTCTAGCAAGACGCCCCCGGTCTTTCCTTCCTCACACGAAATGTCAGCGATCCTGGTTCGCAGGCGAAACGTCACGCCTATCTTGCGGAGGTCGTCCCCGAGATCCTTGATAAAGCGCGTGAGATGATCGGAACCTATATGGGCCTGCCGCAGGGGAAGAAATCTGACCCCGTATTCGGCCGCCCGCCTTTCGAGATCCCGCATCCGCTCGTCATCCGTCGGAATAGCCTCCACCCCGTATTGGGCCAGCACCGCCTCGATCTGATCGATCAGCTGCCAGGCCTCGTCTTCCGCAAGGAACTCGAAAAGATTCCCCCCCACCTGAGGGTGAAAGTTGACCTTGCCATCGGAAAAGGTTCCCGACCCTCCCATACCGTGCAAGAGATCGAAGGGATCTGTACGATCCCGCTCCGATACTTCTTTGCCCATGTCAAAGACGACAACGTCGAATTCGGGTCTCTGAGCAAGCGCATAGGCAGCAAAAAGCCCTGCCGGGCCAGCACCTACAATGACTACCTTCACCTGCCTTCCCTCCTTTTACGCCATCTTACCACACGCGATGACGAATTGGCCCCCTGCCTCCCCTCGCACTTCATTCTGCGTCCTTATCTGAGCCTAACCAACGCTCTTCAAGGTTCTCAAGCCATTTCAGTATAACAAACACCAGCGCGCTGCCCAGAATAGCGATATAGTAAAGGCCCAGACCAACAGCAAATCCCACGGCAGCAGCGGCCCATACAGTAGCCGCCGTGGTCAACAAACGCACGGTACCTCCTGAACGCAGAATCAGACCTGCACCCAGAAAGCCCACCCCTTCCGAGATCCCGCACATGACTCGCGCTACATCCATAGAGCATCCTCTCCCTGCAGAAGCCCACTCCACAGAGAGCACATAGATACAGGCAGACAGACAGACCAACATAATAGTCCGCAGGCCGGCGGGCTTGCCCTCCACCTCGCGCTCCCAGCCAATCAGCCCGCCCAGAAACATGGCCAGAAACATCTTTAGCGGGATTTCGACCCAAACTAGCATGTCTTTCCTTCTCCCTATGCTTACCATCCCTCACATTGTAAGGCCCCACCCCGTCAGATGGAACCACGCCAGAGTGCACACGGCGGCATCCTGATTTGCACCGTCCCCCCAGAGCACCTAGAATGGCAGCAGTGCACACTGAGAATATGAGACTCTAGACGGAGCGTCAAGTACGCGCCAGAAGAGGAGGAAAGGTGTCTAAAATAGGGGTTATCCAAGTGGGCGTGGGTGGCATGGGGCAAACGTGGCTGAAAACTGTGGCGGCCTCGGAGGAGGTAGAGCATGTGGCCTGGGTTGATGTGGATGAGCAAGTGCTAGAGGAAAAGTGTAAGGAGTACCATTTCAGCCCCCATCACTGCTACGCCTCGTTGCAGGAGGCGCTGCAAAAGGAAGAAGCCGATGGCCTGATCAACGTGACGCCGCCACAATATCACAAAGCGATCTCTTGCGCAGCGCTTGAGGCGGGTCTACACGTGCTCTCAGAAAAGCCCCTCGCGGACTCGATAAAGTCCGCTACCGACATCGTCGAGCGCGCGGAAGAGGCTGGAGCAACCCTGATGGTGGCACAGAACTACCGCTATCGCGATGTGACGGCCACGCTGCGAGAGACCCTGGCTTCCGGACGCTACGGCGCTCCAGGTCAAGTCCAGGTGAACTTTTTCAAGGGTCCCCACTTTGGCGGCTTTCGAGAGAAAATGGACTATCCTCTCATCATCGATATGTCTATCCATCACTTTGACCTGATGCGCTACATCCTGGACGCAGATCCAAAAGCGGTCAGCGGCTACAGCTGGAACCCCCAATGGAGCTGGTTCGCAGGAGACGCCTCCGTATGTCTCTTTTTCGAATTCGAGAACGCGCTCTCTGTCGTGTATAACGGCAGTTGGTGCAGCACAGGAGCGGAAACATCATGGAATGGCGACTGGCGCATAGAGTGCGAAAAGGGTGTCATCTTATCACACGACGATACAGTCTATGCCGCGAAAACGGGGGATTCTCCGCAAAGCGTCGCAAGTAAGGGGGGAAAACGTTCGAACCAAACGTACCTGCTCCACGAATTCTACGAGGCCGTGACAGAGGGATCCCTTCCCGCTACGCACGGCCGGGACAATCTGAAAAGCTTGCGCATGGTCTTTGGCGCAGTGGAGGCGGTACGCACGGGGAAAGTCATAGAACTCTAGATGGTGTCACATTGAGGCAATACACACTGCCCTATCCCCAATTGCGTGCTTCAGGAGGTTGAGGATAGATGATGTCCACCACATTGCCGTGCACGTCGACTATGATGCGAAAACCTAGCATCCGCAAGGACGGAACCCACTCCTGAGGGTCCCCCTGTTGCATTCCCGCCTCCAGATGCCGAATCGAGGCCTCAATGGCCACCTTGGTAAAAAGGTCCTTTGTCCCCAGCATCTGAAGCATGGCGGTCACTACCTCATCCTTTACCGCACCAAGGCGTTCCTTGAACGCGGCGATTACCACCCTGTCCACCTCATAAGCCGCTACATGACGCCAGAAACCATGATCGGGAATCGCATAGTGGGCGATCCCTCCAACATGGGCCACTCTGGCAGCCTCTCCTTCTTCGTTATAAACCAATCCAGGAAAGAGTGCTTTTCGCCACGCCCCTTCCTTCGACCTCGCCTCCTCAGCGAACTGCACATTTTCAGCCATAGTCCGCACCTCCCTTCTGTTAACGTATTATAGCCTGGCGCCTCTGTGTGTCAAAACGGGTGCCCAAAGGCTGTGGCCTCTGTTCGGGCAATATCGCAATCCCGCACGCAACACAGTCTTTCAGCCTATTCGAGGCGGTGTTATAATCGCCAAGAGGATAAGCCGGGTAAGCAAGGCACTTGCGAATGCACAGAGATCAAACAAGAACTACCGAGTATCAACTGGGTGGACAAACCATACGTGTCGTCACGCGACCGGGATTTCCCCATTGGGAGGAGATCAGCCCGCCGGTTCTCCTCTTCGCGGACAACGCGCGCATCTCCCAGGGCGAGCGTGTCCTTATCTGCCCCTGCGGCCACGGCGCCCTGGGCGTGTGGGCGGCACGCCAAACGTCTGAGGTTACCTTACTCGATACTAACATCATCGCCACCAAGATGGCCAAACGTACTCTGGCTCTCAACGAGGTACGGGGCGCTACCGTAGAAGCCTCCCTACCCTCCAGACCTGCAACGGAATTCGATGTTGTTCTCTTGCCCCTTCCCAAGGGACGGAGTTTTGCCCGCTTGCTCCTCTTACAGGCCTTCAATGCGTTGAAAAGCAAGGGAAGGCTCTACCTCGCCGGGCCAAATCGGGGCGGCATCAAAAGCGTTATCGGCGACGCTGAAAAGCTCTTCGGCCCGGCCAGCGTGTTGGCCTACAAAGGAGGCAACCGCATCGCCCTCTTGCAAAAGAATGGCCAAAAGGATCCTCTGCCCCGGATATACCAAGAGCCAGGCATAGCCCCACATACATACAGGACGTTCCAGGTGAAGGTAAATCAGGAGTCCTTGACCGCATATACCCGTCCCGGAGTTTTTTCCTGGAAGCACCTCGACGCGGGCACGCGATTGCTCTTGGAGACGATCCATATTCGCGAGACGGACCACATACTGGATATAGGGTGTGGCTATGGCATCATCGGCGTCTATGCGGCGCGACAGGCGACAAAGGGCTTCACCACGTTGGTGGACGTGGACGTTTTGGCTTGCGACTGTGCGCGGCGGAGCGTGGCAGCGAACAACATCGAACGCGCTCAAGTAGTCTTGGGAGACGTGCTCCCTCCAGCCTCAGAGGAGGCATATTCTCTGATTCTAAGCAATCCACCCTTTCACACGGGACACGACGTTACACGGGACACCGCCAGGGCCTTCATCCACAAAGCTTTTCAGGCCCTCCAACCCAAAGGACGTCTGGTGATAGTGGCCAACCGCTTTTTGCCCTACGACGACATCATAGAAGATGTATTCGGATCGGTGAACCTCCTGCATCAGACGCCAAAATACCACGTGATGGAAGCTCAGAGATAACGCCGACGCACCGTGGACACTCCTCTTCATCAACTCGGTCAACCAAAGGTGTTACGAAAATCGTTCTAGTATAACTATCTATTGACGAATTTCGTACTATAGAATATAATATGGTACGAAAGATGGAATTGGAAGGATGCTTGCCTGATGGACAAAACTGACCGACGGATCATCAATCTGTTGTGTGAAAATGGACGCCGGTCCAATGTGGATATTGCGCGGCGGCTGAGCGTCTCCGAGGGGACGGTGCGTAAACGGCTCGATCAGCTCCTTGAGGACGGTGCGCTGGAGATCAAAGCCACAGTCGATCCCGTGCAAGCAGGATACAAGACCCGTGTCCTCATCCTCCTCACCATAGAATTGCCCCACATGCAGGAGGCTGAAGAGATGTTGCGCGACACGCCAGAGGTTTCCCGTATCTATCGGATAACGGGTGAGCATGACCTAGTCATCGACGTCGTACTCAGATCGGACGATCATTTGCGTTCCTTCATCGCCGGACGCCTGAACGAGATCCCAGGCATCATCAGAACGGAGACTTTCCACGTGCTCCGGGTTCAAGAAAAACCCATAGATTGGACGCGCAGTACGACGCCTCACATATTAATCGTAGATGATGATCCCGATTTCATCGAAGCGACGCGCATGATACTGGCACGGGAGGACTATACCATCTCGGCCGCTAGCAACGGCGACGAAGCGCTCAAGGCCATGGTTGCCAATCCCCCCGACCTCGTAATCCTCGATATTATGATGGACGGCATACTGGACGGGGGGGACGCCAGTCGGCGTATCCGCACCAATTCTCAGCTTCGCGACACGCCCATCCTCGTGGTCAGTTCCATCACCGCTTCCGATTATTTGAGCATGTTGCCCACGGATGATGATAATCTTATAGACAATTTCCTATCCAAGCCCGTAGCGCCAGAAAGACTGTTGACAGAAGTGGATAGACTTCTAAGACGAGCATAGAAATGGGGGAGCTTCTCACCATCCTGCGCGATGTTCTGGATATGATGCAGGGAAGCATGGAGAACAAGAATCTGTCGACGGGTGTTGAGATCGAAACGGACGAACTGAGAGTCATGGTGCCCGAGAATCACGTAAGGCAGATATGGAGCAACCTCATAAGCAATGCTGTCAAATACACGCCTGAAGGTGGTCGCATCGCTATTGTGCTAGAAGACAAAGGGGATACTGTGTTCGGGGCCGTACAGGATACGGGGATAGGCATAAATCCTGAAGAACAGGAATCTATCTTTGAGGACTTTTATCGCACAGAATCCGCCAAAGCCATGTCTCAGCATGGAACCGGCCTGGGACTTTCCATCGTCAAAGGGATCATGGACCACTACAACGGGCGTATCTGGGTCGAGTCCGAAGAGGGAAAGGGCAGCATCTTTTACTTTGAGCTGCCCAAAGCAAGTGCGTAGATGGTTTCTACTTCCATCCAACCGAGGCTAATCAAAATGCTAACCGAACTCAGAATAGACACGAAAAATAAGACCGAACTCATCGACATCACAGAGCGCGTGCAGGAGATCCTTGACGACTACGGAATAGCTGCCGGTGTTTGCCACCTGTTCGTTCCCCACACGACAGCCGGCTTGACCCTGAACGAGAATTGGGATCCGGCGGTGCGTACGGATATCGTGCGCACCCTCAACAAGATGGTGCCGGCGGACGACGACTATCGCCACCGTGAAGGGAATTCCCCGGCCCACATCAAGGCTACACTCACCGGCTCTTCGAGTACGTTGCTGGTTGAGGATGGTAAACTGCGCCTCGGTGTCTGGCAGGGCGTTTACCTAGCCGAGTTCGACGGTCCTCGTCAGCGCACAGTGCTGGTGAAAATCGTGTCAGACTCTCTCTAATCTTCGTCCAGGCCCTTGACGTAGGGTTTGATATCCAACACAGGCGTGCCGTTCCAAGCATCCAGTCCAGAGACGACCAGCCCGTCGTCCTGCACCGCCAGCACCTCCACCGTAGTAAGACCAATGGCGTTAGGCCGATGCGGGCTCCGCAAGGCAAACACCCCTCGTTTTGGCCGATCACGGTTACCCCGCGGATGCTGCTGCAGAGGCACTTTCTGCGGCGCCCTGTCAAAGCAGAAGAGGATCTGCAGGCGATTGGATTCCTCTATCCCCTCCAGGGCAGCGATGTATGGGTCTTCTATCTTTATCTTCGAGCGGGAATGCACGTTGCGAGGTGGAGCCGCATGGGGCTCCCAATCATTTTCCACCACGCCAATGGGTTCAAAGACAAAGCATGAATCCTCCCTCTCCGCAACCGCCCGGCGGTAGCACTTGATACAAAGCGAGCGCCCCTCGAATTCAAAAATGCGCGTAGACATGGTCATCTGACCGCACTCCTCACAGCGTATCGAAGGATGGAGCTCTGCTTTGCCCGGTATCTCATAGTCATCCAACCTCTCCACGACGAGGAGCTCACCTTCATCGGCCTCTAGTATCGCCTGAGCCCGCCTGCGCCAGAGCGCGGCAAAATCCTCCCTATCCTGCGGTGACGCCCCCGGCGTCCGCGCCCGTTCGACCAGAGCTTCCTCCTCTGCACTGAGTGCCCTGGATGCCCCCGATTTGCAGACGATGCGCAACGCCTTTCCATCGGATCGGCGGGCAAAGGTGAAGATGTTCTGGCCGTGATCAAGATGCACGAGATTGCCCTTGCCAAAGGTACAGCCCGTCAGATACTGTATGGCGTCCACAGCGCAGTTGTCCGTTTCCACGACAGCTACGATCTCTTCATCGGCTGCATGGTGCCCCATCTCGCGTAGCGCCACCTCCGCCACACGAATCCCCGTGGTTACCCCAGGGCACCAGTGTCCATGAAACCCTATGACCTCATCTATCTTTGCATCAGCGAGCCCAGTGCTCATCTTCTTCCTTTCCGTGCTAGACCCAGAGACACACTCAGAGATCGCCTCACCATACCGCTCTGCGAGGCGATCCCCAATCCTCAATTATAACGATACTTGGTGAAATCTCTAACTCTGCGATGGCGCTACGCGCGCACCATCTTTGTGCCACACTTTGGGCACTCTCGCTCATAGCAGGGCCGGCCAGCCACATGCGATTCCCGGTGCCCACAATTTGGGCATACACACTGACCAGCAGGCCCGGCAGCGTTGGGCCCACCCATGCGGCCTCGCCCTCCACCACCACGTCCTCTACCCATCGTCAACCTCCTTATCTATTGCTCTCTCTCCCACTTGCATCTTTTGCGCCACTCATGCCCCAAAGCGGCTATTCGTTCCCCAATGCCTCTAGGCGTGCGCTTACATCCTCAAGTGCATTCTTGAGATATTCTGCTTGCTCCCGGAGAGCCTGCAGTTCCTGTTCCGACGCCCCACTTGGCGCAACAGACGGCACGTTGGGGCTCGCGTACTGGGTCTCAGGACCCGTTGGAACAGCAGGCCCCGGCGCATAATACATGTTACGTTGACCAAATCCACCACGCTTGCCGAATCCTCCGCCCCAACCAAAGCCGCCGCGGCGCCCCATCCCTCGTCCACCGTAACCATAAGGATTGGCGAAACCGGGCGTATCAGAGCCAGCACAGTAGCCCGCAGCACGTCCTGTCATGGGCCCTCTGTTATCCGGCCCCGTTCCATCTCCTCCAGGCATAAGGTCACAACCTCCTTTACAAATAGATATCTTCACCGAAACAACACTGTCAACCCAAAAACTAATTGCATTACATATATATTCTGAACACACATATAGTATAGAGGGCGGCAACGAGGATGTCAAATGAAGTATGGGCGTTCGTAACTTCTGACATGGCAAATCCAAAATAGCAGGTTGCCCTTCTTTGACAACGCTTTCGGCAAATGGCTATAATCGAAACCATGTCACATACATCCGAGCAGCGTCATGGGCGGACCAAGGCTTGGCAAGAAGCCATAGCAGGAACGATGCAGCGCGCCAGTTTGACTATCTTGAGGATCGTTGGATCCCCGTACACGACGCTGGCTCTGCTCATTCTATCCCTAATCCTTGGTCTCTTTGTGGGCATCGAAGCCCTGGTGAAAAGGAAGCCATACACCGCAGGTGTCTCCTACATACAGCGAATCGCCGCCTTTAACGAGACCGCAGCCCTGCTGCCCTACACACAAGCCGATGGCAATCTGGGTCTGCCCTCACGCGCTCTCCTGGCAACGCTGATCGCCCTTTGCGCTCTGCGCGCTGCGCACGAACTGGTACCCCACTGGCAACTGCCAGTGCCATCACACCGCCTCGCCCACACCGAGGAATTCACGCTGGAAGGCGACATAGAGGAAGCCTGGGAGCGAGCAACCGGGATTCTCTCGGCAGCAGGATACCACCTCATACCCGCCGCGGGAAGCAAGGACGCAAAACGGAGCACAGCGCACACAAGAGGAGCGGGACGCTGGTTCCTGGGCAGCCTGTATGTAGGATTATGTCTACTTTTTGTCGCCCCCCTGCTCCGCTGGCGCTGGGGATGGCATAGCCCCCCGCTCTATCTTTCCCTGGGAGAGACGCATTCTGTGGAGAGGGCGGATATCGACGTAACCTTGGATCAGATCGCTTTTGTCCCCCGCGCCGACGGAACGGCGCGCACCTTTGATGCCCGCATGCGGGTGGAGGATGCGGGGAACGATGACTATCTGACAATAGGGCTGGACAGGGGAGCTCGCTATTGCGGAACGTCTTTCTACTACCTGGGATATGGTCCAGCCGTGCGGGTAAGCGCATGGGATGAGCAAGGCACACCCCTGGATATAGAGCAGATCGCGAGCGGGGCACCACCCCAGCATGCCCTGCGCGTACGCTTCCGCGAAGAGCAGCAGGAGCGCCTTCTCTCCATTCCCGAGTCCGACCTTATCTTGAGGCTTGTGAGTTACCGTGCTATCCCCAGCCAGAACATAAAGGGGAGAGCGTTACAGATCCAAGCACTGCGGGGCCGCACGGGGCACGTCATCGCAGGGAAAATGCTGACGGAAAGCGGAAGCATCCGGGTGGCTGACACCATCGTGGACGCGCGTTTTGAATACTATGCCATAGTGGGAGCCGAGCACGAACCCGAACTGGCGGCGGCAATACTTGGAGGCGCCTTGACGCTGCTGGGGCTTTACGGGACCATCATGTGGGAACCTCATCGAATGTGGGTGACCATGAAAGCACGAGAGGGACGCTGCCACCACCGCCTCACAGTTCTGAAGCGACATGCAGAGGCGCCATGGTTCCTCTCCGCTAGGGCAAAGTTGCAGGAAGCGGGCGGCCATGACGACGGCTAACATTCTCTCCCTGGTCATGACGGGGCTGGGTGCGCTTATGGCCAGCGCCGCTGTCCTGGCTACAAAAAGATTCAAACAAAGAGCTTCCCTGTGGCTTCTTGTATCGGCCTGCGTCCTGGGAGCGACGGGTCTCCTTGTAGCGGGAATCCTCCCGCTGAGCGCATGCTCCAGCAACCTTTCCACCATGCTCGCTGTCAGCGGTCTTGGGGCCGCCCTCTCGGCGCTGACGCTCTTCCGTCAGCGCCGAGAGACGAGCATCATAGGCGCGCTCTTGCTTGCCAGCACCCTGGGGATACGCACCATTTGGCCCAGCCTGACATATACGGGCCTTTGTCCCTCAAGCGTACCGTTCCAGATGGCCGCGATATTGGAGGCCCTGGCCGTGGGCATATTGGCGTGGGGGAGCCTCTTCGTCCTCGCCGGGGCCAAGGACGCGGGCACCTCTACGGTGGAATCGGTCCTGGCCGTGGCCCTCGCTCTCCAGGCCACCACCCTGGTGCTGCGGGGAACGGGGGCCCAATGGGCATGGGGGAGTTACTGGCGCTGGGATGCCATAGAATGCTGGCATCTGGCAGCCTGCCTGACGACAGCCATCGGGCTGCTGGGCGTGCGCGCCTTGAACTGGCGAAACAGAGCAGCACGCTGGGCATTGTACGCAGCCGCCTGTCTGGCCGTGGTGGTATCCTTTGGCCTGGCTCCCCTGGCCACGTGGTTGGGCGTGAACAGCCTGTACGTGATAGGATAAGCGGAGCGAAAGAACTCACTGAACGATTGGCCTTCGCTCTAGGACGGAGCCGAATGGGCTATCGCCATTTGCCGCCACTAGCCGGTGTGGTAGAATCACATAGGGTCGTTGCGAAAAGCAAGTCTACGGAGGAAACGCTATGGGAGACGTGTTGCAACGCATCACCTTTGACAAGGATGTACTTGCTGGAAAGCCGACAATTCGGGGCATGCGTATCTCTGTGGAGATGATCCTGGACCTCCTGGCAAAGGGAGCTACGCGACAGGAGATCCTGCAAGACCATCCTGAGCTCGAGCCGGATGATCTCCGCGCGGCCCTGCTCTACGCGCACCATCTGGTGGCAGGTGAAGACGTGTTGGATCGCGTTACCGCCTAGATGGATTTCCTGGTAGACGTCAACGCCAGCGGGGTTGTGGCTAGCTGGCTTGCGGAGAGGGGCCACAACGTTGCTCGGGTTGCCGACAGAGATCCGAAAATGCCAGACCAAGAGGTCTTGCGCTGGCCTATCAGAGAAAAA
>JAYENT010000115.1:0-6683 GCA_034722245.1 Chloroflexota bacterium
GCAATCAGCACCGCATGCGTTTAGCCAACCGCCGGCTGGACACCGACATCCCCACCTATACCGATTTCCACGAGATGCTGAGCGCCACCCAGCCTGACACCGTCATCGTCTGCACCGTCGATGGCACACATCACCGCTTCATCCTGGACGCCCTGGAGGCCGGCTGCGACGTGATCACGGAGAAGCCCATGACCACCACCGCCCCTCGGGTGCGGGCCATCCTGGCGGCGGAGGAGCGCAGTGGGAACACGGTGCGCGTGAGCTTTAACGCGCGCTACGGCGCGCCCACGGAGACGATCTACAAACTGCTGCGAGAGGGCATCATCGGCGAGATTCTCTCCGCCGATTTCACCGAGTTCCTGAACACCTCCCATGGCGCCGACTATTTCCGGCGCTGGCATCGCCGCAAGGAGAATTCGGGCGGCCTGCTGGTGCACAAGGCCACCCACCACTTCGATCAGCTCAACTGGTGGCTGGACGCCGAACCTCGGACCGTCTTCGCCATGGGCAGCAGGCGCTTTTACGGGCCCACGCGGGAGGAGCGGGGCGAACGCTGCCTGACCTGTCCGTATGCAGACACCTGTCCTTTCTACCTCGATCTACGGGGCAGCGATAAGCTGAGTAGCCTCTATCTGGAGGGCGAGGATGAGGACGGGTATTACCGCGACCGCTGCGTCTTTGACGAGGAGATCGACATCGAGGACACGCTGGTGGTGAATATCCGCTACGCCAACGACGTACTCGTGAACTATGCTCTCACCGCCTACGCGCCCTATGAGGGCCAACGCATCGGCTTCAACGGCATCCAGGGGCGGCTGGAGGTGGATCTGGTGGACGCCTACCACCGCCGCAACGCGGAGGGCGTGCTGGAGGTACAACCCATGGACATCCCCAAGGTGGTCAAGGTCAATCCCCTCTACGAGCGGCCCTATGAGGTGCCCATCGAGACACGCGAGGAGGGCGGGCACGGCGGCGCCGACGCCCGCATTCGCGAACACCTCTTCCGCGAGGACGTGCCCGATCCCCTCCATCAGGCGGCCGATTCCCGCGCCGGGGCCCTGTCCGTGCTTATCGGCGCGGCCGCCAACCGTTCCATGGAGACCGGGCAACCGGTACAGATCGAGGAGTTGTTGGGATAAAGCAGCCGTTTTCGCTTGACGGGCCGCAGCCGTGGGCGTAGAATAACTACGTGGACTAAAAAGCTCGAGGGGAGAGCGTAGATGAAGGGGTTGTTTGCGCACGTCTGAACGCGCAGGCGACCCCTTATGTCTTTTTAGGCTGCTACCTCCAGCAACGGCTACGACGAACAAGCTGGAGGGCGCTTATAAACTGAGAACTGAAAAGGAGGCAAGAGATGGATCTGGAAACCTTGAAAGGAAAAATAAGAGGTGTGGACATTGTCCTCATCACGCCTTTCAAAGAGGACGGCGCGCTTGATCTGGAGGGACTGAAAGAGAATGTGAACTTTCTCGTTGAGGAGATTGAGGGCAAGGACTTTATCCTGACGCCGGTGGGAAGCACGGGCGAGTTCTATGCCCTCTCGGAGGACGAGCACAAGGCCGTCATCCGCACGGTGGTGGAGGAAGTGGCGGGGCGCGTGCCCGTCTTCGCCGGCACCGCCCAGGCGGGCACGCCCCAGACCGTGGCCATGTGCCGCTACGCGGAGGAGGTGGGGGCCGACGGCGTGCAACTGGTGCTGCCCTATTATCACATTCCCACGAACGAGGGCATGTATGAGCATTTCAAGGCCGTGGCCGACGCGGTGGACATCGGGATCAAGATCTACAACAACCCCGCCGTCTCCAGTTCGTGGATCAATCCCGAACTGATGGCCAGGCTGTCGGAGATCGAGAATATCATCGGGCTCAAAGAGAACACGCCCCACATCACGTACTACCGCCAGATGATAAGAACGCTGGACCCGGCCAAGATTGCCACCCTGTGCGGGCTGGGAGAGGTGATGTACTCCTTTGAGGTCGTGTACGGCTGTCTGGGCTTTGTCACCTGGATAGGCAACTTTGCGCCCCAGCTGTCGTACCAGGTCTACGAGGCCGGCGAGAGCCGTGATATGGATCGCTTGATGGAGGCAATCGACGGGATCGCCCCGCTGGACGATTTCGTGGGCAAGATGACCGCCGCCCATGCGCCCAACACGAGCGCCCTCCCCGCACCTGATTTAATGGGAGGCACGTTGTACGTCTCCGTGGCCAAGGCGGCCATGGACCTGATGGGGCTGCATGGCGGCCCACCGCGCCTGCCGTTAGTACCCCTGACGGACGCGGAGAAGGATGAACTGGGAGAGATCCTGGAGGATCTGGACCTGATATAGGGCGAGCGCGGGGCCGGCCCTTGTACCATCGCTGGCTGACCCCAATATCCGAGGACAAACTCCCTCCTCGGAGGCAGAGCGAACTATGGGCTCTCAATGCGAAAATCGCCCCTGAGAGCCCATAGTTGTGCGTGTGTCTGGCCGAATCTCCCGCTAGGTGCATTTTGCGCTGAGGCATTCCTCAAGTACACTCTGTTTACCTATGGGGCAGTAGGGTTGCTGATAACTTTTCCGCCGGCGTCGGGCGACAATTGTAGGACGAGGAAGGAACATTATGTCACAAAGGAGCCGCGTCGAGCTTGGAGGATGGATGGCACGTCATTACGACTTGATGATGGACCTGCTGCTACTGGGACGGTATCAAGCCTTCATGGAAAGGGCCATCAAGCGAATGAGTATCCAGCGGGGAGATGCGATCCTCGTCCTGGGGTCGGGGACCGGGCGCAACATCTGCATAATGGCAGGGGCGCTGGGGTCCACCGGGCGCATCGTCGGCGTCGATATCGGCCAGGAGATGCTCCAGCAGGCCCGGCGGCGATGCCAAGCCTATCCTCAGGTGACTTTTTTGAACCGCCGCGCGGAAAAAGCGCTGCCCTTTCAGGGAGAGTTCGACAGGGCGTTCATCGCCTTCACCTTACACGGCTTCGAGGACGAGGACAAGGAGAAGGTGATGTCCAACGTGCATCGCGCCCTGAAACCGGGCGGCACCTTTTGGATTCTGGACTATAGCGAGTTCGATCTGGACCACCAATCGTTTCCGTTCCGCTGGGCCTTTCAACGCTTCGAATGCGAGCTGGCGAGTGAGTTCCTATCCTTGGATCTGGAGGGGATGCTGGCTCTCCAGGGGTTTGATGGTTTTGTCAGCCATCCTTTTCTATCGGATTATGTGCGGCTGCTAAAAGCCGAGAAGCCGGGGGCATCGGAGATAGGCGAATAACAACTGTACACTTGAATGTATTCTGCAACAGAAATGCAAGGAGGCAAATTGTTGTGGACGTCGGTCAATGGGAGGCGCAGATCGAGAGGGAGCGGAGAGAAAAGGACTAAGGGTCTGCTCAGAAAAGTCAGGGGGCTGGCAAAAAAGAACGCTTTGATTTCCGTTTACCCCACCCATACAAGCCTAGGCGCTATAGAGCAGTTCAAAGATGAAGTGAGAGCGATTGGGTTTGCTTTGGAAGGCGAATACTCCGGGCAGGTTGTTCATGAGGGGAAGATAGAGAGAGGACGGTTGCTGAATTTCAGGAAAACCTAGCTGGCGCAGTTCGTCCCCATTCACGGCCGACGAGCGAAGCCTGCCCATCAAAGTTCCTTTGGCGTGTAAACCGATTCTTGAGTGGGTTCCCGAGGGGTTTTTCGTTTCTTGGAGTGTAGAAAGATCATGCTGTAGTGTGGCTCGTATAATCGACACCTTTTTTGTGTAAGGTGTTGTAATATGAGGTTCGGCCCCACCCAGCGAAACGCGACCGCCTTAAATCGTCATGAGTGGCTACGGCCTAGGCAGAGGAGACTCTTATGATCAGGATAGAAGAGATAGATACAGAATCCAAGGCGCAGGTGCGGCGCTTCATTGACATCCCCTTCCGGCTCTATGCTGGTTGTCCACAATGGGTCCCCCCGTTGCGCATCGACGTCAAAACCAGGCTGAATCGCCAGGCATATCCTTTCTATGAGCACTCTGAGGCCGACTTTTTCATCGCTGTGCGAGATGGAAGAGACGTGGGCCGTATCGCCGCCCTGGTGAACCATCGCTTCAACGAGCATCACGGCGTGCGGCAAGCCCAGTTCTACCACTTTGAGTGTGAGGACGACCAGGAGGCGGCGACGGCGCTCTTTGAGCGCGTGTTTGCGTGGGCGCGTGCCAGGGGACTCGATGAGCTGGTTGGGCCCAAAGGGCTTAGCCCCTTCGATGGCTATGGTATCCAAATCGAAGGGACCGAGCATCGCCAGATGATGGGGATGATGAACTACAACTATGACTACTACCGCCGCCTGGTTGAGAACCTTGGTTTTGAAAAGGAAGTCGATTTTGTATCGACCTACATAAAAGTAGACGACTTTCGGCTGCCGGAGCGGGTTCACCGCGTCGCCGAGCGCGTCAAACGACTACGGAACCTTGTGATACAGGAGGTCCGCACAAAGTGGGATCTGAGAAAGTGGAGGAATCACATCGGACAGGCCTACAATGAGTCCTTTTCGGATAATTGGGAGTATTACCCCCTCACCGAGCGGGAGATAGACTTTGTGTTCCGCGATCTGGTTCTAGTGGCCAATCCCCGTCTCATCAAGCTCATCACGCACGAGGGCGATATCGTGGGTTTCCTCCTTGGCTTCCCCGACGTCTCGGCGGGCCTACAGCGGGCGAACGGGCGCCTTCTCCCCCTGGGCATCTTCCACTTGCTGCGGGATATGCGGCGCACAAAATGGATCGCCTTTAACGGAATAGGCATCTTGTCCGAGTTCCAGGGGCTGGGCGGCAACGCGCTACTCTACTCTGAAATGGAGAAAACCGTTCATGGCAGTTTCGGCTTCGAGCATGCTGAGTTGACCCAGGTAGCGGAAACGGCGGTACAGATGCGGCGCGATTTGCGGAATCTCGGCGCCAAGCCCTACAAGAATCATCGCGTCTACCGCCGCCATCTATGAAGGGGCGCACTGAACGCCGCCCAGTTTTTGCCAGGAGGGATAGGAAATGAACTTCCGGGGAGCGAATGTTGTTATTAGTGGTGGCTCAAGTGGCATTGGCTTTGCCACCGCTAAACTGTTGGCGCGACGGGAAGCCAACGTCTTTATTATAGCCAGAAATCAGGAGAGGTTGGCCCAAGCGCTTGGAGAGATCGAGAAAGAAAAGGTTGATGAGAATCAACTGTTTGAGGCCTTCTCTGCGGACGTTAGAAGGTATCGAGAGGTAGAAAAGGTCATTGCTACCATCGTAGAAAAGGTTGGCTCACCCGATGTCCTGGTCAATTCGGCAGGCATCTGCCATTCGAACTACTTTGAAGCGCTTCCTCTCTCCGCATTCGAGGACGAGATGGGAATCAACTACTTGGGCACCCTCTACATGATTAGAGCCGTCCTCCCCCATATGAAAGCCAATGGGGCTGGTCACATAGTCAATATCTCCTCTGTGGCAGGATACATTGGAGGTTTTGGGTACAGTTCCTATTCCCCTTCAAAGTTCGCTGTTTGTGGGCTGTCGGAGGTATTAAGAGGCGAATTGGCGCCCTACAATATCATGGTTTCCGTTATGTTTCCTTTCGACACTGACACCCCCATGCTTGAGGAGGAGAATAAGACCAAACCCCTAGAGACCAAAATGATAACGGGAGCCGTCAAGCCAGAGGGGCTGAAACGCCCGGCAGAATTCATTGCCTGGGGACTGGTCAAGCTGTTTACCGCTCCGCCAGCGAGCCCGGAGAAGGTAGCGAATGCGTTGATTGAGGGCATCCAGAAGGAGAAGCATCTGATCATTCCCGATTTTGGCATGAAATTGCTCTACTATGTGATGCCTCTCAGGTTTCTGGTCAACTGGGTTTCGAAACAGATGGTCTCTCTGGCACGGAGGGAGTACACGTGAGCACGTGTAGATCCGCAGCCGGCGGAGGAGCCAAGATCGCCATTGATGGTTGAGCATGGAGGAGCAACTGCCGCTGCAAAGGGCTATGCTGTAGCCCCGTGTGGTTCGGTTTTTGGAGCATTGCCTCGATTTCACGCACTTATGGTTACTACACTGATGACGTATAGAAAGGAATCCCCATGTCGGAGGAAATCCGCTTAACGGCGCTGGCCAGCGGCACGGGTTGAGCGTCCAAAATGGGCCCTGAGCCCCTGGCGCAGGTGCTGCGCCCGCTGAGTGGGATGTTTCCCGCTGAAAAATATCCTGATCTCCTCGTCGGCTTGGAGGTGAGCGATGATGCCGCCGTATATCGCATCAGCGATGAACGGGCCATGATCTTGACCATCGACTTCTTCGCCCCCATCGTCGATGATCCCTATGACTATGGCGCCATCGCCGCCACCAACGCCATGAGCGACGTATATGCCATGGGGGGTGAGGTGGCTCTGGCGCTCAACATCTGTGGCTTCCCCATCGATCTTCCTTCCGCGATGGTAAGCGAGATCCTACACGGAGGGGCCGACAAGGTGAGGGAAGCCGGCGGCGTGCTGGCGGGGGGCCATACGGTGATAGACGAAGAGCCAAAGTATGGCCTGGCGGTGGTGGGGTTCGTCCATCCCGATCACATCGCCACCAAGGCCGCGGCAAGAGTGGGCGATGTGCTGGTTCTGACCAAGCCCCTGGGCGTGGGCATCATCGCCACCGCGCTCAAGGCGGAGATAGCAGAGCCGGATCACGTGA
>JAYENT010000116.1:0-6651 GCA_034722245.1 Chloroflexota bacterium
TCCTGCCAGATCTCGCCCCAGCCTTGGTCTTCCCTTTTGTCCAGGAGATCTTGTACGGTGAGGACAGAGTCGTTGTCGGTCTGAATCTGCTCTAGAAAGATCTTGGCCGTGATGGCGTGTATGATCTCGCCAAAGCCAAAGCCCTCATCGTGCCAGCCCATAACCTGGTCGTAGGGGTCTACTGAATTGTTTTCTTCCCCTTCCTCCAGCCAGCCGAGCTCTTTCAGCCACTCGGCCAACCATAGGCCCACTGGGTGTCGCATGGCTCCGACTTCTTCATCGTTGTCCCCATCCTCCTCAATCTCCTCAGCCACGGCGGCCAGGGGTACGACCAGTCCCACGATCAGCAGAAAACTGATAGCCACTAACAACCATTTACGCTGCATATCCTAGCCTCCTTCTTTTCGGTTCGCCATAATCCACTTCGCGAGCGCGGAACATGCTGCGCGCGAGACGTGTCGATCCTTCGCCCAGCACTATCCACACACTCACTAATGTGACGGTAGAAGGCGGAAAAAGTTACGGCCAGATGCAAAATTCGTTCTGAACAGGCCTTGGTCGCCTCAAGCTGTATCGGCTATAATATAGGCCCATTCCTGGCCAAAGGCAAGCCATGATAGCCGAACAGCATCTCACCGCCCTACAAACGCTCTGCGCTCGGTTGGAGGACGGGCGGGTTACCTGGGCCCTCACGGGAAGTCTGGGCATGGCCCTGCAGGGCGTGCCCGTGGCGGTGCACGACATCGACATCCAGACCGATAGGGACGGCGCCTACGAGATCGAACGCCGCTTCTCCGACTGCGTGGTGACGCCCGTGCGCTACGCCGCGTCGGAGCGCATACGCTCCCACTTGGGTGCGCTGGAGATCGGGGGCGTAAAGGTGGAGATCATGGGCGCCCTGCAAAAGCGCCTGGACGATGGGCGTTGGGAGGAGCCCGTGGACGTGGCGCGCTACAGGTGCTGGGTGGAGGGCGAGGGCCTGCGGGTGCCCGTGCTGTCGCTGGTCTACGAGTATCGGGCCTATCGTGCCCTGGGCCGCAATGAGAGGGCCGAGATGCTGCGCCGCTGGCTGCAGCACAGGGGCCGGATTCCGCCACGTTGAAAAGGGAAGCGATGCAGCCGGTGCACGTGATGGCTCTGCGCCCCAACAACTGGTTCATCAACGCCGCCAGTCTGCAACGCGTGCGGGAGGCCTGGCGGCGCAGCGGATATGGCTTCCTCACTCATGGTCGTTTTTTCTCCAGGAGATCGATATAGGCCCCCTCCACCAGATCGCTTTCCGCGATGCCCAGACGCCCCATCAGTTCGAGCGCTCTCGCTCGGCCCTGGGTCGGCGTCTGGCCGTCACGCAGCACCACCTCCAGTTCCATGAAGTCTCCCAACCCCCTCACCTGATCCAGGTGAATGCGTGTGTTCTGCAGCCAGTACAGCAGACGGCGCTTGCGCACTGTGCCTCGCACGCCGAGGGAGGCAGCAAGTACTTGCTGTAAGGAGGCGGGGTCGCTGGTGGGGTAGATATGGTAGGTGGAAGATGTCGGGCCCGTCGCGTCCTCGCGCTCATAATAGATCAACTGCCCGCGGCTTTCGGGCGAGAGGCGCAGTTTCAGCCTTCCCTGTGGCACATGGAAGAAGATGTCCTCTTGGCAGAGCATCTCTCCCTCGCCCTCAGCGAGGGTCTCCACCCGACGCTTGAGGGCGACCATGTCGCGGACACGCGCCTTGATCTCTACGTTCATGGGCATCGCTTCTCAATCCCTCCGCGTGAGGAGTCGGGCTCAGATGGGCCGCATCTGGTTCTGCCTTCAGGCCTATGTCTGGGCACGCTGCGCCAGATAACGGGTTACCTAACGGCTTTCGACGATGGACTCCCAAAGCTCCGGGTCGAAAGGCGCCCTTCTGTCCGGGCAGTCCTCACGATGGCAGAGCTGGCAACTGCGGAAGTCCTTTTCTGTAGTAAAGAGGATGCCTGACACGCTCTTGTTGGGCACCATGAGGAACGAATCGGTCAGCCGGACGCCAATCTCGGCTTCCACGTTGCCCAGGAGGTGGAACAGTTGGCGCTGCTGCTGGATGGGCCACACGGTGGCGTCCGCCGATCCGGGGCCCATGTAGGCCATCTTTCTCAGGTGATAACGGGCCTTCAGATGATTCGTCAGATACTGGCGGGCGGCGGTCAGCAGGTCGGCCTTGATGGTATCCCACCAAAAGGCCTCGAGCACGTCCCCGGGCGCGGGAGTGGCATCGTCCACCTCGCGACCGCAGGTGGCCACATAGGCGAAGACGCGGTGCACGGAATCCAGGTTCATCCGCAGTGGCCGGCTGGTAAAGGTGACACCGTCGAGCCGCACCTCGTCATCGTCCCCCGTCTCTACATAGGCCTCTTTGTACATGGCCTTTGGCCTTGCGCACGCGGTGGCCACGTGAAGGAGCTCGCGGAGTTCCTCTTCCATAGCGGACCCTGGGGCGATATGCAGCCGCGCCATCAACGACTCGGCGTCCAGCGAGAAGGGGATCTGATCAAGCACCGTCATAGCGGCTCCTTGAGGTAAGGGAGATGTGGACAGCGAAGGGCTCGCTACTTCTCAATGTACTCCACCCCCTCAATTCCTTCGAAATCTGCATCTTGTGTCCACAGAGTGGCTCTTTGGGCGCGCGCTGTAGCGAGCATTATGCTGTCAGCCATAGGCAGCCCATACTCGATGGATAGTCTGGCCGCGCTGAGCGCCAGCCTGGCATCCAGTGCCACCACCTGCCCCTGCATCATCGCCGCTATGGCCTGCAACGCATCTCCTTCATCTCGCTGCTGCAGTATATGTTTGAAAACCTCGTATAGACTGACCGTGGATACGACTAACCCAGATGTGTCCTCAATAACGGGGGCAAAGAAATCCGCGTTGGGAGCATCAGCAAAGTACTCAAGCCAACCGGAAGAATCCACTACATTCATACGCGATCCGGCTCTCTCTCTATGGACGTATCGATCCCCTTGAGAAATCCTCGGGTTTCCCCAATGGGCCTGACAGGAATCATCTCGATACGATTATCATAAAGGATCATTCGAACCTTTTGACCGGGTTCTATCGGCAGCGATTCACGGATAGAACTCGGGATTACGACTTGATATTTTGTGGAGATGGTCACGGTCTCCATACGTCTACTCCATCGATAGATATATTACAATACATATATCCATTTTATCACAATATCGTATTACGAGCAATTCGAAGCACATCTCACAAGCTCACCAGGGCGGCGTGGATGCGCGCCGTGCCCTCCGTGATGTTGGTGCCTCCGATGAGGACGCCCTCGTCGGTGGTCCTGACGTCCACGTCCCCGCGCAGATCGGGCGCGTTGCCCGCGGGCCGACCCCACATTTGCCGATCGCTGTACCGCCGGTAGGACCACACCACCTCGCCGTGGGGGTCAATGACCACGGCGGTTATGGGCACTCCCTCGGCGTGATTGCTCAGGTTCACGAGGGTGAGCCCTGGTTGCATGCCGTCCTCCTCATATACGTGCACCACGATCTCAGGCCACTTTTCCGTGTATGTATAGTCCATGATGCCTCCTTAAATCTGTTCGTTATCCCTCGGAAAAACCGTTGCCAATATCACGAACCGACCACGATGGGCTCTGTGGGCGTGACCTCGGCACTGCCCAGATCGAGTTGCTGTCGCATGGAGAACCTCCTTGAACACGGTGAACGGTGGAGATAGGATAAGTAATCATCCCTTGGCGTTCATTCTATCCCCCGAAAGGGAATGGAGCAAGGGCTAGCTTCGGAAATGGATGTTGCACCGCCATGAATAGGCGGTGCTGGCAGGCAAGCCAACGCCCGGGGATTCAGCCCTGTGATCAGAAGGCAAAGCCTCTCCGGGGCTCATGCAGCCCTCGGATGGGGCTTCATGACGTAACTATGCGGCCTTTAGGCGCAGGCGAAGAGGTTTATAGACCGATCAGTGGGGGTTACCACACCCCGGGCACCAGTCGATACCTGACCTCTCGTGCATACGCCTTATAGCCCGCCAGTTCCTGGTGCAGGGTCTCGTCCTCCAGCGCCGTGCGCACCACGTACAGCGCAGCGGCCAGGCCGCTGGGGATCATGGCCCACCACGATCCCAGTATCACGGGCGTGGCCAGTTGAAAGAGGATGGCCCCCACGTATCCGGGATGCCGTACCTGGCGATAGGGACCCTCCGTCACCACGCGCTGCCCCCGTTCCTCCTGAAGGCGCACCAGGGTCGAAAAGTAGCAGTTCACGTGCATGGCCCACAGGGCGATGCACCAGCCCAACACGAACAAAAGAAGACCAAACCACCAGAGCGCGGATGCTATGGGAGGGCTCCAGCCGTCCCGCGCGTCCAGCCCGGCGACGACCCAGGTCGTCATAGGCAGAATTGAGGCTGCCAGGCCCCCCAAGGCGATATCCCACGTCTTGGCACCCTTCCCGATCCCGGAGCGCTCGGCCAGGAGATCAGGGGGCATCACCAAGAACTGGACCACTGTGGCGGCGGCATATAGTCCCACGAGAAGCCATCCCCTGAACCAGTTCCAGCGCCCCACAGAGATCATCAGCAGCGCGGCTTCAACTAGCAAGGCGACGATGCTCTTGTACACCCACTTGACAACCCCACGCTGGGTTTTCAGCGCGCCATCCGACGTCTCGCTGCTTGCCCCTCTTTTCAACCTCGGCCTCCCGTCTGCAATTCACGGCTTTTGGGATTCCTGACTTGCGTTTACCAGCGCCGACGCCCGGGGCCGAACCTGCTGGGCCCATGTTTTCCACATATGAACGACTCGATTAAAGTGCAACGTCTGAACCGGGCGAGATGGTCGATTTTGACCTACTATACCCGATACCTCATTCTCGTGGAAATACGCTTGCCCACGACGCTGCTTCACGCGCATTATCCGAGAGCCGATTGCTTCTAATGTCTCTGCTTGTTATAATCTACGTGTTGATCGGGGGGACTAGGTTGACATCATTCGATTTGGGTTTGACCTCATGGAGGCGTCATGAAACTCAGACAGAAACTGTGGAGCCCCCACCTCCTCGTATTCTTGAGCAGTGCCTGCGTCATGGTCATTGAATTAGTTGCCAGCCGCCTGATCGCCCCTCGAGTTGGGGTGTCCCTATATACCTGGACTTCCGTTATCGGGGTCATTTTAGCCGGCATCTCGCTGGGCAACTATATCGGGGGGCGTCTGGCCGACTGGCGAGCGTCGATGACGATGCTGGGCGCCGTGTTTTCCCTCGCCTCTTTGAGTACGCTGGCCATCCTCTGGCTCAACAACGACTTTCATGACTTTCAGCTATCCTTTGATGCCCCCTTTATGCTCTGGATCGTCCTCTATATCGGCGCTGTTTTCCTGTTGCCCTCTCTAATCCTGGGCTGCATATCCCCCATCGTGGTCAAGCTCAGCTTGACCGATCTCGAGCGCACCGGCCGCACGGTGGGCAAGATCTATGCCTGGTCTTCTGTCGGCAGCATCGTGGGCACCTTTGCCACTGGCTTTTTCCTGATCGCCTATCTCGGGACCAAGACCACAATTCTGGCCGTCGCCGGGCTTTTGCTAGCGCTTGGGCTCTGGTTCGTGAGCGCCGTATCGTGGCCCCGCGCCCTGCTCAGGATGCTTGTGATAGGGGGGTTTTTCGCCTTTGGCATCTTTCGTCTGCAGCAAGGAGGGTTTTTGCGCAGCGAATGTTTGCGGGAGAGCAACTATTTCTGCATCAACGTGCACGAGGTCGAGAAAGGCGGACGCCAGGTCAAGGAATTGCTTCTGGACCGTCTGGTGCACAGCTATTCGGATGTCGACGATCCCACCTTTCTCGCCTATGGCTATGAACAGATCTATGCCCAGACACTTGAGCCCTTGGCCGAGGAGGATCCCGCCATGGACGCCTTTTTCATCGGCGGTGGGGGATACACTTTTCCACGCTACATGGAGGCCACTTTGCCGGAAAGTGAAATTGTCGTGGCAGAGATCGATCCCCAGGTAACCGAGGTGGCATATCAGCACCTTGGTTTGGAAGAGGATACGCGGATTAAGACCTTTAGCATGGATGCGCGCAATTATCTGTCATGGGAGGCAGAACCCAATTCCTTTGACGTCGTCTTTGGGGACGCTTTCAACGACTTTTCCGTGCCCTATCATCTGACCACGCTGGAGTTCGACCGCCTGGTGGATCGCGTCCTTCGCAAGGATGGTCTCTATCTGGTCAACATCGTCGACGGCGGGCCTTATGGTCACTTTTTTCGTGCCTTTGTGGGCACCCTGCAGCGGGTGTTCCCCCACGTTGTGGTGATTCCCTCCAGCCCTTCCTGGCGCGACGACGTGCGCACTACGTTTGTGCTGTTAGCAAGCCATCATCCCGTAGATCTGTCCGCACTGTCCGAGGACTATACGCCGTTGACTGAGGAGGAGTTGCGCGACTATATGCAGCGGGAGCCTTATGTGCTTCTCACAGATGACCATGTACCGGTTGACAACCTCATGGCCCCCGTTGTCGATGCCTCCTTTCGCGGCACGACTGTCGATCAGAGCATCGTGGAGCGCATCGAAGAGCGCATCCTGGTTGTGAGCATAGGCGCGCTGGCCATCCTGGCTTCAGGGCTTGGCTGGGGCGTTTACCGCTGGCGGTTTGCGTGA
>JAYENT010000117.1:0-6634 GCA_034722245.1 Chloroflexota bacterium
TGAGTAGAATATCCGTGATCGTACGGGATCTTTTTGATACCTCAGGATATTCATCGCGATTGAGTGTTCTGTGACGCACGACTTGAGGATGCTGCAGTGATGGATATTGAACGTTTGATATTTCGGGTGCACGCGATCCGGCGTATGTTTGTTTGATACTTTTGTATGACCACATCATCATCGACATACAAAAGTATCAAAACGTGAAATCAGCGAAGACCACGTGCGTCAGGCACTGTCGACGGGCAAGATCATTGAGACGTATCCTGGCGATAAGCCTTATCCCAGTCGCTTGGTGTTAGGATGGACTGGCTCGCGCCCCATACATATAGTGGCTGCAAACGATGTAGATGAAGGTGTCACGATTGTCATTGCAGTATATGAGCCAGATCTGGATCGGTGGGAGCCAGGTTTTGAGGTGAGGAGAGAATAGTGAAGTGTGTGATCTGTAAACATGGAGAGACCCAACCTGGTCATACGACAGTAACCCTGGAGCGAGGTCAAACGCTTTTGGTCTTTAAGAATGTACCCGCCCAGGTATGTGCCAATTGCGGAGAGGCCTATGTTTCCCAGGAAGTCACTGCCCAGCTGTTGGAGGAGGCGGAGGAAGCGGTTCGCGCTCACGTGCAAGTGGATGTGCGAGAACTCGCGCCAACGCCAGCCTAAATGTTGATATAGTGAGCGGGGAAAATCGCCCTGCCCTGACGCCGCCATCTGCCAACACCATAACCAACGAGGAGGTGCACCATGCCTATAAAGAGCACCGAGGGCCGTTTCCTGTGGGCCATCGGCGGCAAGATCGAGGATTCCCACACCGTCCGTGACACCACCGTCTACAGCATAGATGAGGATCGCTGGTACAGCAGCGTGCGCGGCGAGCTGGCGCCCATGCCCTACGCCGTCCAGGGGGCCGGCTGGACCTTGCACGAGGGCGTGATCTATTGTTTTGGCGGCAAGACCGAGGCCCACAGCGGCTGCGTGTCCTACGTGCAGGCTTATGACATCGCTGATGACCAGTGGACGGTGCTGTCCGCCATGCCCGCCGCCCGCAGCAAGTTGGGTAAATTCTACCCCGTTTACGAAGGTCGCTACGTCTTTCTGTTTGGTGGCGACGATGCCGAGGGGCGTTTTCACCGCGTGAGCTGGAACTGGCGCTACGATCTGGAGGACGGCACGTGGGACACGGACGTGGCCGACGCGCCCTATTCCCAGTCCTTCCCCTGCCCCAGCTTGCACGATGGCTGGCTCTACTATGCCACCGGGAACACCCAGTGCAAGGGACCGCAGAACGACTATCCCGGCGGCCTCAATCAGCGCTACAACCCTGAGACGGACACGTGGCAGGTGGTGACGCCCTGTCCTCATCCTGTCACCGACGGCTCCGGCGACGTGTGGCGGGGCGAGCTGCACTTTTTGGGGGGCTGGAACGTCAATACCGACTTCTATCACCAGGATGCCCCTTACTATAGGGGCCCGGTGAAGCGGCTGCACGCCATCTATAACTATCAGTCCAACGCCTGGCGCTATGCGGCCCTGCTGCCCGGCCACTGGCACCATGGCGGCACCCGTTCGGATGGCGAGTGCCTCTGGCGCTACCTGGGTACCATCGACGAGGAGGCCGGCCAGGGCGAGGACCAGCACACGAATCGCATCTTTCGCTGGGATGGGGAGACGTGGACGGAGAAGACCCCCGCGCCGGTGAAAAAGATGAACTTTGGCACTATTTTCACCACCTTGGGGCCAACGGAGGTGTGAGGGCCCGACAGAGACGTAGGGGCGAGAATCGGCGCTGTCGGAATTGCTCCTTACCTTGTTTCGTGCTATAGTGTGTATGACAAGCGAATAGTTAGAACAGGCGTTGATCAGGGCAAGTAGCCGTCCGCAAGGCGACAGGGAATGAAAGGCACGGATTGAGACCTTTCTCGACCGGAAGGCGGCCAAGACCACCTGTGAGTCGGCTTTGGAACGGGATCTCTCCTAGTATAAAGTCCCGCTGGCCCCGTTATTGGCCACAATGAGCACGGTCCATCTTTTGATGGAGCGTGGAAATTGGGTGGAACCACGTGAGGTCAGCCCCTCGTCCCATGGGATGAGGGGCTTTTTGCTTGGCCTTCTGGGCAAGGAGGAGAGATGCAGAGGCTTCTGACTAGTGGCCCCAGGGATCACCCTGGGCGTTGGTTATAGGATAGCGCACATCTAGTATGCAGGGGCGGGCGCGAGGGCGTTTGCTCCCTTGGAGGGTGAATCAGTATGGCAGAATTCGATTTGGACGTATTGAGGCATTCGGCGTCCCACGTGATGGCCGAGGCGGTGATCAAGTTGTTTCCCGAGGCCAAGTTGGCCATCGGGCCGGCCATAGAGGACGGTTTTTACTATGACTTTGATCTTCCCAGACCTCTAACGCCTGAGGATCTGGAAGAGATCACGCAGTTGATGAAGGAGAGCATCGGGGCGGAGAAGGAATTCGTCCGTCGGGAGATATCGAAGGAAGAGGCACGCGAGCTGTTCGCCGATCAGCCGTATAAGCTGGAATTGCTCGAAGGGATGGATGAGGGCGAGGTCATTAGTATCTACCGTCATGGCGACTTTGTCGATCTGTGCCGGGGCCCCCACGTTGACAATACGGGCCAGCTTGAGGCCGATGCTCTGGAGTTGCTCAACGTGGCCGGAGCCTATTGGCGGGGCGATGAGGAACGGCCCATGCTGCAGCGCATCTACGGCACGCTCTGGCGCAGCAAGGAGGATCTGGAGGCCTATAAGGAGAGGCTGAGGGAGATTGAGGAGCGCGATCACCGCCGTCTGGGGCAGGAACTGGATCTCTTTAGCGTCCATCAGCGGGCGGGAGCGGGGTTGATCCACTGGCACCCCAAGGGTGGGCGCATCCGCACCATCGTGGAGGATTTCTGGCGCCAGCGGCATTATGAGGCGGGGTATGAGATACTCTATACGCCGCACATTGGGCGCGCCCAGCTCTGGGAGACGTCTGGCCATCTCGATTTCTACAGTGAGGGCATGTACTCGCCCATGGATATTGAGGGCGAGGATTATTACATCAAACCCATGAACTGTCCCTTCCACATCCTGGTGTATCAAGCGCAGCGGCGCTCCTACCGCGAACTGCCCCTGCGTTGGGCCGAGTTGGGCACTGTGTACCGCTACGAGCGCAGCGGTGTGCTTCACGGCCTCCTACGCGTGCGGGGCTTTACCCAGGATGACGCGCACATCTTCTGTACGCCAGAGCAGATCGAGGATGAAATTCTGAGCGTTCTGCGTTTCTCCCTGGCTTTGTGGCGCGCTTTTGGCTTTGAGGATGTTGAGGCCTATTTGGCCACACGGCCGGAAAAGGCCGTGGGCGAGCCGGGGCGCTGGGAACAGGCCATCGACTCGCTGCGCAAGGCGCTGGAGGTGGAGGGGCTGCCATACGAACTCGACGAGGGTGGCGGCGCCTTCTATGGGCCCAAGATCGACCTGAAGATCAGAGACGCGCTGGGCCGCGAGTGGCAGATGACCACCATCCAGTTCGATTTCAACCTCCCCGAGCGCTTTGATATGATCTATGTGGGCGCGGATGGGGCGGAGCATCGCCCCTATATGGTGCATCGTGCCCTGCTAGGCTCTTTGGAGCGCTTTTTTGGCGTGCTCATCGAGCACTATGGCGGCGCGTTCCCCGTCTGGCTGGCGCCCGTGCAGGTCAAGCTCATCCCCATCGCCGATCGCCACGTTTCTTACTGCGAGGGGGTGATGGAGACGCTGAAAGCCGCCGGGCTCCGCGCGGAGGTTGACGACAGCGGAAAGCGCATGGGCGGCAAGATCCGTAACGCGCAGATTGAGAAGGTACCCTATATGCTCATCGTCGGGGACCGGGAGGTGGAGAGCGAGACCGTCTCCGTGCGTCTGCGCACGGAGGAGGATCTGGGCGCTATGCCCGTCTCCAAATTTGTTTCGCGGGTTAAGGAATTGGCGGCCTCGCGCAACAACGCGGAGCTCTGAGGGCTTACGTTATCTCGGCCGCTGAGACTCTGCCGTCGGTCATAGGGCGAGGCACATCGGTTATAGCAAGAGACTGGGAGGCGCCAATTGACAGACGGCACCTCCCCTTTTAGAATCCCTCTGCTCAGGTTGCATTGTGGGGAGAGAAGGGTGTCGCATAGGGACCGTTTGGGTATCACGATAAACATAGTGCTCCTGGCGATGATCCTCGTCTTTCTTATTCCCCTGCCCGAATGGCGGTTCGTCTTCCCCCTTCTGGGGGTGGACGTGGAACTCTACTTCAGCGCCCTGTCCCAGTTGGGGGTGTTGGTGGCGGCGTTGGCCTGTGTGGGGACGGATGCCGTGATGCGGGCCCATCCCCGCGTGCAGGGACGCTCCCTAGCCTACACGCTGACCTTCTGTCCCCTCCCCGCCTCCCTCGTCGCCTTGAGCCTGTCCCTGCTGTCCGGCTTGCGATGGTGGAGCTCTCGCTTTGTGCTCATCGCCCTGACGGGCTTGATGCTGGCCTTCATCGTCGTCCTGGAGCGGCATAGCGTCGGGACGGTGGGGGCGGCCCGCGATCTCAGTTCTCTCGTGCTCAACGCCGCCACGTACGTGATGGCGCTGTTGGCTTTTTCCGTCCTTTGCGGAGCCCGTACCCAGGCTGTCTTGGCGGCCGCTGGGGCGTTTCTTGTGGGGACATCCCTGGCGTTACGACCCCTGCGCCAGGAGCACGATCTTGGCCGGGTATGGCTCTATGCGGCGCTGACGGGCTTCGCCATGGGGGAGGTCATGTGGGCCCTGACCTATTATCCCCTCTCTGCCTCCGTCGGAGGCGCGCTCTTGCTTCTTGTCTTCTACACTATCACGACCGCCTCCCAGCGAGAGCTTTCAGACGGCCTCCAGCGGCGAGACGTCATCGAGATGGTCGCCGTGTTCTGTATCGGTTCGGCTTTCCTTGTGGGCCACGCCCAGGGGCTCTGGTAGCCTATTCCGCTTGCTCGGCCAATTTGCAAAAGAGATCCCGGAAGATCGCGTCCCGATCCACATCGTAGGCCGCGCGTATGCGGTGGCGCGTGGCGTCCGCCTCGCCCCAGGTGACGTCGTCGAGAAGGACGGGGGAGGGGCGCAGCGCCGTCGGCACCCACTGGGGCTCGTTCATATAGGCTACCGTGCTGACGTCCCAGATCACCTTTGAGTGAGCGAAATGATCCTCGCGATGGTCCTTAAAGATCTGGTACAGGTAGTCGCCAACGGCTCCTTGGCCGCGCACGTAGGCCTGCATCTCGGGCAGCGTGGTGCGCAGGTGTTCCGCCACGTTCTTGCAGGGGATGTGCACCAGAGGCACGCCCGAATCGAAAACGACCTGCGCGGCGGGCACGTCCTGTCTCAGATTGAACTCTTTGGCCGTGGGCCAATAATACGGCTGTCCGCCCAGCCAGACGATCACGATGTGCCTGATGATCTCGGGCTCCATAAGCAGGGCAGATGCCACGTTGGTGATGGCCCCGATGGTCAGCACATACAGGGGCTCATCCTCGTGAGATAGGGCCTCCTCCGCGAGCCTCTCAGCGGCGGGACTGGGGACCGGTTCGATGTGCGAGGGCAGATAGGTAGTCGAGCCCCTCAGTGCCGGGATCGTATCCGCGTATTCCATCATCTCCAGTATGTGCAGGATCTCCTGATAGCTCTTTTCCATACCATCGGCCGGCCCGCTGGAGCGCACGTTGTGAAAGGGGGCGGCGTGCACGCCTTTTATCTCCAGGTTATCCGACAGCAGGGCGTAGACGAGGGCGAACTGGTCGTCGATCTCGTTATAGGTGTCCGTGTCCAGTATAATAGATGCCTGGCCGCGCGGTGGCTCGAGAAGGCTTTCTCTCTCCTCTGTTGTGAGTTTGGGGAAGGTGACCATGTTGTTTGCTCCTCTGTGTAGGTGAATACGCGGTTGGATTATGGGCGATGTGGGCGCCAAAGGCAAACGGGATTCTGGATAGGGTGTACGCAAAGTCTGTTAGACTGATCGGACATATTAGAAAGAAAGAACTGGCTGGCAGGAGTAGCGCGAGCGCGGCCTTGGGCGCCATCCAGATGCGTCGACGCAGGTCGACGCCCGGCGCGAAGCGCCTCCGCGCCCGAGTTCACTCGGCGCCCCGGTGGTGCATGGACTAAAGTCTCATTGCACAGGCCTACGGCCAATCGGGCCACCTTCGTGGCCTTGCAGAATGGCGCTGCCATCTGCAGTCCTAAGGGCGCCTGCGCGGACGAGCAATGGCTAATGATCTACAACATCTGCGTGCACCCTCTGGATACGCTACATGATTCCCTTGATGGAATGTACTCAGCCTTGAGGAAGTGGCGCTGGCTGGTCTTTTTCGCACCGGCCTAAAGAGCCGGTGCTGGGGGAATCCGAGAGCCGCTTCGCGGTTTCTTTAGTCGATTAGCCACCAGCCCCGCCTGTTCACGGCGGAGCCTGAGGCGTTTGCCTTGACAGTGCCCTCTCGCGTTCTATACTAGAGGGCGTTGGAGAGGTGAGTTTTCTTGATAACTGTGGAGGGATATATATGCGAGTGCTGGTCACGGGCGGCAGGGGCAGCGTGGGGCGGGCGGTCGTGGATCGGCTGGTAGAAAAGGGACATGCGGTCACGGTCGTGGGACGCAGCGAGGC